>JALSTN010000049.1 GCA_026983735.1 Saprospiraceae bacterium | reverse complement strand
AAAAAAAATCCCCATCGCCCTTGAGAGGGGCAATGGGGCTGAACACACTATGAGAACACCCTAAATTTTTATGAAAAACTATTCATTTCTCCTTTGATAATACAAATATAGGGTAAGTTCCTTTGACGAACCAAAAAAAAATGAATTTTTTTTTACATTTTTTTTTTCATAATGCATAACTAATTGAATTTTGTGATAAAAGGTCAATATTACCGCACTATACTTTCATCTTGTTTGATTTCTATATATCGGTATCTTTTATGTCGAATAAGGATGGGACGCTTTGGGGCACAGTTCAAGAATTTAGTGGAGAGGTTTTATTTATCGACTTGGGTTATTTTTAATGTTAGATAGATTCGTGGACTATTAGAATTAGGAAGGATTTATGTTTTCTGTATCATAGTCGATTGTGCATTGTATCTTTGTCTTAGGAATTAAGAAAAACATGATAAGTCAAAAGTCAATTGAGGAAGTATTAGAAACTGCGCAAGTTGAGGAGGTTGTATCTGATTACTTGACGCTCAAACGCAGGGGGGTGAATATGATAGGACTGTGTCCTTTTCATAGCGAAAAAACACCGTCTTTTACAGTGAGTCCCTCTAAGAATATATATAAATGCTTCGGTTGCGGTCGGGCAGGCGGTAGTGTTCAGTTTCTAATGGAGCACGACAATCTTTCTTTTGTAGAGGCTATCCGTTTGCTCGCCAAAAAGTACAATATCCAATTGGAAGAAACTTTTTCAAGTACTAAGAGCAAGGAGGAAATTGAAAAATTGGAGAGTCTCTACATCATCAATGAATTTGCACAGAAGTATTATCGAGATCAGCTGAATACCGATTTTGGGAAAAGTGTAGCAATGGGGTATTTCACACAACGAGGGTTTAGACAAGAGACGATTGATGCATTTGGACTTGGTTTTGCCCCGGACCAGAAGGACGGGCTTGTCCTATTGGCTAAGCAGAAGGGCTATAAGTTGGATAAACTTAAGGAGGCGGGGTTACTCAATCAGTATGAGCGGGATTTTTTCCGCAATAGAGTTATGTTTAGTCTCTACAGTATTAGTGGTAGGGTGATTGGGTTTGCTGGGAGAACCCTGGGGGCAGACCCCAAAGCTCCAAAATACATTAATACCCCGGAAACAGAATTATACAATAAGCGCAAATTCCTCTATGGTTTGCATCTTTCCAAAGAAAACATACGCAAATCCAAAGAGTGTATTATCGTAGAGGGCTACACAGACGTCATTACCCTTTATCAAAATGGAATTCGCAATGTCGTAGCAGCATCCGGCACTTCTCTCACCGATGGCCAGGTGAGGCTTATCAAGAGATATAGTGAGAATGTCAAAATGATTTTTGATGGTGACCCTGCAGGCTTAAAGGCGGCTTTGAGAGCAGTAGATATCGTGTTGGAGCAAGGGCTCAACGTGGAGATCGTTGCATTGCCTGAAGGAGAGGATCCGGATGGATACCTCAAATCAGTAGGTACAGAAGCCTTTAGAAAATATATAGAGGAGGAAGCGGAGGATTTTATTTTATTTAAAACCAAACACTTGCTTCAAGAGGTTGGGGATAATCCGATTATGAAGGCTCAGGTCATTAAGGACATTGTCTCCAGTATTGCCGTAGTTCCCGAACTTTTGAAAAGAACACTATATGTCCAATCCTGTGCTCAAATTACACAGATGGATGAATCTGTCTTGCTTCAGGAACTCAAGACGGCGATTGCTACTCGTCTAAAGAAGAAAAAACATCTCCCTTCCTCCCAAATCCCTTCCCAAACTACGAGGCGCAATGCTCCCCTTCAAAAGAGCGACAAGGATGTAGATTATTTTCAAGAAAAAGCCTTGTTAGCTCTTTTGGTAAAGTTTCCCGACAAGATATATCTGCCGGACGAGGAAATTACCGTATTCCAGTATATTTTGGAATCTATTCATGATGTGAAGCATACCATTAAAGAGCCTCTATTTAATAAGATTCTGCAGCATTGTTATGAAATTTTGGAAAGTGACCAGATTCCATCACAAGAATATTTTCTCAATCATCCCGATCCGGATATCCAAAGATTTTCAATTGATTGTTCTATTACGCCGTACCGTTACAGCGACAATTGGTCGGAAAAATTTCAAATATATATGCATAGTCAGAAGGCGCCTGAGGATAACTTTGTCAAAGAGACACTTCGGACAGTTCTGAGATTTAAACTCAAAAAAATAGAACACCTCATCCAACAAAACCAAGCCACCATCCGCCAAAGTGAAGCTAATCCGGAAGCATTGGAGCGGATTCCCAGGTTGCTCAAACTGCATAAGGTACTCTTGGAACAAAGAAAAATTATATCGGATAAATTAGGTCAAATTGTACTCTCCTGATCTGACCATGTAGTACTGGGTTCCGCTAATCAAGTGCTCTAGATTAAATAAAAAAAGGCCCTCACTCACATCTGGAGTAAGAGCCCGGTCGGAGGTCGGTGCCGGATTCGAACCGGCGTACGCGGTTTTGCAGACCGCTGCCTAGCCGCTCGGCCAACCGACCATTTATGTGTTTCACTTGCGTGAAAATTGAAATGGACGGCAAAGATACATCAAATTTGGAATCTCCCCTTTTACCGTACTACTTTTTTTCTTTCTGTTTTGAAATAGTTCCATCCAAAGCTTTCTTATTTTGCAGGAATGGACATAGAGGAAACCTTGTAGATTATATAAATAGGGATGATATACCAGCACGTAATTGTATTCTTTAGCTCATGACATAGTATAAAGAAGGGGAAAAGGACTATGTGGTTCTAGTTTCTTAGAGATTTATTGCAAATAGGGTATTAGTAAGCTTAGCGATATCTTTAATGTACAGTATTGGTAAGTATTTTCCTTTGCGCTCCGGTAGGATTCCGGTATAACCGTGTACCTTTGTACTGAAATTAATCATGCATATGGAGAATCATCAATGGGACCTCGGTTCTAAAAATACCAAAACACAAAAAAAACAAAAAACGGAATACGCGGTCTTGATCGGTTTGGTCCAAGGACAGCAGACGGAAGAGACTGTACAGGAATATTTGGATGAATTGGCATTTTTGGCAAAGACAGCGGGAGCCTCTACACTTCGAAGATTTGTACAGAGACTGCCCAAGCCGGATACTAGATACTATGTCGGCAAAGGTAAGATGGAAGAAATTAAGTCCTTTATCGAATCTCATCCTGAGGTCGATATGGTTATATTTGACGATGATCTCAGTGCAAAGCAGATGGGTATTCTCGAAGAACAATTCGAAAGAAAAATCATCGACCGGACAACTCTTATCTTAGATATTTTTGCTTCCAGAGCGCAGACAGCTCAAGCGAAGACCCAGGTTGAACTCGCACAGATGCAATATCTTTTGCCTAGATTGCGTGGATTGTGGTCACACCTCGAACGCCAAAGAGGGGGAATCGGTATGCGTGGTCCAGGGGAGAAAGAAATTGAGACTGACAGAAGAATCGTTCGTGATAAAATATCTAAACTCAAGAAAAAGCTTGAAAAAATTGATCAGCAAAGTCAAACTCGACGCAAGTCTAGAGGGGATTTTATAAAAGTGGCACTCGTGGGATACACCAATGCAGGTAAATCTACTCTTATGAATCTCCTCAGCAAGTCCGAAGTTTTTGCGGAAGATAAATTGTTTGCTACCTTGGATACGACAGTTAGAAAGGTAGTGTGGGATGCCATGCCGTTCCTTCTGTCAGATACAGTTGGTTTTATCCGAAAGTTACCCCATCATTTGGTCGAGAGCTTTAAGTCTACCCTCGATGAAGTCAAAGAAGCCGACATTCTTGTTCATGTAGTGGATGTGGCTCACCCTCAGTTTGAAAGCCATATGCAAACGGTCAATGATACATTGCAAGCGCTCGGGGCGGCGGATAAACCTACTCTGATCGTTCTAAACAAATCAGATCTTTATACATCGCGCAATTTTGATGCCTACCTGGAACCGGAGATAAAACTGGAGCTGACGACTGATTTGATAACACATGTCGAACAGTCCTATAAACAGAAAGTTATTCTGATATCGGCTGCCGAGGGAGACAATATCCAGAATCTGAGAGATGAAATGAAGTCTTATATCCGAGATCTCTATGAAAAGAGATATCCTTATCGCACAAGAAAGTGGTAAGCACAAAGCATTGGTATCATTACCCCATTATATCATTAGCGCATTATCACATCAGCACATTACCCCATTATATCATTAACACATTAGCACATCCTATCATCAGCACATTACCCCATTAATCCCTTGATGGACATTAATGAGAATACTAGACAGATTGAAGCTATCGATAGTTCAGTCAATATCCTTAATTCTACATGTGGATGGCTCTATCCTCAGTTGCCGCCAAACACGCTTCTTTGAAGGCTTCACTTACTGTAGGATGGGCAAAACAAGTGCGTGCAATATCTTCCGCTGAGGCTTTGAATTCCATCGCGATGGCCGCTTCGTGAATCATTTCTGTAGCTTTGGGCCCGATGATGTGAACCCCCAAAATCTCATCTGTATCCCTATGGGCTAATACTTTCACAAAACCGTTGGCTTCACTGCTCGCTACCGCTCGGCCATTGCCTTTAAAAGGGAATTTCCCTGTTTTAAAAGGGATGTTTTGATCAGCTAATGCCGTCTCTCCATATCCTATAGAAGCGACCTCAGGAGAAGTGTAGACGGCAAGAGGGATTAAATTGTATTGGATGTGGGGTTTTTGTCCAGCTAACAATTCGGCGACATAGACTCCTTCTTCCTCTGCTTTATGGGCAAGCATAGGGCCGGTAGTCACATCCCCGATAGCAAAGATATGTGCGGCAGTCGTCCGCATATCATCATCTGATTTGATCCGGTTCCAATCGTCTTTTTCTACTGAAGTATGCTCTAACCCAAGTCCATCTGTAAATGGGCGTCGACCGACAGATACCATACAATATTCCGCCTTCATGCTTTCCTCTTCTCCTTTTTTGTTCTTATAGGAGACTTCTACAGAGCGGGGTTTCCCCTTCACCGCAGTGACTTCTGTTTTGGTCATCACCTTTATGCCCAGTTTTTTTAAAGCTCGTCCCATTTCTTTGCCGATATCCTTATCCATTCCCGGAAGAAGTCGATCCATGTATTCTATGATGGTGACCTCTGTCCCCAATCTGGCATACACCGAACCTAGCTCTACACCTATCACACCCCCGCCAATAACGATCATGGTTTTGGGAAGCTTTGGAAGAGAAAGCGCTTCTGTGGACGTGATGACTCTCTTCTTATCTATAGTAATGAAAGGTAAAGTTGCAGGTTTGGAGCCGGTGGCAATGACGAAATTTTTAGCAGTATATTGGTTCTTTGTTCCATCTTCTCCCTGAACTTCCAGTGTGTGATCATCGACAAAACGCCCATACCCCTTCAGTAGGTCAATTTTGTTTTTCTTCATCAAAAAATCAACACCCGAGGTAATCTGGTGGACGACTTGATTTTTTCTCTCAATAAAACGTCCAAAATTAATCGAAATGGAGCCCGATACATCAAAACCAAACGAAGCAAAATCATGAGTTGAAAAATGATACTTCTCACTCATGTCCAATAGGGCTTTGGAAGGTATACATCCTACATTGAGACAAGTACCCCCTAGAGTGCTATATCGTTCGACTAAGGCGGTTTTCATCCCGAGTTGGGCACATCGAATGGCACAAACATATCCTCCTGGACCTGAGCCTACAATAATCACATCGTAATTCATATCTTTAAAATTTTCTAATAATTAGATTTAAATGCATTATATATTTTCTATATCTAAGGAGCCGCTTTGCGCTCAAATAATTTTTTTTAATTCTATCTCTGTTTGATACTCATGCACACTAAAAATCATGTTTGTTTTTTTAAAGTTCTTAATACAAAGCATTTTTAGTATGAAATGGTTCCCATTAGACCGGTATTAAATTGAAAGGAGATGAAGAATAACTCAGAGGATCCATCATGTGCAGTACAAATGCGCTTTTGTACTACCAAGTTGAAAGTTGAATTTCCAATGCATTTCCTTAAGGGTCGACATCCCTTTTGACATACCATGAATGTCGATGGGGTTAGATCTTCGGATAGGTCTAAAAGGTATTGCTAATTATGTATTCTAGTAAGGGAATTTGATCTGATTTCATTCCAAACCTCCGTGAATTAGCTGTCTTCTGATTTACAGCCCTCCCTCAAAGGCACGAGTAGTAACCATTTCATACAGGAGGAGAAAACAAATAACCTTCGAACGCCAATAATAGAGGGGGAAAGGGGCAATTAAAAAAAGAGCCGATACTATTGTACCGGCTCAAAATAACCCGTTATAAGTAAACTATTGACATTTCTGACAATAGAAAATTATTATCCCTAAGACCTTTACATTTACCCGGATGGCACAGTGTCTTGTAAGGCAACTGCAAAATGTGCGAGTTCTAAACTTACCAAGTCACTTTGTTCAAGTCTTTCACAGAGTGCTCGAGTCCACTGCCCGGCTCTTTTGCTCAGGAAGTGGATTGAAAGAGAGAATTTCTCGAGGGGAGTGGGGGGTGGGTTTACCCCCTATATGCTCTACCTGACTTGATTACCGGAAAGCTGAAATTTAAGCCTACGGTAAAAGTTTTAGCTTCCGGTCCTTTATCTTTTTTAAAGAATGGGGCCATTGCCGCATTCGCAAATATTCCCACCCCTTTATATCCCAATCGAGCACTTAGCTCCGGTGAGTATTTGAAGAGGTTAAAGTCATCTTTAACCGTAGTAGAGATGTCTTTCCCCTCCTTGGTGTATTCATATTTAGCTTTGGAATTTAGCCTGAATTTGTTAATGAGACCGGCAGATATCCGGAGATTGCTTTTTCTTTTGGTGGAGGTAAACAATTCTAAGAAAACCGGAACTTCCAAATACGTGTATACCAACTTGTTCTTAGAGTAGGACCGGGTGGCATCTTTGGTGATCCAGGTTTTATTTTCATCGGACTCAAGCTGCGCATTGTCCTTAAGGGGAATATAAGAACCGCCCCAGGATAGACCGGAAGTAAGCGCCGCATAAGGAGTGCCTAGGTGCATAGACAACCGGTAAAACTCCCATCGAAGGCTGTAACTCCTATCGGTATTGAACAATTCAGCATCTGTGATAGTATTATTTTTATCTAAAAAAGTCTCATATCCCACGGATAAACCTCCCCAGTTGGAGTATAGTTTATATTTCTTTTTGTGTTTTGTGATGACAAGTTTTTTGTGCTTATTCTTATGTTTTTTGAGTTCGGTTTTACGCTCTAGTTTTTCTCTTTTTGCCTCCATACGCTCATTGAGCTCCTCCATTTTGTCCTCTAATCGGTCTTGTGCATCCTCGAGTTTATCTTGCGCTTCGTCTAGTCGGTCACTTATTTCATCCTGGACATCTTCCACCTCCTCTTCGATTCGTATCGTCTTTGTCCCGTCGTCTCCTTCTGATATTATGATTTGGTTGCCATCACTATCCGTATCGGTTCGAAAAGTTTTTTCTTTTACGGTCCCGTCTTTGTTCTCAGATTTCATATTAATGGTTGTATTTCCATCCTGTTCTTCTACGATGATCATTTGGTATTTACCCAATTGAATTCTTGTTGTGTCCGGTTTTTTGCCTGAATCTTGGGCAAAGATTGCAGCGGAGAATAAAGTGTACAGTAACCCGGATATGATTATTTTTTTCATGGATTTAATTTTTTGTTTAGTATGAAATGGTTGATTCACTTCCATTACGTTCTAGCCCTACGAAAAGTTACATCTCTTCTCTTTTTGTCCTGGCTAGAGGAGTCAGGTCGGCCATTTCATACCAAATACACTATATCATCCACTGTTGCAACAAGGTATAGAGGGCACCAAAAGCCTCCCTTTTTTATTTTTTAAAGGGAGCTATAACCAATTACTAACTAAAAACTTCCATTTACTCATTTCGACTCTGTATCAACATAAAAGTGATGTATCTTTGGAATGAATATAAGCATTATTAAATCCAAATGAGACACATCATGCCATATAAGACACACATGTTTATCGGGATGCTTCTTGTAGGTTATTGTTTTTATGGGTGGGCGCAGCCTGAAGTTATTACCCATGCTACGCTTTCAGATCCAATCACATATACAATGGTGGAGGAGCAAAATGGGGATAGGTCCGGTATTAGAGGGTATTCAGAGCCCACTCCGACAGAAAATGTGGCTGAGCAACTTCAAAGACAAAAGCGAATCATTGAGGGGCTTTATGATGTTATTCGCAAGCATAGACAGGATATTGAAATAATGAAGGCCATGCTATTTAAACAGAAAAGAGAAATTGAAGCCATGAAGATGAGTCAGCATACAGTATCCCCAAGTATGAGGGTAGGCGTCAAAAAAATATCATCAAAAAAGGAATAGATGAACGAAATGATTTATCTTTACTCTATAAAATAATAAATGCGTTTGAATATGAAGAAATTGTTATTTGGTTTTCTGATTTTTGCCTTGGCAATACCCCACTTCCTCTCTGCCCAATTAGTGAATGAAGGTGCGACGATCATTGTCCAATCAGGTGCAGTGCTTACCGTTAACGCGGATGTGCAAAACAATTCGGGTACACTTGAACTAGCCGGTACTGCGCTGCTAAAAGTAAAAAAGGATTTATTCAATGGGGCTTCAGCGACACTTACGACTGCTGCGGGTTCTACGATAGAATGCGTTGGATCTACACCGACCAATATTACTTCCGCAGGAAATGGTATTGCCACTTTGAAAGTGAATAAAGATGCGAATGTTGATGTGCTTCTATCTGATGATTTGACCGTGAGTAATGGGATCGAGTTTGCTGCAGATGACAATAAGTTGGTCATAGGAACGAATAATTTGACCTTAGAAGATGCCGCTACGGTATCCGGACAAAGTGCTATCCGTTATGTACAAGCTGATGGTACGGGAAAGATGGTCAAGAATTATACCGGGATGGGATCATTTGATTATCCTGTAGGTGATGTCAATGATTACTCTCCTGTGAGTGTAAGTACTACAGCTGGCAGTTTTGGAGCGAGTGCCAGCATCGGGGTCAATGTTACGGATGCAGATCACCCCAATAAGCTCATGGATGCAGATGCTTGGATATCTAGATATTGGACAGCAGATGTCACTGATATCACCGGACTTGAGGGAAGTATAGTAGGCACTTATGTCGATGGAGATATCAATGGCACAGAGTCGAGTTTGAGCGGAGCCGCTTACTACGGTGCAGACTGGCATTTTGACGGTTCGGCAGGAGATGATGTAGCTAATACCGTCACAGCCGATCTTACCCAAGATATGGATCTTACCGGCCAAAACTTCTTTGGTAAATTTACAGATCTTAAGGTCTTTTTACAAGGCCCATACTCCGGGGGAACTATGAAGACGGATTTGAATTCTGGAGGATACCTTCCCTTAAATACACCCTATGGTACCGGGGAGTCTGTAGGATCGATCCCAAATGCGGATATCGTAGACTGGATAAAATTAGAGCTCAGGGATAAAATGGACAACACTTCTGTCCTTAAAGAATATTCTGTATTTGTAGATAAAAACAGCCAAGTAGTAGATTTGGATGGCAATCAAACGATATGGCTAAAGGATGCACCTCAAGAGGCCTTTGTCGCTGTTCGTCACAGAAATCACTTGGGAATTATGACACCCACCTCCCAAGTTCTTTCTTCGGGAGCTACGTATGATTTTACTTCCGGATCCGGCCAAGCTTGGGGAACGGATCCAATGAAGGATTTGGGGTCAGGAAACTGGGGAATGTGGATGGGCAATGCCAATGGAAATAATAATGTCAAGTACAACGGTGGATCCAATGATAAGGTCAAAATCCTGGTTAAAGTTGGATTTAGCACACCAAATAATACAGTTTCAGGGTATCTGGACGAAGATATCAATATGGATGGAGACGTCAAATACAATGGAGCGGGCAATGACAAAGTAAAAGTGTTGTTGGTTGTCGGCTTTAGTACACCTAATAATATAAGAACAGAACAATTACCTTAATACTTTTAAACCCATCTTAAACACTTTAAAATTTATTAGTGATGAAAAATATAATTACTCTAATCTGCTTTTTCCTTGTAATCTTTACTGCAGTAGCTCAGCCTCCTCTTGATTGGCACTTTGAGATCAGAACATCTAAAGTCAATTCTAGTCGTGTAGCGGTGGATATGAGGGATACTACTTCAACACCGCCTAAGACCACTGATTTTGTGTTAGACATAGTATTTGGTATCAAATGGGATAATAGTGCAGACGCAGATTTATCTTCTACCATTGATCAATTTGGTTATGACATTGCTAAGTCCGATGTTGAAAAAGTTAAAAACGGATTCGAATTTCAGGCTTTTTATGCCAATAACGTGCCTTATAACTTTCCGAATGATTGGACGCAAAATGGATGGGAGACTATATGTGAAATGGATGTCACCATCAATAATACGGCAGGCGCCCCATGGGATTTTGAAATTTGTGAAGTGGGATTCGATCCTACGACGGATCTCAATATTAATGTAAATGGCATGGATTATACTCAAGAGATTAATGGACTTGCTATGTTGGTGTTTAAATTGTTGAGTTTTGATGCCATTCGCTCCGGAGACACAGATGCCAAATTGAATTGGACGGCAATCGTAGATGAAAATGCGGACTACATCGATGTCGAACGCAGTACCAATGGGGTAGTTTGGTCACGGATAGAAAGCCAGCCAGTGCTCATAAAAAACAAAACGATAAACAGCTTTTTTTATACAGACAAGGAGGTGTATTCACCTGAAGGGGATGTGCAGACTTTTTACTACCGACTAAAGATGGTCAATGTGGATGGCAGTTATACCTATTCGGGAATCCGCGAAGTGAGATTTAATGATCGTTACAATAACAATTCGTCTTATGCCCATATTTATCCCAATCCTGCCAATCAGGTAATACAGGTTTCACTGCCTGCTACTTTCAAGGATGTGGATTTATTGTCACTTAATTTAATCCAATCGAATGGACATCCCGTCATACACAAAGAATACAATACAGATATACCAAAGGAAATATCTTTGGATGTAGGTCTTTTAAGTGCCGGTATGTATTATCTGCAGATTCAATCTGATAAGGGCGAACAACAAGTGCCTGTTGTTATACAGCATTAGGATTCAGTTGTTACATTCCTTTGAGTTGAGCGGAGGTAATCTTCTCGATCATCCATGGGAAAAGGCGTGTCCTTCCTCTTCGTTGACTACCTCATCAATTGGACGTTTTAGGGGAGTTGGCTTTAAAGTGAAACGGCAGTGTTTTTGCAGTCCTCCTGAGGCTCCGATGGTTAATGATTTAATTCTATAAAGTAAAAAGTACTATACCATGAAGCTATTGTTATTCCCCTTGGTTTTTATTCTTTTTTTTGGGTTAATTTCTCATGGAGAGGCACAAGGACTTATGGACAAAGAGCTGGACATGAGTATTCCGGGTACAAAATGGGATGTGATGGGAGGCCTACATATTGGGGCATTTGATTGTAACCAGACGTTGAAGTATCCATTGAGTGTTGGTGCCACTTTATTCGGACAGTATATACCACGAGTACAATATCCTTTTTTCTTGGGTGCTGAACTGGGTTCTTTCCTTGTTAAAGGAGAAGAGGATCCGGATAAATGGGGACGAAAAATTAATTTATCCTTCCTTGACTTTATGCTTTATGGAGGGTATGAAATGAAGTTGAATGCAGAAGACAAGGATATCCCGTCTTATGCTTTAAAAATTGCCCTCGGTATTCCTTATGTCCAACCGCTGGGGAATAATTCAGAAGGCCCCGGGTTAAATAAATCCTCAGGGGGAATTGGCGCTGGAGCGCTTGTCTTCTTAGATCTGCCCAATAGATTGAGCCTGTACGGTACGATATACCGGGTGGGGAAGGACCTGGATGGGTTTGGATACGATGATGCGGGTAATGTTCTCCCAGCAAACAAGCTACAAGTCACTTATTTGTACAAATGGGGATTTGTTTGGAATTTTATCCCTTAATAAAAATCAGCAGCTGCTCTTCAAAATCTATTTTGACAAGATAATTTTTTGAACTTTTTTATTTCCCATATCATCTGTCCAGTAGGCCAAATAAATACCTGATGACAGCATACCAAAATCGATGGATGCATTCCACTCATATTCATGGGAAAGGAGGAGATTACCTGTCAAATCATAAATCCATATGCGATAGTTGTGACCGGGGATTCCGGAGATATAAACCGTATTTGATGTGGGATTCGGACTAAATAATGACATACTATCTATTGGCTTGGTTTTTTTAGTCAGGGAGGTTGAAACGGTTGAACTAAAGACATAGGCAGCTCCGGCATCATTGACAAAATGATCTCCCATAGCATCATAATCATCAGAAAATGCTCCTATGAGGGCTTCATCTTCATCTAGCGCGACAGAAAATCCAAACCAATCATTTACATGTCTTTTTTCGGGTGTTATTTTTTCTGTGAATTGCCACTTTTTTTGATTATCTATTTGGTATAGATATGCGGCACCGGCATTATTAAGTTTCTCCGTATTGTTAGCGTCAAAGTCTTCCCAACGTGCACCAATCAATACTCTGTCACCGGATAGGTCTACCGCATATCCAAAAGATGCCTCCTCTGCCCAGTCAGGTGCCTTTAGCTTTTTGATTTCTTCCCAATTGCCATTCGATGATTTTTTAAATATGTAGGCGGAACCGGATTTGTTTTTTTGCTCTTGGGGACTCATCCCATAAGGGTCTTGTGGGGCACCTGCCAACATGTATTGCCCGCTCACAGCGACATCCCAACCGAACCAACTTCCGGAACTTCTATCAGAGGCGATCAGCCGAGAGTCATATTCCCAAGTAGCTTCATTGGTTTTTCTGAAGATATACACCGCACCGGCATTAACTAACTTGTCTTGTGTTGAAGCTCCATTATCCTCCTTGTAAGCTCCTACCACTACATATGAATCGGATATTGCAACGGACCAGCCGAATAGTGCAAATGGTTCAGGATTTGGTGGGGTTATCTCTTGGACGATATTCCATTTTCCGGAGGTATCTCTCTGGTAGATATACACAGCTCCTACTTGAGGAAGACGATTTCCATTCTTCTCGCTATACGCTCTATAGCTGGCTCCTACTACAGCATAGTCTTGGAAGATATCTACCGATACTCCAAAATAATTGAGCGAGTCCTTATCAGGTGCGATTAGTTTTTGTTTTTCTATCCATTCCCCTGTTTCATCTCTCTCAAAGATATACGCAGCGCCACATTGATATAGCGATTGACCTCTTTCATCCAATTCATCTCGCTTATAAGCTCCGATGATGGCAGCCCCCCCACTAACAGCTAATGACGTACCAAAATTATCTTGCTCTCTTCTGTCCGAAGAGACAACTTTCTGAGCGTCCCCCCAGTTGCCTAAGTCATCTTTATAATAAAAGTAGACAGCACCTGCTCGAGAAAGTGGATTCTTTCCTTCTACATCTGTTCCTACTCGATGTGCTCCTACACCAATAATCCGCCCACTTAAATCCAAAGATTTGGAGAATTTTGCTGACATTACTCTATCCGTCGCAGTGAGTTTTTGGCCTTGCTGCCAGTTTTGAGCGTAACCCTGTGTCAAATTATAAAGGAAGATTGTTATGATGATGGTTAGCGTTCGTCTCATATCTTTAAAATTTTTTAATAAAATGATCATTAAACATCAGAATGTGTACTGCGTGCCCGGAAGTTTCAGCTTAATGAATGGCTATATGATACTGTAGTGGAGACTCCACCTCATTCATTTTTTAAAGAGGAGTATTCCTATGTAAGCTACAGTTTAACCACTTTCGCACGATATGTTTTTTCTTCGGTTTTGATTTGAAAAATATATGTCCCGGCGGCTAGGTCAGATAGGGATATTTCTTCCTGTAGTATTTGGAATTTGATTCTTCTTCCTTCCAATGAAAAAATACTGATGTATGTATTGGGGGGATAATCTCCTTCTATATGTATTGCGTCATGTGCCGGGTTCGGATAGAGATTTAATTGAGATGTAATTGAAATGTTATTTGCTGTTAGTGTGATGTCTTCACACAATAAGTTAAAATAATCTTCTCTATCGGGATGTAATTCCATCCATAAGTCATACTTCTCCCCAAGTGTCATCCATACTATTTTACCTTGTTCGGTATAGGAGCTAAGTCCATCAATAATACGACCGATACTATCTGCAAAGTGAGGAATCTCCGGGATATCTCTAAAATTGATGAGTAAATTCATCGTGTAAAAGTCATTTGAACTCTTGGGGAGACCTTGTATATTGTCTACAATCTCTTTAATTTTCGAAATGATTTGCCCGGTTGTATTTCTGATTTTTTTGGTTTGTGGGATAATATTGAATCCTATATCTCCT
This sequence comes from Saprospiraceae bacterium, assembly GCA_026983735.1. Lineage (GTDB taxonomy): Bacteria > Bacteroidota > Bacteroidia > Chitinophagales > Saprospiraceae > JALSTN01. The sequence goes on along the minus strand of JALSTN010000049.1, from coordinate 7,284 downwards.
TTGCATCCACCTCCGATAGTTACCAATCTTTGATTTGGATCATGAGTGCCAAATTCTGCGGGGGAACTCCCTCCTTTAGGACGCCATAAACCAAAAGAGGTATAATCAGCTTGATGTCCGGGGGTCGCTGTTCCCCAAACGATATCCGCCTGCCATGCAAAATCTTTGAAGGTATACCCTTTCTTTGGGTTGATATATTGTGTCCAGGTTTCTTTGAATGTTTTGCCCGCTATAGTGAGATTGGCATAGGCTACTCCTCCCAGTACGTGGTGATGGAGTGTTACTCCGCAGGAATCCAATAGATAAGCCAAGTCAGAATAGTTGTAGGGATTTGAAAAGGGACTGAAGTGGTTATGGCCATCGACATCTATGTGTTCGGATTTCGAAGCCCATTCCAAAAGGTCATTGGGATTATTTGCTCCGTCATCGTATTTCAAACAGCCAAAAATCATATTTGCATCTACTTGCATGTTGTATTTGGCTTTTTTAGAATTGATGGTATCACATAGTTCTTTGACAAGACTTCTTATTGTTTGATAATCTGCTTCACTATGTGCATAATCAAGTGGATCCGTTATTTCATTATGGGAGATAATATTGAAATAGACCGGGGTTTGAGAAGATGCATTCTCAAGAGTTAGAAGATAAATACTTAGTAAAGATAGTACAGATACGAATTTCATGATGATTTGGTTTAGTGAATAGTCTATCTATAATGACTTTACTAAATTGCAAAGGTTTAATGAGTGGAAAATAAAAAATCTATTTTGCTTAAAAAGGATATAGTCTATGTATTTGGCCGGGTATATGAATTGATTATTTTTCAAGGATTGAATTAAATATGAACGGACTAGGTTCATTATAAACAATGGAATTATCTTTGGACCTGTATTACAACCCACATTAAGAGGTAGGCAGCGCTATGACAAGGTTCATCTAAGCAAGTGCTGGTTTGTCTCCCAAAATGAATTTATGGCCAAAGCACACACGATCGCTATTATAGCCAATACCGCCTGGAATATCTACAATTTCAGACGGGATTTGTACTATTATCTCAAGGAGTCAGGTTATGAGGTAGTGACTTTGGGGGCTCCCGATAGATATAGTGCTAAACTAATCAAAGAGGGGATTCGCTTTGTCCCATTGAATGATTTAGTTCCCTCAAATGTCAGTTGGTTAAAGGATATTGATTTTTTAAAAGAACTCAGCAGAAAGATTAAGAACCTTCATCCTGACTTATTACTCCTCTTTACGGCCAAGCCCAACATATACGGCAATATCGTGGCAGCACGGCTTGATATTCCGACGCTCTCTACGCTTACCGGTGTCGGTTCTGTATTTACTTTGGGAGGGTGGCGAGCTAAGGGGGTAGCCTCCCTCTATAAGATTGCGCTAAAACATGCGAGTAGAATTGTATTTCACAATTCGGATGATATGCGTCTATTCCATTCAGAGGCTATTATCGGTGAGGATAAGGGACTTGTAATCCCCGGTTCAGGTATCCGAACGGAAAAAATCTCTTTTAGCCCACTTCCACAATCTTCCAAAAGGACGATCCTTCTTATGGCTAGAATGATTGAGGACAAGGGGATCAGAGCTTTTATGAAAGCCTCTGCCAGCATTGCCGGTGAAGACTCGAATACTCACTTTATTATGATTGGGAATCGTCCGGAAAAGGATAAACGAACTATTCCCTTTGGTGAAATTAAAGAATGGACTAGCCATGAACATTGTAATTATCATGATTTTGTAGAAGATGTCTTTCCTTATATAGAAAAGGCGCACATTGTCGTTTTACCCTCCTGGCGGGAGGGACTACCCCGAGTCGTTTTGGAAGCTATGGCAGTAGGAAGACCCGTTGTGGCTACGGACGTTCCGGGATGCCGACAAGCGGTATTAAACAATAAAAGTGGAATTCTGATTCCTCCAAGAGATCCTGAGGGACTTTACCAAGGACTAAAAGATATGCTATCCAAAAGCGATGAAGCATTGGCGCAGATGGGAAAAGAGGGTAGAGCTCGTGCAGTACAACAGTTCGATAGTGATATTATTAATGAAAATTATCTGAAGATTATCAAGGAAGCGTTGCCGTTTTATACTAGACTATACTATTAGATGGGAGATGTACCTAATTTAAAGTTCGTCAGTTGAGAAAGTTGAATTATTGATTTTCTGAATCAATTTTTTGAAAGGGCCTATTTTAATTTGATTTCTATGTTTGTTACTAATAATAGTGTCTATTGGAACAAAATTAATCAAATGGCACCTAGCCTCACAATGGTCCCTGTTTAATGGTTTAGTAAGCATATCATCTTCTATAACGAAAGAAAATTCATCATCAAAATCCGATGAAGTCATCATAACACAAACGAAATAACCCTCAGTCTCCTGAACAAGTTTATTTGACAAAACTATAGCGGGGTGATTACCTCCAAATTCATCATCAAATATTACTTCTACAATATCACGCTGATAAACCATTAATTACTTTTTTTTCAAAGCAATAGCTATACCTCTAGAAGAAGTTTTGAACATCGCTCTTTTCAACTTTTCAGGAGCGGGTTTAATCTTTTTCGACATATCTGAACAGTCAGTAGTAGAAGAATAGCCAGTTGTAATGGTCATTTGCGTATGAGAATAGTTAGAAATATTTCTAGCGCTTTCCATGAATAATTTACCCACAATAGGATTTTCTCTTTTGTGGTTGAAGTCTGAAATAGTGTATATTGGACTTACGTTGATTAACATATCTTATTTTATTTTGAAATATTTTTATATTCCTCAATTTTTTTCTCTAGAAACTCTTTAATACTTATACAAGTGTTAATATCCATATACGTGCCAAACTCAAATTCTCTAATAATACCGTCTTTCGAGTCTTTAATATTTTTTATAGGACGTATTATCTGCCCTTCATCATTTACTTCAAATTCTGTTCCTTTTGGAATAACACCTCTCTGACTGAAAAAATTTACATTGATAAAACCTGTAGGAGTGATTCCTCCGTGAGCACCATCAATGTGAACTTGACGGTACAAAGAGTTTTTAATATTATGAATTGTAACAGAATTTAATTTCTTATTTTTAGCCATATCGTAAGTAACTAAATTTGTAAATACTACACAAATGTAGTGAAATAAAAAAACTAGGCACAATAACATATATGAAAAATAGCTAAGACTTTGCTAAATTTATTTTGCATCGTATATTTAATAACGCTGAATTAGTCAAAAAAGTTGTTGGTATTTACACGCTACTTTCATATCTTTAAAAATTTCTAATAAATTGATAATAAATGTATTATAAATTTTCTGCAGCTATGTAACCGCTTCGCTCTCACATGAATTTTTTCATAGTGACTAACCATAAAGTGCTTAATGAATGAAAGTAGTAGATTTTTGATGAGATTTTTATCTTTTTTTAGATCAGTGATGCCTAAGTATCATTGATTTAAAAAAAGTGAAAATATCGCAAAAAAATACGCTTTCAGCATTAATGATTTTATGGACAGATACTATCGTCATACTTCTGTGTGAATTTATAATTAATAAAATTCATGTTCGTTTCATATGCTAACTGGTGAATAAAAATCTAATTTAGAAGTCCAAATAGTTGTGGTAATTGCCGAAATACACCTTGTTACATAACCTATTATAGATGTTCGATTACACGGCATTCTATATGATCTCGGATCGGGATAGATTCATTATCTAAGATAGGATACTAAACCTTGAATCGGCTTAGGAAGAACGCCGGAAAGTGTAAAATCGTACTCCTCTAGTACTTGTTTTAATTGGTTATGAAATGCATGGGCAACCCCCCCAACAAAATATACCCTATTCACTCCTCGCTTTCGGCCGGGTAATAAATGATAGCGAACATATTTATTTAGGCGGCTCATTACAAGTTTTTTTAGGGAGGGCTCATGGATATTTTTATAAATAAATGGAGTTAATTTTGCTAAATATTGGTTAGGTGCAGGGTGTTGGTATAGAGTGGTGATGATGTCATTGGATGATTTTCCTATCCATTGAAAAAAGTGGTGTTCCAGTTTTTGAGAAAACGCTCCCCGTAGCATTTTTTTTATAAGAGCTTTACCCAAATCCGCTCCACTTCCTTCATCCCCTAGAATATATCCTAGAGAAGGGCAAAGACGATCAATCTGTGCACCGTCATAATAAACCATATTGGCTCCCGTTCCCAATATGCCGATGTAGGCCGGGCCGGGAGGATGGTGAGCGTATACTGCACCCATAATATCTGAATCTACGGTGACTTCGTCTACCTCAAATACTTGTGAATGAAAGGCATCCGCCACTTTTTTTTGAATACCTTCGGATAGACATCCTGCCCCGTAGAAATACACCTTTCTAATCGGCATTGTATCAACATGTTTTTCTAAAGAAGCGGTCAACCAATAGCGCAATTCAGCAGCTTCCGTTAAGAGCGCGTTCTTTCCAGAGGTCTCAAAATAGACAGTTTCTCCAGACTCTAATACCAGCGCCCAGTCACATTTGGAAGAGCCGCAATCTGCTATTAACTTAGTCATTATTCGATGATTGATGGGCATTTGAGGGGCGCGACTTTGCCATTTCATACCAATTACACAGAGAACTCATTGTATCAACGCCATCGGGATAATCCCAAAGAGATGGGGATTGAGCTTGCCCAAATCGAGCTTGCCCACCGACCCAATCTGATATTTCAGGAATGGGAGCTGAAGCGATGACTACCTGAATTTTATCTTTCCAGGGAGCAAGTAGGGTGGGCCAGTTGGAGGTGGAGTTATAGGTGCTGTAATTGACCGAGGCTATGCGAGAGGAGATGTGGTCATCTTCTTTAAAAATAATGCTTGCCCCTTGCAAATGAGGTACCTTATTCAACAGGTACAAGGCGAGATTGTAATCGTAATTATTGCGGTATTTATGATGTTGGTTGACAGGGAGGAAGTGACGGTCTAAGAGTTGGATAAGTTTAGGAAAATTATACTGTTCGGGGGCAAAAATATGAGAAACATTGCGGCAACCCAATCCAAAATAATCAAAAATATCATGCCCCAATCCGATGAGCTCTTCTTCTGTTTCTTTTCCGGTAAGGAAGGCCACACTGCTTCGATTATGGCGGATGATGTGTGGATATCGACCAAAATAGTGCTTGAAATGCATAGCCGTATTGTCGCTTCCTGTGGCGATAACGGCATCAAACCCCTTGAGTCTATCTACAAAACGAGTTTTAGGCAAGTTCAAATGGCCGGCCATTTCATACATCTTCGAAATAAAATAAGGCAAAAGCGTGGCGTCTTTAGAAGAGAGCTTGATTTGACAGTCATATCCTGCTACAAAGACACACAGCCAGTCGTGGAATCCTACTAAGGGTATATTTCCTGCCATGACAATTCCTACATCGTGATGTCCTCTTGGTGGGATGGAATAGGAGGAAATCCATGCCTTCAATGCATCCTCGTTAAGAAAATTATTTGAAATACTTCGAAGGCTCTTACGTATAGATTCCTCAGTAAACCAGGGATTTGTGGCGATTGCTCTTTGTATGATGGTATTCAGCTCGGAATCCTCTATGTTGAGGATAGAATTCAAGATGCCAAGTGCTTCTATTCGTTGTTGTACCGGATGCATAAGTTGTAAGATACTGTGAAAGGGTAAAGGTACAACGTCTTCTTAGAATATGGATAATTGCAGGGGAGCATTTGAAACATTGTAATCAATATGGAGTTATTAATACGTAGAAAAAATGGCATGGATCTACTAGAATGTTATACCGTCATAGACAGGGATTAGATAGCGACAGTCGGATAATGGATATATGTAATGAGGTAGTTTTTGCCTTGTCTTTATTGTGCATTTTTAATAAAGAGTATATAATTGAAAGATATAAAAATCGGATTGGTATTGGCAGGAGGGGCTGCTCGGGGAATTATTCATCTTGGTGCATTAAAAGCGTTGGAAGAGTTGGAAGTGAAATGGAGTGCGATGTCTGGAACTAGCGCTGGAGCCATTGCCGGAGCGCTTTATCTTTCAGGGCACGATCCGGTGGAGATATTTGATATAATTAAGTCCAGCGGAGTTTTAAAGATTGTCCGTCCTACCTGGAAGAGTAAGGGGCTTTTAAAGCACGAATTTTTGAGAAAACTTTTGTTAAAATATGTGGCTCCTTCGTTTGAGGAATTGTCTTTACCCTTTTATGTTCCTGCGGTCAATTTGAATACCGGGGAAGTGGATATTTTCTCTGCAGGTGAGTTGCATGCTCCTGTTATTGCTTCTGCTTCTATCCCTATGTTGTTTACTCCCAAGCGTATTGCGGAAGGAGATTATGTGGATGGAGGGCTTAGAATGAATTTGCCTGTACGCCCACTTAGAGATAAGATGGATAAGGTCATTGCCATCAACCTGATGCCACTTATTCCAAAGGAACAACCCTTGAAAAATGTATTTGAGGTTGGAGCACGGGTCTTTGATATTGCCTTGATCAATAACATAGCAGTGGATCAAGAACATGCTGATATCCTGATAGAAGACCCCTCTTTTGCGCAGTTTCATAAATTTACTTTCCAGCGAGTAGAAGAGCGTTTTCAAGCGGGGTATGATGCTGTAATGGCACAACGTGATCGAATTTTGGCCCTTACTTCCGATCGAATTGGTTAGCAATGTCAGTGGCCAATTGGGTCATTTCTTCCGGCGACATCTGTAGAGGGGGATTTGAAAAATTCATATCTGATACAGACCGGATAGGCAGAAGATGAATATGTGCATGCGGTACTTCCAGTCCGATGACAGACATTCCGATGCGTTTGCAAGGGACAACGCGCTCTATCGCATGTGCTACTTTTCTTGCAAAGAGGATATAACTTGAAAGTTGTTCATCCCCGAGGTCAAATATATAATCAATCTCAACTTTAGGTACTACTAATGTATGACCTTTGGCTAGTGGACGTATATCCAAAAATGCGTAAAAGTGTTCATCCTCAGCAACTTTATAGCTGGGAATCTCCCCTGCGATGATCTTGGAAAAAATAGAACCCATATCTTATTAGATTAATTCTATCGATATAATTTCAAAAGACATCTCTCCTGCCGGAGTTTGAACCTTCGCAATCTCCCCGACGGATTTCCCCATCAATCCTTGTCCGATAGGAGAGGAAGAAGAGATTTTCTTAGCTTTGAGGTCCGCTTCTGCTTCGGAGACGATCTGATAAGTCAACTCCTTGCCTATCTTGATATTTTTTATGGTGACTGTACACAAAATATTGACCTTCGAGGTGTCCATCTG
>JALSTN010000048.1 GCA_026983735.1 Saprospiraceae bacterium | reverse complement strand
GCGCTGCATCTCCTTATGAATATCTTCTACCTCAAACGCGATATGATGGATTCCAGGGCCTCTTCTTTCGATAAATCGAGTAATAGGGCTATTGTCAGAAGTCCCCTCCAAGAGTTCAATTTTATTGGGTCCCGCTTGAAAGAAGGAGGTCCTCACCTGCTCTTGTTCGACAAACTCCTCTTTATATGATGGAACACCTAAAAGCTTCTCATATAAGGTATTCGCAGATACCAAAGATTGCACCGCAATACCTATGTGCTCTATTTTTTTCATATGTTTAAAATTTTCTAATAAATTGAAAATAAAAGTATTATAAAATTTCTGCACATATGGAACCGCTTCGCTCTCACATGAATTTTTTTAAACAAAACTCTGTGTGAAATTTATGTTTAATAAAATTCATGTTCGTTTCATATGTTTAATATTTTCTAATAAACTGATATTAAATGTATTATAGTCTATATACTTCCCTCATCTACCTCTTTAAACTATTTGCCTCAAACATTTTAAAATCTGCATGCTATATGCATTTAGTTCGGAATGAATACATTTTGGGCCGACTCTATTCATTTAACCCATTTCTTAAAAAGATGTTTGATTGTGAAGTACCTACTCCAAGAATAGATGCTTCGCTCCACCTTAAAAAATTTAGCCCTTTTGAAAGAAGAGCTCACTCGGAATTAATTCATACAATGTTGTAAATATAATCATCAGCAATATAAACATGGTCCAATAAATAGTCAAAGCATCGTTTGGGTTCCATAAGAACAGCAATTGATGGAAAACAATTATGAAAATCTTGGATAGAACAAAAATATCTTTGAGGTTGGAATGGATATGGAGTCGAATATCATACGTTGAAACGCATTGATAAAGACTTAAAATTTCTACTCAATTATGCAACATTTAATAACTATAAATTCTTATAGTCATATATAATCTATCCATTTTAAATACTGATACGATGATACGATCAATACTTATTATTCTTTTAACCTTGCTTAGCTCTAGTATCTCTTTCGGACAGTTAGATGACGGCATGTACAAAGCGTTTGCACAAATTGTAGAAGGAGAACAAAGGGCACATAGGGGACTACTCAGGTTCAGAGAAAGTGGAACAGGAGATAATATTGACATTCACCATATAAAAGCCTATTGGGAGATAAATCCTTCGATATTGTATATCCGTGGGTATGTGCGATTTGACTTTGAAGCGAGGGAATTGCTCAACGACATCACTTTGGATTTGGCAGACTCTATGCAGATAGATTCTATCTTATATCAAGGTAAAACAATATCTTTTACCCACGACCACAATATACTTACCATGCAGCTTAACGGCGTTTTGCGATTAGGGGATAGAGCGAGCATTAAGGTATTTTACCAAGGCGTGCCGGCTCAGTCCGGATTTGGCTCCTTTCAACAAGCTACGCATGGACCCGATAGCATTCCTATCATATGGACACTGTCGGAGCCCTACGGAGCTTCAGAATGGTGGCCCTGTAAGAACAGTCTTACTGATAAGATTGATTCTACAGATATATATATCAATACTCATGTGAGATGGAAAGCGGCATCTAATGGTTTACTTGTAGAAACTTTACCCAATCCCTCCGGTATGGATGTTACATATCACTGGAAGCATCGTTATCCGATAGCGCCCTATCTCATATCCTTAGCAGTATCTGATTATACGGTATTTTCTGACACATTGCAGAGTATCAGCGGAAGGATGCTCCCTATTCAAAATTTTGCCTATCCGGAACGTCTGGCAGATGCTATGGATGGTACATCTAAGGTACCTTCTATGATAGCATTTTATGAAGATACTATAGCGGAATACCCGTTTAACAAAGAGAAATACGGACATGCCCAGTTTGGATGGGGAGGGGGAATGGAACATCAGACTATGACTTCTGTAGGAGGATATAATTATGGATTGTTAGCACATGAATTATCTCATCAATGGTTTGGGGATGCTGTGACCTGTAAGAGTTGGTCAGATATATGGTTGAATGAGGGATTTGCCACCTACATGACAGCATTGATGGAGCGACATGCTTTTGGGGAAGATGTGTTCGAGCGTTGGCTGACCAATACGGCTGATCGCATTACCAATAACCCTGATGGTTCTGTATGGGTTGATGATACCACGACCGTAGGGAGAATTTTCAGTGGTCGACTCTCCTATCGCAAAGGCGCCTATGTATTGCATATGTTAAGAGGAGTAATAGGAGATGAGGCTTTTTTTAAAGGAATACGGAGTTATCTAAAAGATAATATGTATGGTTATGCCACCACAGATGATTTGAGAATGCATCTGGAAGCTGCAGCCGATACCACTCTAAATGGATTTTTTGATGACTGGTTTTATGGAGAAGGGTATCCCACTTATCATGTAAAAGTATTGATGGAAGATATAGGAAATGAATACAAAATCACCGTGAGTCAAACCCAATCCAATCCATCAGTTTTCTTTTATGAAATGCCGATCCAACTCAAGTTGATCAATACTACATTTGGTGTTGATACGCTGATTACATTACAAAATACTTACAACAATCAAGTATTCTTTGTTTACACACCTACTCCTAATCTCTGGCCTATAGACAGCATGGTAGTCGACCCTAACCATTGGATTCTTACAGGAAAGAATACTACAGAAATAAAACTGGAATTATCTACTAAAAACCCGTATGATGGACACTTGTCCCTTTCTCCGAATCCGGTCAGCCATACTATCCACTTAAAAACAGATTACAAAACAACAGATTTTCAATCCATTGAAGTATGGAATTCATATGGCCGGCACTATCCTGCCGGTACTATAGACCAATGGTTTCAAGGCAAAGATGTAAGCCAATGGACTCCAGGAAGCTATTTTTTATTATTGCGTATGAAAAATGGTCAACGAATCTCAATACACTTTAGTGTAAATCATTAAAAATAGAGATTGACAAAGGAATTACTTCGGCAATAACGGCTTATAAGAAGATATTGCTTTTGGAATACATCCTCATTGGACTATTATGGTATGAAAAGAACATAACTTTAATTAAATAAATTCACACAGAAAGATGACTACCCTATAAGCACACATAATCAAAAAAATAATTATTTGGAAAATGATGTAACTTTATGGCAACCTTCAACGTCCTCTTACTAAACGACTCGGATGACCACAGTAGAATATAATGCTTGCGTGGATATGCACGCTGATCATGTATATCGTTTCATACTTAAGAATATTAGGGATGAAGCCCGAGCACAAGATATTATCCAAGAAGCCTTTACCAGAATGTGGGAAAGACGAGAAGAAGTGGTTTTCGAGACCTCTAAATCCTATCTTTTTACAACCGCATATAGAATTATGATTGATGGGATTAGAAAATATAAAAGAGAACAACCCATGCCGGAACACATAGACCAAGAACTTTATCACGAACGACAATATTCAGATCTAGGTGAAATATTGGATGAAGCATTGAAAACACTGCCGGAAATCCAACGTACGGTTATTCTTTTGAGAGACTATGAGGGCTATAATTATGATCAAATAGGCCAAATAACAGGGTTAAATCCCTCTCAGGTTAAGGTCTACATATACAGAGGAAGAAAAAAACTAAAATCATTGTTAACCCGTTTAGGCGTTGTAGCATGATAAACAGAAGTAATTATGAATTATGGTTTATTGACTTTCTAGAGGGACAACTCTCTCCGGAAAACGAAATGCTATTGTTTAGATTTTTGAAAGAATACCCGGACCTAAAAGATGAATTGGAGGAGATGAAGCAAGCCTTCTTATCTCCTGCAAATATCAATATTCGTGACAAAGAAAACCTGTATAAACCGTTTTTATCTTGGTCTTTAGACGAGCAGATAATCGCTATGCTCGAAGGGGACTTATCAGAAGAAGAGCGCTTGGTTATTGAAGATAAGCTCAAAACAGATGCACATGCCAAAGCCCTATATACCGCGTTTGAACAAACGCAATTGTCCTCCTATTCGATGGACACATCCGGAATAGATAAAGCTTCCCTATACCAATCAAACCCTTCCATTCTGGAAGTAGATGATATGATACTCAGTGAAATGGATGGGACCATTTCTCCGGAAGACAGAAAGTGGTTGTCTGAACACTTCACTAAGGAAGAGATTCAACAGAAAGTGGAAGTATTCAAAAGTACTTTTCTAACACCGGATTTGACCATTTCATATCCGAATAAAAATAATCTAAGGAAAAAACGTCGAATCTTTGCGCTTTGGAATGCACAGGATTTATCCTTGAGAATAGCTGCTGCAATACTCCTGCTTATCGGGATGGGATGGAGTCTTCGTATGGCAATCAACTACCATCCCTCGCAGGATAATCCTACAATGGCAATCCAGCATCAGAATCTTCCGCTTCCATCTCAAGAACAAAATTCTATTCCTTCTACCTTATCCCAAACAGAAGAATTGACCTCACGTTCTGTTGTTCGTTCTTCCGCACCTCATGTTTCACCGACTATCAATATTGATGATAAACCCCACTCTTCCCTTCAAAAAACTACAAATACAAAACACACTTATCCTGTGTATCATACGGGCCGCCCCCCCCACTCCCGATCGGATATAGCCACTGTCAAGACTAAGGAATCCATGGAGAGTAAGACAGCATACCCTATCCATCGACCTAATATATTAAAAAGCATTGCAGTACTTCCATCGAGAATGATCCCCCCGAGTTCTATTGGTTCCGCCACTGGATTTTCCATTGAAATACCCGAAATTGAGATGCTCCAAGAGCAAGGATATCTCGTCGGAGAGGAAGAAAGAGACCCACCATTTGAACTTGAAGTACCTAAGGTATATAGTACGGTGATAAAGTCATTGGTCAACTCCGGCGTCACTTATCT
>JALSTN010000047.1 GCA_026983735.1 Saprospiraceae bacterium | reverse complement strand
ATTCAATCCGATCACTTATTCCGGATGACAAGCGAACAAATCTTGCTTTCTTTCGGTCAAATGCAAACTTATCATGCAAGAATTTCTCTATACCCTACTCATCATTTTTATAGTCTTTGTGCTCGCGTTTGGTCTACTCAACATCAAGCATATTTTTACCGGTAAAGAATTTAGTGGCACTTGTGCTTCCAATAACCCACACCTCAGAAATGAAATTGGCGAATGTCCGATGTGTGGTAAAACCGGTGAAACTGCTTGTGAGAATGAATAACAAATTCGATATTTTGCCATTTAATATGTTTCAAAAATTTTAATAAACTGAAAATAAATATATTACAAATTTTCTGCACATATGTAACCGCTTTCCTCTCATACAAACACCATAATTCTCGGTATGAAATGGTAAAGGTTCCGACCACTAAAGTAAGACATGGGGAGTTCCTTCACTTTTTTGACTCTTAAAACAAAATTAATGAAATCACAATACTCTAGACGCATACGAAAAGTAGCAATTTTGGGTTCAGGTGTAATGGGCTCAGGCTTGGCTTGTCACATGGCCAATGCCGGCTTTGAAGTTCTATTATTGGATATCGTGCCTTTCGATCTTACAGAAGAGGAGCGATCAATGAAGCACAAGCGAAACCAATTGGTCAACAACAATTTAAAACAAGCACTTAAATCAAAGCCGGCAGCTCTTTATACGAAGGATTTGGCGACACATATAAAGACAGGCAACTTTGAGGATGACTTTGCTAAAATAGCAGATTGTGATTGGGTATTAGAAGCTGTCATAGAGCGACTTGATATTAAGCGTCAGATATTTGAGCAAGTAGATAAATACCGTTCTGAAGGAGCCATAGTGAGTTCTAATACTTCAGGAATCCCCATTGCTTCTATGGCCGAAGGCAGGTCGGCAGATTTTAAGAAAAATTTTCTGGGGACTCATTTCTTTAATCCTCCTCGCTACATGCGCTTATTGGAGATTGTCCCTACAAAGGATACGGACCGCGGGCTCATAGATTTTTTCATGCAATTCGGGGATAGAATTCTAGGCAAAACAACAGTCCTTTGTAAAGACACACCAGGCTTTATCGCCAATAGAATCGGAGTTTATGCAATGGCCAAAATATATGAACTTTCAGCCTCAATTGGCTTATCACCTACCGAGGTAGATAAGCTAACCGGCCCTGCGATCGGTAGACCAAAGACCGGAACATTTAGGCTCGGCGATCTAGTTGGATTAGATGTAGCGGTTAAGGTCATCGAGGGTCTCAAAGCCAACTGCAAAGATGACGCGATGATCCAATCGCTTGAAATGCCTGATTTTATGCAGTTTTTGATAGAAAATAAATATTTTGGCAACAAAACTAAGAAAGGGTTTTACGAGCGCACACGAGAAAAGGACGCAAAGGGAAGAAGAATCATTCTTGAGCTCGACCTTAAGGATTTAACGTACCACCCGACACAAAAGCCCAATGTCCCTTCGCTCGTTCTCGCTAAGCAAATCTCAGATCTTGAAATACGCATCAGGGCACTCTACAAAGAAAAGGATAAAGGAGGTCAATTACTCCGAGCGCATTTCAACAGTTTGTTTGCGTATGTATCGACCAAAATTCCTGAAATCACCGATAATATTTACAATATTGATGAGGCTCTAAAAGCAGGGTTCAATTGGAAATACGGTCCATTTGAATACTGGGATATTTTGGGGGTAAATAATACCATTGGCGATATAGAACAATCCGGCTATACTGTTGCAGATTGGGTTAAGGAGATGATTGCCGAGGGGCACGATTCCTTTTATATCTACAAAAAAGGAGTTAAGTACTTTTATGATGTTCCAACAAAATCCTATCAACCGATTCCTGGACAAGATGCATTTGTAATCTTAAAGCATCTCCCGAGCAAACCTGTGTTTCAAAATGAGGGGCTCACCCTACATGATCTTGGAGAGGGAGTACTTTGTGCAGAGTTTACCTCCCCCAATAACACGATTGGGGAAGAAGTCCTTTTAGGTCTGGAAGAGAGTATATCCATAGCAGAAGAGCAGGGATGGGCCGGACTTGTCATCGGGAATAACGCAGAACAATTTAGCGTAGGAGCCAATCTCATGTTGGTCGGGATGATGGCCTACCAAAAAGACTTTGAACAGTTGGATAAAGCGGTGAGATTATTTCAAAATTTCAATATGAGATGTAGGTATGCTCCTATACCTGTAGTAGCAGCGGTTCAAGGGTATACATTTGGAGGAGGTTGCGAGATGCTCATGCATTGTGACAAGACGGTCGCTGCTGCAGAATCTTATATTGGGTTGGTAGAAGTCGGAGTGGGCTTATTGCCTGGAGGTGGAGGAACGAAAGAGTTTGCATTGAGAATTTCAGAATCTTTTCATAAAGAAGACACGATGATTCCGGTATTAATCGAAGGCTTTAAGACTATTGGAATGGGTCAAGTTGCCACTTCCGGATATGAAGCTTATGATATGGGATATCTCCGAAAGGACAAAGATCGAGTTGTGCTTAATGCTTCTAGGAATATAGGAGAAGCAAAGAAAGAAGTGCTCCATCTTGCCCCCTATTATGTCGCCCCCAGACCAAAAAAAGTATTTGTAACCGGAAAAACAGGCTTGGGAGCGCTGTATGTCGCGATCAATGAACTATATCGTGGGAATTACGCTTCAGCGCACGATATTAAGATTGCTAAAAAGATTGCCAATGTCTTGTGTGGTGGGGATCTAAGCGGAGGGCAACAGGTCTCAGAGCAATACTTGCTAGATCTAGAGAGAGAAGCTTTCCTTAGCTTATGCGGAGAGCCCAAGACACTAGAACGTATCCAATATATGTTGGAGAACAAAAAACCTCTTAGAAATTAATTCAAATAACATCTATAAGACCATTTCATATGGAAGCCTATATCGTAAAAGCATTTAGAACTCCGATCGGGAAAGCTAAGAAAGGTGGGTTTAAGCACTATCGATCTGACGACCTCGGTATTAGAGTAATAGAGCATATCATGAAGACGACCCCTGAGTTAGATCCTTCGTTAATCGATGGTGTTTTGACAGGGTGCGCTGTCCCGGAGGGAGAACAAGGATTGCAAATAGGACGATTAGTTGCACTTCGCGCCTTGGGCATAGACACACCGGGAGTGACGGTCAATCGATATTGTGGTTCCGGATTGGAGACTATCGCGATGGCGGTAGCTAAAATACGCGCAGGAATGGGGCAATGTTATTTGGCAGGAGGCATAGAAAGCATGAGTTTACTCCCAATGACCGGTTACAAGTTTGCTCCCAATTACGAACTTGGATTACACACTCCGGACTATATGGTGAGCATGGGTATTACGGCAGAAGCTTTAGCTGAAAAATACAATATTACCAGAGATGATCAAGACAAATTCTCGCTTCAATCCCATAAAAAGGCGGCGAAAGCGATTGATGAAGGATATTTCAAAGAGCATGTTGTCCCTGTAGAAGTCGAAGAAAAAACATTTGTAGATGGAGAGGTACACACCCAAAAATTTATCGTTGATACTGACGAAGGCGTGCGTCGCAGTACTACAATGGAAGCATTGGGTCGCCTACGTCCCGTATTCAAACAAAATGGTACGGTTACCGCAGGCAACTCCTCCCAGACTTCCGACGGAGCGAGTTATGTATTGGTCATGAGTGCTTCTCTTATGAAATCGTTGGGTCTCTCCCCCATTGGACGATTGGTCACTTGCGCCACGGCAGGAGTTGAGCCTTATTATATGGGAATTGGGCCGGTCAAAGCCATCCCAAAAGTCCTTAAATGGGCTGGAATGTCCTTGAATGATATTGACCTTATAGAGCTCAATGAAGCTTTTGCCTCCCAATCACTGGCCGTTATCCAACAGGCTGGTCTCGACCCTAATAAAGTCAATATCAATGGAGGA
Organism: Saprospiraceae bacterium; assembly: GCA_026983735.1. Taxonomy (GTDB): domain Bacteria; phylum Bacteroidota; class Bacteroidia; order Chitinophagales; family Saprospiraceae; genus JALSTN01. Next base: position 989 of record JALSTN010000047.1, on the reverse strand, counting down.
GCCATTGCACTCGGACACCCATTAGGCTGTACCGGAGCAAAGTTGACTACTCAGATATTGTCCGACCTTAAGCGATTGGATAAAAAGTACGGTATGGTAACTGCTTGCATCGGAGGTGGGCAAGGTATCGCCGGCATTATCGAGCGATTGTAAAGCCACGCGATCTTCGTATCGGATTAAAACATACTAATTCAAACTTGTGGTGATGTTGGCTGGGATTTGGGCTAGGACGGTATAGACGTCCCCTTGATTGGACATAGCGAGATTCCACAATTTATTATAATTAGAACTAAAGAGATAATTCATATCAGAATCACCTATTATCCAAGACCCCTCTTCTACTTCTGCTTCTAATTGTCCTGGAGACCAACCAGCGTATCCGATATAAAATCGGACCTGAGAAGTATTGATCAGGCCTTGCTTGATTAACGCTTTTAACTTCTCAAAATGCCCTCCCCAATACAAACCATTGCCAATCGAAGTACTATCTGATAATAAATCCCCCCTGGTATGGACGTAATGTATAATCTCCGTTTGAACAGGACCTCCGTAAAAAACATGACCATCGAATTCCGGAAAATCAGCGATCAGTCTGTCCACCTTCATCTTGAGTGGTTTATTGAGAATAAAGCCTATAGCTCCTTCAAGGGCAGAGTAATCCGTAAGCAATACTACTGATCTGGTAAAAGGCTGCCCGTGCATAAAGGGTTGTGCAATAATAATTCTCCCTGTTTTCAAGTTCATTGGCTAACTCGATTTTATCCATTTAAAACGCATTCAGTACTCGATTTGTTACACTATGCTCACCTTGTTACTAGTCATTTAAATCCAAAATTTGAAGTAGAGTAATAATTCAGGATTTAATGAAGATGCTATTTTGGCTTTCATGGAGTGTTTAGTTGGATACCCTTTATCCCCAAACCATGCATTAGGCCAGTTTATGATTAAATAAAAAAAAGCGTACCTAAGTTTTTTTTTCAGACTACGCT
>JALSTN010000046.1 GCA_026983735.1 Saprospiraceae bacterium | reverse complement strand
TTAAGCGATGGGTGCATCAATTCAGGGCCGCACTGGGCAAAGAGGAAAAACAGTATTTGCAAGAAGTGGGAGATCGCGCCACTGCATGGGTTGACATAGAGTATATAGGTCCCAAAATGGTCAGTGGTTTTATCACCTTTATCAATCCCTTGGAGGAAAAAACACAAAGAGAAGGATTTGTATTCTCCTTTAAAAATAAAGAACCTTTGGCAATAAAAGATTTATTTGAAGATGAGACTGTAGCTCATATGGCCCTTCGCAAAGAAGTAGAAAAACAAAAAAACATGCTCCTCCAACAAGCGGACGAGCGGACCGCGGACTGGATAACACAACAATCCTTCGATGCTTGGTGCATACGAGAGGAAGGATTGTGTTTTTCAACACCCTTTAATACAATTTATGGGGATCGAAAAATCATTATTCCATATAGTGTGATAAAACATTTACTTTCTGATAAAAGACTATTGAAGCTATAGTTATGACAACAGCAGAACTGATAAAGAAGGTTAAAAAAATAGAAATAAAAACGCGGGGTCTGAGCCAAATGCTCTTCTCCGGAGAATATCACAGTGCATTCAAGGGGCGGGGCATGTCCTTTAGCGAAGTGCGCAATTACACCTTTGGAGATGATGTCAGAAATATAGATTGGAATGTGACCGCTCGCACCGGAGACCCATTTGTAAAAGTTTTTGAAGAGGAACGGGAATTGACGGTGATGTTATTGGTAGACATCAGTAGTTCGATGTCCTTTGGCACGAAAGGATCCACCAAACACAACATCGCTACTGAATTAGCTGCCGTACTTGCCTTCTCTGCTATTCAAAACAATGACAAAGTGGGATTGATATTGTTCTCAGATCATGTAGAGTTATATATCCCCCCAAAGAAGGGAAAAAAACATATACTCCGGATGATTAGGGAGATGCTATTTCACGAGCGCTCGGGAAGGAAAACCAATTTAGAAGAAGCCTTGCATTTTTTTACCAGAGTGGTTAAGAAGCGAAGCATTTGTTTTGTACTTTCGGATTTTTTGACGGAGGGATATGATCGGCCTTTGAGATTTGCTGCCCGTCGTCATGATCTTATAGGAGTGAGGTTAGAAGATGCTTTTGAAGGGGAGGTGCCTGCTGCCGGGATGATACGCATGCAAGATCCAGAGACTGGTAAACGCCAAACGCTGGATACTTCCAGTGCTTTTATAAGAGAAAAATTACAAGCGTATTTCCAGCATTACAAGCAAGAATTTATCAGAGAATTTAGAAGAGCAGGAGCTGATGTCATGGAGATAAAAACCCACGAACCTTACGACGTTAGTTTGAGGAAATTCTTTAAACGAAGGATGAGATAAAACATGAAAAAATATCGAAAATATGCAGTGCTCACGGGACTGTTAATCTGGAGTTTTAACGGGATTCTAGGCCAATACATAACCGCCTCGGTAGATACTACACATCACTTGATCGGGGATCATGTACATCTATATGTTCGAGCCGATGTCTCTGAGCAATCAGACATTCTGCATACGGATTTAAGCGCCATAGACACCTCCGGATACGAAGTTGTGAACAAAGGTGAATGGCAAAAGACAAAACAAGGAAGAATGCATTACTTCTTGCGAGATATCGTTCTAACGCGATTCGATTCAGGGTACTTTAGAATTCCTCCGGTCGAGGTACGGATTCATCTGCCCGAAGGCAAGGAAATTACGGAGCGTACACCTTGGATTCCTGTTCTTTTCGATATACCCCGACTACCCACCCCAAAGCCCATTCCCATCAAGGATATTTATGAAGAGCCCAGCACCTGGCGAGATTATATCCAATACTTCTTATGGTTGGCTGGACTGATTTTGGTTTATTTAATCTATCGATGGTACAAACACCGAAGCCAAGAAGTAGAAGTCATCCCTGCCCCTGAAATTCCTCCGGTCAAAGAAGCATTGGAGGCGCTTGATACCCTGGAACAAGAGGCACTGTGGCAGAAAGGTCAAGTCAAAGCGCATTACAGTCATTTGAGCGAGATACTTAGGCGCTATCTCGAACGAAAATATCATTTCCCAGCCTTGGAATGGACCAAACGAGAGATTCATCGATATATCATCAAAAAAGGGGTATCTAATTTTCCTTTAGGACAGGTGGATGAACTCCTTAGGATTTCGGATTTAGTCAAATTTGCCAAGTACCAACCCGAAGAACATCGACACTCGGAGGTCGTTGGTGAGACTAAAGCCCTGATAAAACACATGGATAATATAGCATTAGATCCCGTAATTACTGAAATTAAGGAAGAGGAAGAATGACAGATTATCTTACCAATATCGAATGGTTACACCCATGGATGCTTGGACTTCTGGTCCTGCCAATAGGGATATTTCTCTATCGTATGAAATGGGGAAGTAAAGGACAGGTCAACTGGCATATCTCCGGATTGCCCGCTTCTCCCCTTCCAAGAAACTGGAGAATGGAGGTATCTGCACTTCCCACTTGGCTAAATTATTTAGCTATGGGATTGATAATTGTAGCCTTAGCCAGACCGCAAAAGATTCTTAAAGAAGAACAGATAGATGCAGAGGGAATTGACATCATGCTGGCAACAGATGTTAGCTCTAGTATGTTGGCTCAGGATTTTAACCCCAATCGACTGGAGGCAAGTAAACGAATAGCTTCCGACTTTATCGACAAACGCCCCTATGACCGCATTGGATTGGTCGTCTTTGCAGGAGAAAGTTATACGGTTTCTCCGCTCACCACAGACCATGCTGTTCTCAAACAATTACTCTCGCAGATTCAACCCGGTCTATTACAAGACGGTACGGCTATAGGAATGGGATTGGCTGCAGCAGTCAATCGACTCAAAGACTCTAAAGCAAAAAGTAAGATCGTTATCCTGCTTACAGATGGCGTTAATAATACGGGCTATATCAAGCCCGAAGCTGCCGCCGAAATAGCCAAAGAACTCGGGGTAAAAGTATATACGATCGGGATGGGAACGCGGGGAAGAGCGAAAGCTCCTGTAGGCCGAAGACCGGATGGCTCTTTTGTATTCGGATACTCACGGGTAGAAATAGATGAAAAACTCCTTCAATTTATTAGTCAGCAGACCCAAGGAAGATACTTTAGAGCCACTTCGGAACAAGAATTAAGACAGATCTATGAAGTGATCGACAAGTTGGAAAAAACCAAAATGGAAATTAACGTGTTCAGAAGGAATCTAGAGTATTTTTATCCGCTGGTTCTATTGGCTATCGGGTTATTAATCGCAAGTAGAGCATTCGCTTGGAGTGTATTAAATGTAAAACCATAATCGGACAATATGTTTAGATTCGAACATCCGGAATATCTCATAGGACTTCTCCTTATACCCCTTTTGGTATTGGGATACTGGGGATATAGGAAATGGACAAGAAGTCAATGGTCCAAAATGGGGGACATCGACTTAGTGCTCCATCAAGCAAGAGGTCGGTCAACATACCGTCAATGGGTGAAATTGATAATTTTTCTATTTTCTGTTTTCTTCCTTGTGTTGGGGGTAGCTAATCCCCAATGGGGAGTAAAACGCAAAAAAGTAAAGCCCAAAAGTGCAGATATCGTTCTTGCCATCGATGTTTCTAAAAGTATGTTGGCGGACGATATTCCACCCAATAGGCTGGAGCGAACAAAGAACTTCCTCGACCACTTGATTGACCACTTGAAAGGAGAGCGTATTGGGTTGATTTTCTTTGCGGGGAATGCCTTTCTCCAGATGCCACTCACGACTGATTACGGAGCTGCCAAAGTCTTTATCAAAACAGCTGACCCTAGCATGCTATCCGCTCAGGGTACAGCTATCAGCGATGCCATCGAACTCGCTGAAAAAATGTTTACGGACAAAGAACACTATCATCGTATGATGATCATCATCTCCGACGGAGAAACACATGATCAAGGAGCTATTGATGCCGCCAAAAAAGCCCATGAGGCCGGTCTTTCTATTTTTACTGTCGGTGTAGGAACACCTCAAGGTGGAATGATCCCCTATCGATATGGAGGTCAGATGACTTATCTAAGAGATAAATCCGGTAAAGAAGTCATCACCAAGCTCAATGAAAAAGTCTTGATAGACATCGCAAAAGTAGCAGATGGCCGTTATTTTCATATCACCAAAGCGGAAGATATCTTTGGAGCCATCTCTAAAAAATTGGAGCAGCTCGATCGACGGGAACTCGAGATCCAAAGCTTTGATGAATACAATAGTTACTTTCAATATTTTCTCTTTCCGGGGTTGATTTTATTAGCCTTGTTTATGGTGTTTAGAGATAAAGCAAAGACCAATGAACTATCTTAACGTACCTCTAATGCATAATCTATTTTTTCTCCGTATGAAAATTAAACCGTCCTTCTCCTACCGGCTAATACCGATGCAAAATGACATCGAGAAAGCATCTTGTACGAACTACTCCTTGACTATACCAATGAACCTCTTCAGGAGGTCTTTCCTTGTCCTCCTAGTAATAATACTGACGGGAGCCAACCATTTCATACACGCACAACAGGCACATAACTACAGACTGAATGCGGATAAATATTTTAAAATCGGAAAAATCAATCAAGCGGAAGAACAGTATAGAAAGTCTCTCGAAAAGGAAGAATCTGCTCGTGCAGAATACAATCTCGGAAATACGCTCTACCTACAAAAACGGCTGGACGAAGCTGTCGAGCATTATCAAAAAGCTATCGAGCTTGGAAAAAATCCTGACTTGAAGGCAGATGCCTACTACAATATGGGTAATGCACACTTCCAAAAACAAGCCTTTGACAAAAGTGTAGAAGCGTATAAAAATGCATTGAAACTACGACCGGATGACCTTGCATTCAAACACAATCTACACCTTGCACAAAAAATGCTCAAACAACAGCAACAACAACAACAGCAACAGCAACAGCAGCAAGATAAAAAGGATAAGAACAAAGACGACAAAGACAATAAACAAGACCAACAACAGCAACAACAAGATAAAAAACAAGACCAACAGCAAGACAAAAAAGATAAGTCAAAAGAACAGAATAAACAAGGCGAACAAGAAAAGGATCAACAAAAAGAACAGCAGAAAAAACAAGATCAAAAGGATCAACGAGAAGAAGACGGAAAAAAAGAGGATGCAAAGGGAGGAGAAGAAAAAGAGGCACCGGAACGCAAGAACCTCAGTAAAGAAGATGCGTTAAGGTTATTGAAAGTAATAGAACAAGAAGACAAAAAAGTTAACCAAAAGCTTAGAAAAGCCACTGGCCAACGCAATAAATCTAAAAAGGATTGGTAAATTTTTATACCGATTCAGGTATTGTAAAACAGAGACAAGACTGAATTGTACATTCCATTATCAAACGTAAGTGATCATTAAGTATTCGTCTAAAAAACCATTAAAATTCAAAACATCATGAAACGAGTTATCTTTTGGACTTTTTTATTACTTCTTTTGGGCAAAGGTGTTTCAAATGCTCAGACATCGGCAGACTTACAAGTGACTGTAGAGGTAGATCCGGATACCATTTTAATGGCAAATGTCTTCTACGTCACCTACAACCTAGAGGGAGCTGAAGGAGACTTCACCCCACCTGCTTTCGATCATTTCGAAATATTATCACAAAACAGCGGCAGTAGCATCTCTATCATCAATGGTCAAACAAAGCGCACCTCTACTTATACTTTTGCATTAAAACCGAAGGAGCCGGGTACCTACACTATCGATCCTGCGGTAATTACTTTATCAGATGGGAGCTCTACAGAGACAACACCTTTGGATATCACGGTTTATCCCAATCCGGATGGCCGACAAATTTCCCCTAGACGTCAGAAACAAATGGGAATCTTCGGACATAATTTTTTTCAAGACAAAGGCTCCATTTGGGACTCCTTTGAAGATGATTTTTTTGGATTTGGTAATAAGCAAAAGCCTAAATCCATCAAAAAGCCAATTAAACCGAGAAAAAAACGCTATAAGTTTTAATCTATGCGACAAAAACTCATTTGGATACTCTTTTGGGGACTCATAGGAACTGCTTCCATTGGTCAGGTGCGATTTACAGCAAGAGCCGAAGCTTCAAAGGTTTTGGCAAAGTCACCATTTAAAGTAACATTTGAGTTGAAAAACGCTCAGGGACGATCCTTCACCCCACCGGATTTTAAAGGATTTGAAGTACTCTCCGGGCCTTCCAGGATGAACATGATCAACATCATCAATGGCCACCGTACGCTCTCGACTTCGTACAGCTATGAGATTATGGCTACCCGACCTGGGAAATACACTATAGGAGCAGCTAGAATACAAGCAGATGGTCAAATACGCAAAACCAATCCCATCGGGATAACGGTCGTGAAGGGAAAACCCTCAACCACAGCAGGAAAAGATAACTCTCAAGCGCTCTCTACCATTATTCGACTCGAAACAGATACAGGCAGTTATTATGTAGGTCAGCAAATCATCCTCAGTCTAAAATTGCTCACAAGTCAAAATATTTTAGATTATGACGTCGGATTTAACCCCGATTTTACAGATGCCTATATTCAAGAAATCAACGTCCAGCTTCACAAGAAAAGAGAGATCGTCAACGGAAAAGAATTCGCGAGTTATATTCTCAAAAGATACGCTTTTTATCCCCAACGTGCAGGCATATTTAAACTTCCGGCAGCGATGGTGCAGATCGGTGTAGAAGATCCTAATGCCCCTGCAAGAAGAAGTTTTTTCTTTGATCCACCCATGAAGCGGTATAGATTGGTTACAGACCCTATAGAATTAAAAATCAAAGACCTGCCAGAAGGAGCCCCACCTTCATTTGCAGGAGCTATCGGTCATTATACAGCCAAATTTTTTCTTAACCACAAAAGTCTTACTACAGATGATGCAGCAAAATTGACACTACAACTTACCGGAGATGGAGATATAAAAGTCAATGAAGCCCCAAAGCAGGATTTTGGAGAAAATATAGAGATATATGACCCTGTACTCAAAAGTGAACGTCCACTAAATACCGAGGATAGAGTCCGATTTCAAAAATATTACGAATATGCCTTAATTCCTACAAAACCGGGTAATTACCCGATTATTCCTGAATTTACCTATTTCAATCCGGATAGTGAATCCTATAAAACCATATATGCAGATACCGTCCAATTGCGCGTGGCAAAAGGACTTCAAGGTGGTCATAACCGGATCGTCAGCGAGACAGATTTGTATGACCTCAGAGGTATTCACTACAAACCCTCCCTTGGGAGTAGGGTCATTTTATTATGGGGACATCCAATGTATTGGGCTTTTATGCTCGCTATTCTGCTCTGGATGCTATGGTCATATTACCAAGTCTATCAAAAGAAAAAGGAGGCTTCCATCGATCCTACGATACGCAAAAAACAACATGCAAATCAAATGGCTCAAAAACACCTTAAAGCCGCCATAGCTCTACGACAATCCGGAGATTCTGCCTACTTTAAAGCAATACAAGAGGGCATCTTGGGATATCTAAAGGACAAATTAGGAATGAAAACCAGTCAACTAAGTAAAAATAATATTAGACAAACCTTACTCGAAAATAATATAGAACCGGCATTGATAGACGATACCTTGCAGATTATTGAGGAATGTGATACTGCATTGTACGCCCCTTCACTGCTCAATGAACAAAGAGACAACTTAATAGATAAAGCTGCCCGGCTGCTTAGTAATTTTGAAGAGCATTTAGTATAAAACGAACCTGATTTAGATGAATTATAAAAATACACTCAGAACTACAACTACTGTGTCTGTCCATAAAGATTATTATACATTGAATTTTTTATAAATTTTATGCGTGTATGAAATGGTTGGCAAAGTGAAGCGTCATTCCGCTCTGATTGCTTGAAAAGCCACATTACAATGTTTTGTACCTCTGCACATTATAATTGTATGTCAGCCATTGAGATTAGTGTAATATTAAGCTGTTTAGACCAAAACTAGTAAGAAGGATATAAATTTTGGGGTAGAATGTAGCACATTTCTATCCAAGGATGTACCTTTGTTGTCACTTTTTTGTTGAAATCAATTTACCAAAAACCAAAATTGATTGTATCCAATGCATCTTTTGCCCCGATTATATCTAACCACCCTCGGCTTAATTCTATTGACGATTATAGGTCGGGCTCAAGAATTCAGATCCTTTGATGGAAGCGGCAATAATTTGATGCATACGGATTGGGGGGCTGCCAATGCTCCGATGTTACCACTTGCCTTTAACAGCTTCAAAGACTCTATCGGTGAACCGGGAGGATCTGATATCAATGCTAGAGATATAAGCAATATTGTGTTCCCTCAGAAAAAAGACAAGCGAAGTCAGGCAGGACTTAGCGATTATGTATCCATCTTTGGACAATTCATAGATCACGATATTACCCTGGTGTCAAACGGTACGGAGTATTGGCCGATAGAGATATCTGTAGATGATACGGTTATGCGATTATTGCGGCAGATTATGTTCTTCCGTTCAAAGCCGGCACCCGGGACAGGTACTTCAAAGCAAAACCCACGTTTGTACAACAATGAAATAACTGCCTTCATAGACGGTTCTGTAATATACGGTTCAGATATTAAGCGAAACACTTGGTTGCGTTCTTTTAAAGGAGGAAAGCTGAAGATGTCAGAAGGAGGACTTTTGCCATGGAACACCTTAACCGGAGAATTTAATGATGCTTTAGATCCCAATGCTCCGGAGATGGCTGATGATTTTAAGAGGGGGAAAAAACACTTTGTTGCCGGAGATATTCGAGCAAATGAGAATCCTCTATTGACCACTCTCCAGACATTATTTGTAAGGGAACACAACAGGCTATGTGATGTAATAAGTGCTGAGCACCCGGAGTACAACGAAGAGGAGGTATTTCAAAGAGCTAGAAAATGGGTCGGAGCCCTACTGCAAAACATAACTTTCAATGAATGGCTCCCGGCGATGGGCATTCACTTACCCCAATATCAAGGATATAACCCCGAAGTTAACCCCGGGATTCTCAATAGTTTTGCCGCTTCGGCTTATAGATTAGGTCACACGCTGATAAGTGAAAAGATCCTGAGATTGGATGCAAATGGAACTACTATCTTTTATGGAAATCTACCTTTTGAGGAAGGGTTGTTCAATCCAAAGGAAGTGCTACGAGCTGGCTTGGAACCCTACATCAAAGGAATGGCCGGACAAGTACAGCAAGAGATGGATTGCCAGATGATTGATGGATTGCGCAATTTTATTTTTAACGATCCAAAAACCGGCAAATCCGTAGGGTTTGACTTAGCGGCAATTAATATAGCGAGGGGTAGAGACCGTGGTGTTCCATTTTACAATGATTTAAGAGCAATATTTGGCCTTGAACGGGTCAATACCTTTAATGATATAACTTCTGACCCGGAAGTCGCCCGCGACCTCATGACCGCATATGGGGATGTAGACCTCATTGATTCTTGGGTAGGCATGTTGGCGGAGGATCATGTTGAGGGGGCAATGGTCGGCCCGCTTTTGGATACTATTTTAAAAGATCAGTTTATTCGTTTGCGAGACGGAGATCGGTTTTATTTTATGAATGACCCGGACTTTACGGAGGAACAAAAACAGGAAATACGACAGACAAGCTTGTCTGACATTATTTTAAGAAATACGACAATGGATTGTATCCAAGAAAATGTATTTTTCATGGAGGATCAGGCTGGGTTTAGATGTTGGCCTTTTGTAGTAGAAACCGATCTGGATATGTCGATTACCCCAATGCCAATTGTATCGGAGAGTAAACTCAACATCTATTCCAAAAAGGACCAAGAAGTGCATGCGCGACTTATAGGGATAGACGGCAAAGAAAAATGGGCATATGATTATCAATTATCAAAGGGGGAAAATCATCTAACATTGCAGGTAAATCCGCTGTTGCCCAGAGGGATATATGTGTTTATACTCGAAGCAGGAGAAGAATTTAATGCGCTCAAGGTTTTTATTGAGTAACAAGGTTGGGATTAGCTGCTCTTTTCCACCTACGATGTGACCAAAGCCAATCTTCCGGTTTTTCCATAATTTGAGCTTCCAACCATTTCATATAAGATTTTGTTATTTCACCATATTCGAGCTCGTTAGGGTGATCTGTAATATGTCGAAAACTAAGGGTGTATTCTCCGCGTTTCACCTTTCGAATATCAATGTAAAACACCGGTAGATCGGATCTCCTGGCATATTTCTCCACCCCATGGATACAAGGAGTCCTTCTCCCCAAAAAATCTATCCAAATCGCTTGCCGCATATCCACCGGACTCTGATCAGAAATAAACGCATACATTTCAGGAATGCCTTTAAAAGATGTTCTAAATATCCAAGGAGTGCGTGTGGTAGGAACAAGAACTATATTCTTTTTGCCTCTCAAATTTTTTATTCTTCGATCTATTAACTTATTTTTGATAGGAGCATACAAGATCTTGACGGTATGCTTCAAATGACGCCCTAATACCAAGGCACCCCATTCCCAGTTTGCATAATGGGAAGAGGCCATCATTACAGATCTTCCGGAAGAAAAATAGGGCTCCAGAATTTCGGGATTAGTAATCCGATAGATACGGTCTATCTCTTCTTCAGAGATATAAGGCATACGCAATGATTCTAGAATAATATCTACTAAATGTCTAAAAAAATCTTTTTCGATCTTATCAATCTCTTTGGAGGTTTTATGCGGAAAACTACTTTTAAGATTATCCCTAACTACCTTTTTTCTGTATCCCAATACCCGGTACATAAATACGTATAAAAAGTCAGAGACCAAATAAAACACAGGTCGTGGTAAGTGCCCAAAAAACCATTCAAGTGACCTATATCCGATGTAAACCAAATAATCCATGAGTGCAAGCTAATTCTATATACTATGTATGTTCTTTCCAGCGGCTCATTTAGGAAATCCCATAGCCTTCTGTCAATGAAAACCATTAGATATAAAATTGTTCGAAGTCACCACTCTTTCCCCCATAAATCTTATGATTAGAAACATATCATCATTCTCTATATATCAATGTAAGAGTTAACACATAGCAAGAATATTTAATAATTGGCACTCTATTTGCAAGTTTTCCATCGTAAGGTCTATTCAAATCAAATGGACAAGAAAGAAATGGAAGAAATAAAAGTACTGATTGCCGATGATCATACCCTGTTTGCAGAAGGGATGCAACTCTTGTTAAAGAAGAAGAGCTGTCCTCTTAATGTCAACATAATAGGAATATGCAGCAACGGAGAAGAGGTAATTGATACTTTAAGTCAACAGGAAGTAGACTTATTGATCTTAGATCTTAAAATGCCAAAGTTGGATGGGTTTAATGTTATTCCGGTGATCCGAAAACAGTTAAAGTTAAAAACACTTCGGATACTGGTAGTGACCCAATACAATGAGGATAAATTTATTCGATTGGCCTTCAAGAATGGTGCCGATGGATATATTCTCAAAGCGGAAAACAGTCAGGAGTTCTTCCATGCAATACAGACCGTACTGCGCAATGAAGTGTATTTAGGCAAGGGCCTTCGAACTTCCCCCCCTAAGAAAAATTTATCTGAAAATGTCGCTCCAACCACCCTTAGTCGAGAGGAGACGATGTACGATTTGAGTAGTTATTTAACCAAGCGTGAGATACAAGTTTTAGAACATGTATCGAAAGGACTAAATAACAGAGAAATTGCAGAAAGACTTTACATCAGCCAAGATACCGTTAATGTTCACCGAAGAAATATTCTCAAAAAGTTGAGAGTAAAAAATACAGCGGGGTTAATAAAATTTGCCTTAGAACATAACATAGTGTAACACAAAAGATAGTCTGCGCATTTAGCTACTCGACTTATACCGGCCTAAAACTCGGCACAATAGTTGTATTACACTTTAGAAGAATTTAAACATTAAATATTTTTATAAACAATCCAATTAATTCTAATAACCGATAATTAAATGAAAATGAGAAGGTTTACTACTAAAAACAGGTTAGAAAAAGTACGATGGGTCCTCATTAGTGCAATGATGATTTTCGGAGCTTTTATTCAACAAGGTCAAGCTCAAACATGCCCCTTAGCTTGCAACGACAATGTTCAGGTCACTCTGGATACAAATTGTCTTGCCATCATTACACCCGACATGATCTTGGAAGATCCTGGAGCGGGTTGTGCTTATGATGTTGTGGTTAAAGATCTCAACGGAAATATTATTCCCGGAGACTCTATCACTTCACAATATGTCGGTCAGACTCTTCCGGTGGCTGTGTATTTAGGCTCAAATTCATGTTGGGGGACCATCAAGGTCGAAGATAAATACCCTCCGACAGTAAAATGTCCGGACCCCGATACGATTTATTGTCATGAATTTCCAGGACCGGATGCCTATCCGTGGCCTGTAAAAGGTGTTGCATCAGATGCTTGTGGCAATGTATATCTACATGTTGTAAAAACAGAGTGGGACGATTATTCCTGCGATTCTGTAGGAATTAGCGGTGTTTGGAGAAGATGGGTATATTGGACGGATGAATCCGGCAATATTTCTGACACCTGTGTTCTAGAAGTATACCTTAAGCGCTTGTCATGTGAAGATTTGATTTTCCCAAAAGATACAATATTCAATTGTTTCGATTATCAGGAAGATCCCAGCCTTACAGATCCTACAAGTGCAGGAATGCCTTCCTTCAATGGTAGACCATTATATTTTCCAAATAGGAAATATAAAAAGGACTTTTACGCTTGTGAGATAGAAGTATCCTATTCAGACGATACTTTGAATATCTTCTGTCCAGGCTCCTTTAAAATACTTAGGAAATGGTTGTGTCTAGATTGGTGTCTGCCCACAGGACCTAACAATCCGAAGTTTGTTTATCAAATTGTTAAAGTAAAAGATGGGGGTCTCATCGTATCTGCACCAGGCAACTGTCCGGAAGATGATGGAAAACACTGTAATGGAGATTTGGATTGTGTAGATGACTACAGTGATCTGGTAGGAATGAATTACTGGAGCTGTAAGAGTAAAAAATTCTATCTCCCGGATCCTTTTAAAGATCCTAGGTTCAGTGTTCAGTCTTGTAGTAAGGCCACTGTAACAAAAATAGGTGTTAGAGTTGCCAGAGATCCTGAAGTTTGTGCTGGAGCCACATATCCCGAGCGATTTGACTTGGTTCATTATGATAAGGTCAAAGGTAAATGGTATGCAGAAGATCTTCCTGCAGGTTATAATTGGTTAGTATATCACTTCAAGGACGAATGCAACAATAATGCAGAAGCTAAATATGATGTATATGTCTATGATGATGTACCACCTAATCCCGTATGTGACAAACACACAGTAGTAGCTCTTAATAGAGACGGTATCGCTAAACTCTACGCTACTTCAGTAGACGATGGAAGTACAGACAACTGTGGGATTGACAGCTTTGCCGTAAGGAGAATGACAGACAACTGCAATATAAAGCAAAACTTAGTGTTTGGATCATTTGTTGAATTCTGTTGCCAGGATCTGATGACTACCCAAATGGTAGTTCTTAAAGTCATCGATAAAAGAGGAAATGAAAATACTTGTATGGTAGAAGTCGAGGTACAAGATAAACTTCCTCCAGTTGTTTCTTGTCCTCCGGATGTAACCGTTCCTTGTGATTTTGACCTTTCAGACTTGTCCATCTTTGGTACAATTAAGAATGTAGGTAAAAACGAAGTACGCAACAAACTAGGTGCAGCTACTATTAAAGGACTGACATGGGATGTTCCTGTAGCAGACAGAATAGATGGAGCCTACAATGACAATGATCTTTGTAATGTAGATTTCAAAATTCAGGTAAGAAGACAAGAATATGATTGTCATACCAATACCGGCTGGGTTAAGAGAACATTTGTAGTGACCGATAAGTCGGGGAACTCCTCCAAGTGTACGCAGACTATTACTATCCGTGAAACGGGTAAGAGATTCTCTATGAGTCCATTGAAATGGAAAGCTGTTCCGGATGTTACACTTACAGACAAATGCGCCTCAGATTATGATTTGACACCTAAGGCAGGTACGAGATGGGGCATAATGACGCCTGAAATTGCTGCAGGAAATGCTAGAGGATGTTATACTTTAGCTGTTAACTATACCGACAAGAGATTTACACTTGGTTCGGATGCCTGTATCAAAATAATTAGAGAATGGACTGTAATTGATTGGTGTCAAGTAGTCAATAAGAATGTAAATTGCGGAGCCGTCGGTGTATGGTGTCACACACAAGTACTAAAAGTAATAGACGACACTCCTCCTGCTTTTACTTGTAACAATGTAAGTATAACCCCTGAGGATGATTATGACTGTATGACCGATAACTTGACAGCGAGAAGAAAAGTAACTATCGTAGCTGATGCTACCGATGACTGTGCAAAAGATAAACTTAAATGGAATTACTGGATCGAGAAGAAAGAGACTGAAAACGTTTGTCGGGCAGGTGCTCACGATGGAAAAGGTACATGGAAGTCATATAGCCATGGAGCTAAATCAAAGGTTAGTGGTTACTTCCCACTAGGGGAATATAGAATCTGGGTTCAAGTAGCTGACCAATGTGGTAATGTAAGCGAATGCAAATGGCGTTACTTCGACGTCCTCGATCAGAAAAAACCTACACCTTACTGTAGAGACGGTATCAATACTGTAATTATGCCTTCCGGCAAGAGCTTAGTCATATGGGCTAAAGACTTTAACCTCGGAAGTTATGACAACTGTCCCGAAGACCGCAATGTAACCTTTGCATTGTATCACCCCGCTTCCGGAAGATGGTCCAATAAAAAAGGAGATTTTGTACTGGACTGTAGTATGAAAGGAAAGCAAAAATTCTGGATGTATGTCTATGACCAATGTGGTAATAAAGAGTACTGCGAGGTGATATTGGACTTGCAAGATCCCAACCATGTATGTGACGGCCTAACCTTCAATATGGTAAGCGGTACCGTACGAGATATGGAAGGCAATGTACTCCCCAATGTCGAAGTAACATTGAAAAATCAAACACTCAATGATACTAAGAAGACAAAGACATTGAACAATGGAGATTATTACTTCTCAGGACTAAATACCGGAAATGATTATTGGGTACAACCTCTCAAGACAGATGAACCTCTCAAGGGAGTTAATACTCGAGACCTCGTCGCTATCCAATTCTATCTGCTTGGCAAGAAAAGCTTTAGCCGACCGGAATATTTTATAGCAGCGGATGCTAACAACGACCAAAAAATATCTACTAAAGATATCATCGTACTCAGAAGGTTAATCTTAGGTAAAGAGGATAATTTTAAATCTGACCAAAAATCATGGAGATTTATTCCTAAGTCCTTTACTTTTGATGATCCTTTGGACCCATTCCCGTTCGCTGACTATATCAGCTATAAAGGACTCAACGAAAATAAAGTCAATACAGACTTTAATGCCATAAAAATAGGAGATTTGACCGGTGAAGCATATCGGAACCTATCCGGTTCAAAAGTGAGAACAGGTTCTGCTCAGTTTACTACCGTAGACCAGACATTCAAAGCAGGAGACTTAGTTGAAATGCCTGTTACGGTCCAGGATTTAGAACAGATCAGCGGAGGTCAATATACCTTGACGTTTAATCCACTAGTACTTTCACTGGAAGATATTGAGAGTGATGTCATAAAATTAAATGATGACAACTTCAACTTCAGCAAATTAAAAGAAGGTATTCTAAATGCAAGTTGGATTAGTACCAATACCTCTGAGTTGCAAGGTAAAGTGCTCTTTACCATCCGATTCTCCGCATTGGAAGATGGAATGCTAAGCCAAGTAGCAGACATCACTTCAGATATCACTACAGCTGAAGTTTATGATCAGGATCTCAATGTATATGAAATGAATCTCAGATTCAATAACGCGGCAGAAGCATCTTCTTTCGCCTTGTATCAAAACAAACCGAATCCATTCTCTAATACTACGATTATAGGATTCCAATTGCCCAAAGATGGACCGGTGCAATTAACGGTTTATGATATGTCAGGAAAAGTTCTTAAAGTAATAGAAGGTACTTATTCCAAAGGTTATAATGAGATTCAAATCGATCAAAGAGAACTCAATGCTACCGGTGTACTCTACTATCAGCTAGATGCTGATAAGAATACCGCCACACGTAAAATGGTATTGTTGCGTTAAGATTGGTGAGTTGCAAAGAATTATAACTTTCTTTGACAGAACAACTTCACCTCATCTATTGAATTGTAAAATAAATTAGGATAGTTATGAAAAAAGCCTTTGCCCTACGACCTGGATTTAACCCCAGTATTTGGCAAGGCTTTTTTCATACCATTCTCTTCTTCTGAGAAGAAAGAATACTGCGTCCTTGAGTATCGGCATCAACCTTGCTAGAACTTTAATCATAGTACAATTTGTATGTATTCTCCTAACAGGAGAAAATGATGTTCTAAATATTTTACATTCAATACACCGCACGGCTCCAGTTAGTTTTAGGAATAAACCATAATCAATTTACTATAATTCTAAGTCACAAATTATAATTATAGATTGTAATATGGATGAATGCAACTCAGGTAGATTTTCTCATAAATATATTTAAAAAATCAGCTATTAAGGGTTTTCCCTTAACCAGTAATTATCAGGGTTTTGCCTGAATTATTCGAGGGAATTGATTTGTGCAACATTTTTATTCTATATTTACATCATTGTTCGTGCGTTTATTGTAAATTTGTAGCTTTCAACAAGGGTATCAATATTTATTCAATTACCCAAAATTTATCTAACTATGAGAAGGATAGTTTCAAGTTTTATTCTTTTACTTTTTTTGAGTCTCACAGCACAGGCTCAAAAAGCTAATTTCTACACCATTGGAGGTAACATAAACCAAAATGACACGATTAACGTGGACATTACAGTTAAAAATCTCCTTAGCCTTTATGGGATGGAACACCGACACCAATATGATACCACTGTATTAAAATACGTGGGCCTAACCAATTTAGTGAGCGAATTGGCTTCTTTATCTGTATTTCATAAAGCAAAGTCGGAATATATTACCATTACATGGAATAGTTCAAGTAACAATGGAGCTTCATTTAGTGATTCAACTCGTATTTACACCTTGCAATTCGTTGCAATAGGACCAAAAGGAAGTAAATCCGATATCAAATTTAAACCCGGAGTCAATGGTTATGTGCTCCTTGATGAAAATACGGATGACATTCCGGCGGATTACAATAATGGAGTCGCACAAATAAATGGGGGTGGAAATACCAACCTCATCTCTGTTAGCCTTACTTCCGCCGATGGCAATAAAAATGATGAAGTCTGTATTGATCTAAATGTCGAAGGCTTCAAAGGCGTTTCTAATTTCAACTTCGCAGTTACTTGGGACAATGCAGTTGCTACCTATACCACAGCCAAAAACTACAACACCAATATCAAAGGTTTTGGAAGCGGAAGTATCAATTTAAATGGAAATTACTTAGCCTTTGCATGGTCACATCCTCAAGGAGATTCTTCGACATTGACAGGTAAACAACGTATGGTTACACTGTGCTACAAACTCGTAGGCAATGCAGGGGACATGACCTCCGTTCAAGTAGATAGTATTACTAATTCCAATCCTAATATAAGCATTGAATTTGGCACCCCCGGGGGGGATCAAATCCCCTATCAACTTTCTCCCGGTAGCTTAAAAGTTAATTCCGGAGGCGGTGGAGGAACCAATAATTTCACCTTCCAAGTAGGCAAAGTCTCCATTAAAATGGGAGAAAACGGTTGTGTTCCCATTACCGTGAAGAACTATAAGGATGTATTTGGATTTCAGTTTCCGATTATTTATGACGATAAACTAATCACCAATCCGGTGGCAAAAAACTTGAATTCTACTCTATCTGCTGGTGGATTTGATTCAAATGTTTTACAACCGGGTCAATTTTTTGTTTCCCATCTTGATGATAGCATAAAAACTCTACCGGACGATGCCAAGTTGTTCGATGTGTGTTTTGATGCAGTGGGAGACTGCAACAGCAAACCCTCTGTACTTATCAAGGAAATCCCTGAAAGAGGAGAGTCAGGAAAAATAGAAGCATATGATGAAGGTAGTAATATTCTTGATCCTATAGATGTCATTCAAGGAGAAATAACCATTACTTGTGACGGAGGTGGTGGAGGAACAGACAGCTTAATTATCTTGACCGGAACTAAAAAAGTCAAAAAGGGAGAAGATGTGTGTATCCCCGTATCTGTGAAGAATTTTAAAAAAGTAGATGGACTTCAGTTTGTAATCCACTGGGATGCTAATATCTTGCGATTAAAACCGACCAACTTTGTACAGGCCTTTAATTTGCCGCGCTTAGGAGCCGGTAATTTTAACCTTGAAAATGGAACTGATGACTACCTAGCTTTTGCCGGTTGGACACCCAATAATCCGCATACGGTACCAGATAATACCACTATTTTTGAAGTGTGTTTCAACACGATTGGAGATTGTAATAGCTCCACTCCCGTCTCTGTCGTAAGCCATGGTAGAGTCACTATTGAAGCTTTAGATGAAAATGGTGATAATATCCCGGTTGCAACACGTACAGGAACAACAACCATAGATTGTCCTGCTCCTAAAGATATTTCAGTAACCATTGACCAAGTAGTACTTCCCACTTGCCATGGAGAATGTGATGGTCAAATTAGAGTTGTTGTAAACCCCCGTGATTCTTACAAATACCAATGGTATAAAAACGATCAACCCATCTCAAGAGCGGATGGAGGTACTGGGTCGGTACTGCGCAATGTCTGTGCAGGTAGTTACTTTGTCTCCATAGAAAAAGTTTCAACCGGAGCCACAGACTCCTCTCAAACTGTGGTAATCAATGACCCTCCAGCTATTGACCTACACAAAGTTGTCACCCCGGATATGGGAGACTGCAAAGCAAAAGTAGTAGTCAACCCAACCGGAGGATACGGCAAATATGAATTGACTTGGGGGAGGACTGGTGTCAGAGGTCCTGTCATAGACAACCTTTGCAAAGATTCAATGGTTGTGCTCATATTTAAGGATAGTGTGCCTATGTTGCAATGGGATACATTGGCCATGAAATTTGATACTGTCCCTAGTATTAATAAACGATTCTGCTTCTTTACTGATACTACGGTTGTCCCTATGAAAATGAACTCTGACCTTGCCGTGACCGGTACCGTTAAACACGTCACTTGTGCAGGGACCTGCGATGGCTCTATCGAACTGACCGTGACCGGTGCCTCAGGTGCTGTAACCTACCAATGGACCGGACAAGGGATCACAAATCCTTCACAAAAAGATCAATCAGGTCTCTGTGCAGGGAAATACACCGTCAATGTAAAAGATGCTAACGGTGGGGATGTCACCAAAATGTTTACCATCACCCAACCCGATTCTATAAAAATAACCGCTGTTAAAATTGACTCCGCCATGAATTCCGATGGCAAAATTGACGTTACTGTCACGGGGGGAAAACCACCCTATTCTTATGTCTGGAAAGATGCCAATGGCAACGTCGTAAGTACCAGTGAAGATCTCAGCGGGGTGGATGAAGGAAAGTATACTCTTATGGTTACAGACGATAATGGATGTACCTCGACGGATATGTTCGTTGTTCCTAAGAAATCCGGTGGAGGAGGAGGTGGCAATAATAAGCTCACTGTCCAAACCTCCAACTACCAATCCAATTACGGCATCTCTTGCAATGGAGACAACGATGGATGGATTAAGGTTAAAGGAGCCCCTCAAGATGCAAATTTCGTATGGAGCCATGACGCAACGCTTAAAGATAGCGTAGCTCAGAATCTCCCGGCAGGAACTTACAATGTTAAAGTAAGTACTCAAGATGGTACTCTTCTCCTAGATTCCACCATCATTTTATCAGAACCTACCGCTCTTAAAGCCCGTGTAATAGGCGATCAATGTGCATCTACAGATGGCGCACAAGATGCACAGTACACCGTTGTCCCGTCTGGAGGTACAGCACCTTATTCTTATCAATGGTGTGACAACAGTACGGATTCTATCGCTACAGGATTGCCGGGTGGCGTCACTTGCAATCTCATAGTCACCGACAATAATGACTGTGAATACATCGTCAATTTTAAAGTTTGTGTCCAATCAGATACTAATAATCTGGACTGTTATCAAGGACGTAAAGTTATCACTCCTAACAATGACAACTTAAACGATTATCTATTGATTACTTGTGATAATAAGTATGACAACAAGCTTTTCATCTACGATCGATGGGGTAGATTAGTGTATGAAAAGATCAACTACCAAAGCACTTCCGGTGACGGATGGAGAGGGGTCGACCTCAACGGCAATGAGCTCAATGAAGGAGGTTATATGTGGGTATTGAGGGTAGACCTTCCCAATGGAGATCAACGATATTACAAAGGAACCGTTATTATCGCTAAGTAAGTTTGTCTTATTGATGGGGTATGAAATGGTAGCCCACTTATCATCTAAATAAAAGAAAACGTAATCGAAGTATTATGAAAAAAATAATAATTGTTTTAGCTCTATTTCTGACCGGTTGGACAATCCAAGCACAGGACTATGCTATCACACCTGAAACACCGGGTGTTTTTACCCAGTACTACATCAATCCGGTGCTACTCAATCCGGCCTACACCGGCGTCTCCGGAAAATATAGACTTTTCCTAAACTACAGAAGTCATTGGTCCGGACACCCCGGAGCTCCTAAGGCCTTTTCGCTGGATTACAATGGACCGGCCTACGACAAATTGGGATTTGGCGCCTTACTGCACAACGAAGTTTTCGGCGTTAGCAATCGGCTGAGAGGACAATTGTCTTATGCTTATAGATTTGCGGCAAGTGATCTAAAAATGTCCCTGGGGGTATCCACCGACTACATCAAATACGGTTTATCCAATCGAGCTATTACAGATGGTACGACAGACCCAAATGACCCGGTGGTATTGAATAACCTCAATGGCAAATCCTATTTCTCTGCTTCCATTGGCTTTTATGCAAAATTTAGAGAAAATCTATTCTTCGGCTTTGCCCTTCCTAGCATCATCAATACTAGAATCGATGAGTTAGCAACCGGTCAAAAGACAGTAAATAAGACCAATTTTGTTGCTAACATCGGCACATGGGTTCACGTCCCGGGTTATAAACTGGTCCTAGAGCCTTCCCTCTATATCAAGAAGTTTGGAGATATTCCACTTACGATCGATGTTAACCTGCTCGCTTCCTTCTTGGATGACCGCCTATTTGGTGGAGCTACAGCTAGCTTTGGGGCCGGCAACCGATTTGGATTTCTCCTAGGAGCCGGAGTCAATAATTTTAGATTCTACTACTCCTACGACGTGTCTTTTCAGGACTTTCAGCAGTACAACAATGGCTCTCATGAATTGACCATTGCCCTGAACTTATTTGACAACATGTTGCAAAAGACCAAGAATACTGAGATGAATATGAAATAACCCCCCCCCATTATTGCTTTAGACATATAACTTCCCTAAGCTCCTTCATCCTTTTGTAAGAGAGTGCAATGGGTCAAGATTTATAAAAGCTCCTTCTTATTAGAATTGAGTGAGGCGTCCCATTATTTGGGGTGCCTCTCTTTTTTTATACCCAATAACTTGGATTATTTCCCATTATTCGTAACTTTGCCCAATGAGTACGCGAGCAATCCTGCATATGGATCTAGATACCTTTTTCGTCTCTGTAGAGCGACTGCTCGACAGTAGACTGAACGATCGACCCGTCATTCTAGGGGGCACCTCGGACCGAGGAGTAGTCGCCTCCTGTAGCTACGAAGCTAGAAGATACGGCGTTCACTCCGGAATGCCTATAAAAATGGCCCGAAGACTCTGCCCGGAAGGCACCTACATCCGAGGGAATATGTCCAACTACTCCAAATACTCCGATATGGTCACCGATATTATCACAGAACGCGCACCACTCGTCGAAAAAGCGAGTATCGATGAATTTTATGCCGACCTGACCGGCATCGACAAGTACTTTGGAATATGGAAGTTTTCCGGAGAGCTACGTCAGCGCATTATTAAAGAAACCGGCCTCCCGATCTCCTTCGGATTGTCCGCCAATAAAATCGTCTCTAAAATCGCTACAGGAGAAGCCAAACCCAATAACCAAATCCAAGTATCCACCGGCACCGAACGACCCTTTCTC
>JALSTN010000045.1 GCA_026983735.1 Saprospiraceae bacterium | reverse complement strand
GTAAAAGTGTTTATCCTCAGCAACTTTATAGCTGGGAATCTCCCCTGCGATGATCTTGGAAAAAATAGAACCCATATCTTATTAGATTAATTCTATCGATATAATTTCAAAAGACATCTCTCCTGCCGGAGTTTGGACCTTCGCAATCTCCCCGACGGATTTCCCCATCAATCCTTGTCCGATAGGAGAGGAAGAGGAGATTTTCTTCGCTTTTAGGTCGGCCTCAGCTTCGGAGACAATCTGATACGTCAACTCCTTGCCTATCTTGATATTTTTTATGGTGACTGTACACAAAATATTGACTTTCGAGGTGTCCATCTGGGAGGTGTCTAAAATTCTGGCTGTGGCAAGTGCTTTCTCAAGTTCATTGATCTTAAGTTCTAGCATTCCTTGTGCATCTTTTGCTGCGTCATACTCAGCATTTTCAGAGAGGTCTCCCTTTTCTCTGGCTTCGGCTATTGCTTTCGCTGCTTGTTGACGACCATTCGTCTTGAGCTCTTCTAATTCATTCTTGAGTTTATCATAACCCGCTTGGGTCATGTATGAAATCTTTGACATAGTATAATGTTTAAAAATGGATTCTCATTGGACAATTAATGACTGTCCGGTAAATATATATTATTGCCTCATGTGGAACTTACCAAATAAAGGTGTTTTAAGGCATTATTAATAAAAATAAAAACGCTCTCAAGTCAAACCAACCGAACTTGAAAACGTCGAAACACTTCTTAATACGGGGCAAAGATACAAAAAATATTTTGGCTGTATTACATATTAGAATAACTTAGGTTCGTCCTTCTTGAAGAGGATTTATCTCGATGCATATAGCAACCCTGTAATGTCTCCATGTATCCCCTGTATAGGTAAAAATAAACCTGAGTAAGAGCCATTGCACGCTCCAATTTTTAATCGCGGACAATCAGAGAGGAGTGTAGTCGTTTATTTTTCATTCTAACGACAACATGATACATCCCGGCAGGCAAGGAGGAGATATCAAGGGGATATTCCCGTTGTCCTTTGCGTAGGGATAGCACTTTGAACAATGCAATATTCCCACCGGAATCAAGAATATGCAAAAGTGCAAAGGATCGGCCGGAATTTATAGAACTGCCAAAATGAAGTAAAGCTGTATTTTTCGCTGGATTGGGCGTAATGGAAAAACTAGCTAAAACATCGGGAGTAGGATGAATAGTTCCGGTAGCGAGACTGTCGTAAAGTCGATCCCAATAGTCACACTTTACACTTCGATACATAGATAGAGTAGAAGCAGGTGCGCTTAATTTGTAGCTGTTGTCCTCTTGCGGTTGGTATTGTGGCCACACTTCTGCCGGCGCATATTCAGGTATACCTTGGGAGGCAAAGGAAGTCCATTGGTACAACAAGAGATCGGCCATATAGCGATCCTCTTTATTGAGTTTTGGTTTGCCGTAATCCGAATCCTCTACGCTATTAAATACATAGAAGAGCTCGAGGCCATGAAAAGCACCTAGAACACCCCCCAACCCGGTAAGTTTGTGGTCAAATACATATCTTCGGACGGGTTGAGATTGAAGGGCAGAAATAGCTCGGGCACTCCTTCGGGCAGGAGCAGTAAAAAAAGCATCCGTTGTGGCATCGACCATTGCTTTGCGAGCTGAAAATGGGTTTTTCCCCGGTGGGTAGAGCCTCAGCCCTTCTTCGACCATTGAGGCCGGCGCGATGGCTTTAAAGAAGTTCTCCACTTCCTTGGGTTGAACCGATTGAGGAATAGCAATACCCATTTCATTGGAATTGGACCCGATAATCACGGGAATCTTACTCTGAATCCCTTTGGAATAGGGATAGACTGGATCTACCGGAAGAAACCATGAATCTGCAACCGGCCCGATAAATCCCCCTTTTCCGAGATTGGCAATGGGGCTATTTTCTAAGCTGATAAGCTCCTCAGGACTCAGTGCGCGAAGACAGTTTAATTGCTGTTCCAGGCTTCCGGATGAACATTGCAGTGAGTCGGCAAATGCCATTCCTGCCAACTTTGCTTTTTCATAGGGTTTGATGAAGGGGGTTCCACTTTCCATAATCGCTTTATGAAATAACCCTTTGGCTAGAGGGGAAAGCATTAAGGTGCCGATATTTACAGCACCTGCACTCTCACCAAAAATGGTAACATTATTTGCATCTCCACCAAATGCACCGATATTCTCCTTTATCCATTTCAAGGCTAGTATTTGATCGAGTAGCCCATAGTTGCCCGATACTCCTTCCGGACTAAGGGTTTCCAATGCCGGATGCACCAGATAACCTAATGCACCTAATCGATATTGGATGGTTACCAAGATCACATGGCCTCTCTCAGACAGGTGGATGCCATCGTAGAGATAGGCCCCTCCGGATTGCTCGGAGGCAGAACCTTGTTGATTTCCACCACCATGAATAAAGACCATGACCGGGAGGGGTTTGGTGCTATTTGTTGGACTCCAGATGTTGAGATAAAGGCAATCCTCCCTGCCCTCAATAGTGAATTCTCCGGGATTCCCCCCCTGTTTAAACACCTTCTGAGGACATTTGGCAGACCAATCCAAGGCGAGAATGGAGTCCATATGTTCTTTAGGTTGAGGGGAACTCCATCTCAGGTCTCCTACCGGTGGAGCCGCATAGGGAATCCCTAAGAAGACCCTGGTGTCATTTATTGATTTACCGACGATAACTTCGCCGGATGTCGTTACGATTTCCTGTGCTTGGGCGTCTAATATAGCTGTACTAAGAAGGAATACAAAGAAAAGGGAAAAGATAAATTTTCTCATGAGAATAATTTCTGATTGAATATTAGACCTTAAAGGTAGAAAAAAGTTTAATAGTTACCAGGGAAAGTGGTGTAGGTTAATTGTAAAGCATACGATAGTTCTCAATTATAAAAAATATGCGTTCTTTGTCATCGCATTTAGATTTCGAATAGAATGAAGGGACATCGTTGGGTTAGTTTGGTTTACCTTAGTTTTCTGCTTTTAGGTGGAATACTCATGCTGTGGGTAGATAAGAAGACATTGCATTTATATTTTAATCATTTTCATACTCCATTTTTCGATATTTTTTTTCGTTATGTGACCAAGTTGGCAGAGCCGCTCGTGATTGGTCTTCTGATTGTCGTTAGTGGATATGTTATGAAATGGCGGGCTGCCATTTTCATATTACTTGCCAACGCACTTAGTACTGTGGTGACCTATGTGTTGAAATATTATATTTTTGAGGATATAGATCGGCCCAAAACAGTTTTTAAAGGAATCGCAGAGTTGTACTTTATCCCCGGAGTGGATGTACACATATACAATAGCTTCCCATCCGGACATACTGCTGCAGCTTTTGCTACCTATGTGAGTTTGATGATGATTACAGACCGGTGTTATCTCAAGTGGCTTTGGTTCTTCATTGCCATCCTTGTAGCGCTTTCTCGGATATATCTTTCTCAGCATTTCTTTATAGATACCTATTTCGGCTCGCTTCTGGGGACCCTATGTGCGTTGTTTTTATACAGGGTATTCTATTCCAATTCTGTTAAAGGGGATTTTGCTTAAACAAATAGGGTTATTGGTAGCTTCTGACTTAAAACTTGTTAGGTTATGGATTGTTTAAGTGTAGGAACACCATAGTTCATATCAACAATCTGCCATTTAATATAACGAAGACCGGAAGATACACAGCATTTGTATAAATCGCGTTTGTAAGGGCGTGTTTTAAGAATACTTTTTCTTTAATTACCGACCTTCATTTTTATCCCCAATAAAATTTTCAAATCTTTTTTTAAACCGTATTTTGTACTATCGTTATCAATATAACTATATATCTATCTTTACATGTATCTTGCTGATTAACAGGATGTAATGGTCACTTAATTGAAGTATTTAACTTTTAGGTAGAACACTCTATAGGTCGCCTTAATATGCACATTATCCGACGGTTAAGAACTTATTGGCACATCTTTTGTTGTATTTATTGCGATATTAATTTTTTAATCCTAAATTATCACATTATGATGTATTTAAGAATTTTATTCCGCATCCCCCCCCCCCCACAGAACTAAGTTTCGAACATGCCCTTTAACAATCCTCCTTTTCCTAATTTTATTTGGAGGCACCCTATCCCTTCATGCCCAAAACCAAGGGGGCGATCTCAGTTGTGTTACCGATGTCACTTACAAGACGGAAGAGACACATATGACGCTTTTGCCGAGTGATGTGCAATTCGATGACATTCCGGCGTATGACATTCCGGAAATTAGATTTACTCAAAAAACCAAATCGCACCATGAATTTGTGGATGAAACGGGAGAAGTCAACCACGAAATCGTACTAACCGGTTCTGTCAATTGTCATGAAGATTGGGAGTCTCTTTCCAGTGTCTGGGTTACTGATGAATCCGGCATGAAATCTTATTACGTAAATAAGTCCACGGGCGCATTGACCTTAGCCAACTTCTTTCCGTATTATCCGGAAACCGAGGCTTCTTATCAATTTGTAAAGTCAAATGTCCAACAGTCAGGCATTCTCTATAGCCTCATGTTTCCACATGACATTGAGCTATCCCTGACTACTATGGGCATTGCTTACAATCAGATTCTCCCGGGGGTTTTTATGGTCTCCGATTCTAACCAATTCATGGTCATCGATCAGAATGTCCCCCCACAAATCTCTCACTACACTTACTCCGGTAATAGTAGACCAACTCCAGGCAACCCTCCTGACCCGAATGATCCTAATGTCGAGTCGTATCAGATTTCAAATTACAATATCGTACAATGCGATGAATTTTTACTCTCATCAATCATTAGTGTTAGTAAAGATACTCTTTCTAATGGGCTATGTTCTAAGGAAGTAGGAGCTTCTTCTTTTTCAGAATACAATTTTAATTGTTGTTCCGGTGGAAGGGGTGGAAATGGTGGTGGTGCAAATGGTAATTTTGTCTCTAGTACATTGAATAATATCGATAAAAATGGATCTTTGGCAGTTTATCCCAATCCACTCAATACCGAAAGACTCAATGTAATCCTACCTCCTTTTATGAAGGGGATGGACTTATTGGTCTCCTTGCATTCTTTAGATGGGCAAACCCTCAACACCTATGAAGTTAACAATGCTCCCGGTGAAATTTCTCTTGAAATTCGGGAAGTACTACTCGCTCAAGGAATGTATCTGCTCCAAGTCGTCGGAGAAGACCATGTCCTCACTAAAAAGTTCTTCTATATCAAATAACACCTATTTTTTAAATCTAAAATTTATCTATTATGAAATATTTATTAAAATATACTATATTTGTACTTGTGTCTTTACTCATTCAAAACATCATGTACAGTCAACAATGCGATTCTATTAACGCCACAATCGGTGATATGTTTAACAATGGGGAGTACACCCCTGCTTCGGGAAATAATATCACTTTTGCACCCACTGCTTCCCCTCCAGCTGAGGGGGACAAAGCTATTTACTGGATTCATGGCATGAATGGGAGTGATGCTTCATGGAGAAATCCTGCTATTTGGACGGACTTGCATTATCGCACAGTGTCCAGTAGACCCAATTACCTCCCCGATCAAGATTTTCCCTTTAACACTTGTGCCTTTAGATTAGGGACAAAAATCATCTTAGACTGGAATAGCACGACCAAATCAAAAACCGATCCCAACCAGATAAGTAATTCTTTTGCTATTGGCCATAGTTTAGGGGGAGTGACCATCCGAAAAGTCTCTGAACTGATGGATCCGGAACCCATTAATGGAATTGTCACTTTTAACAGTCCTCATGGGGGAACTGAATTGGCTAAATTCGTTAGGCCTGCATTCGCGGGAACACTCACCCCTGGACTTCTTGAAATGAATAATGTTTTAGGGAAGAATTCTGTTGATATAATGTCCGGTCCCATCCTTGAATATATTCTTCTTTTTAACACCGATTTATTGGACCTTTTGAAGGACGAAGAGCTGATTCGGTCCCGTCCTTTTTTTGGTTCAGGTTTTTCTTTTAAGGGCGCTGTATCTGGTATTGGAAAAATTCTAAAGGTGCCTTTTATAATTGCAAATTTAGTAAGTCTGTATCAATCAGGTAACCTGGGTGTTCTATTAGTCAGAAATTCCAGTAAAAGAGCGGTTGGAGCACTCACCCCCGGAAGCTCTACACTGAATATTGTTGAAAATATACCTTCGACGGCAAATGATGCCCATCGAGTGGCTATTTCTTCTGATATTACTACCGGATTTGAAAATACCCATTTCTCAGTTTATAGAATGGGATATTGCTCCTATAAAGGAACTGCCAATGTTCCTGTTTTTACTGCTAATTTAGTTGACAGGGATGCTATCGCCACTTACAATAGAGTGATGCGTCTATATGAAGACAAAGAAGCTCAGATGAAACAATGGTATTCCAAAAAACATCCCCTCACTCCGGATAATTGGTATTGGGGAGGCTTAGCTACTTGGGGGGAGATAAGACTTATGGGTGATCTATACCATGCAGGCTTCGAGGCATTTACTTCTTTTAATGATTACTATGAAGTTATTACCGGAGCCAGAACTTACCATGAGGTGGTTAGTAATTTAGGGGATTGCAAATGCGGAGACCGCGCCAATGAACAGAAGATTACTCACAATGTCTCAAAGGTCGATTGTGTAGGTGCTTCCCCTATCCCCGGCCAACACGAATGCCAATGGTATCCTTATAGGGTTTCTTACGGCTTGCAGTTAGAGCCTTATGACGGTCTCCTAACGGCACAATCTATGCAGAATTGGAATAACCATGACTTGACCGTCAAGCGGCATTACACGAACTCCAATCACGTCACTATAAAAAACGATCGGAATACTAGAACGGCGTTGACGGATTTATATCGTGGCAGATTTGGTGAATTTTTTAGGACATCTGAAAGATAAACTATGAGCTATTGAAAAAACGATTCAAATAGAACGGATTTATCCGTTCTGTTTGAATCAACTTAGTTATAAAATTAAAAATCAAAAAAAGTAATATCATGCAAACCCCTATATCCATTTTTATAACGATACTGTTTTCTCTATCACTGATGTACTGTGGAGATAAGAATGTCCCTACCCCCTGTCCCCCGAATTGTCCAGTGCAGGACACCATTCCTTACCCACTGGAGATGGTCTGGCAGTGCTTCCACACGCCGGATAGTGCACTGTTGCTTTCTTCGGGCTTCATTACCTCTTATCTTGACAAATATATAATCTACACCGCATATGAATTACCCTTAGACGGTTACAAGTTCATCTTCATCGTAGATCGCAATACCGGTAAAAGAGTCAAAACCTTTAGAGGAGGTAAAAATCTTATCTCTACACTTCATGTTGTAGATAGATTTTTGATTGCCCCCTCTTGGGATGGGGCGAATATCTATGACTTAGAGAAGTTAAAGCTGGTTAAGACCCTGAGGGGTTATTATCATTCTGATATTCTCACTCAATTTGGGGATGTGGTTTATTTAGTTAAGGACTATGGAGATGTTGCATATAGTGACTCTTCGAGTATTTTTAAGCTACACATTCCCTCCCTTAGGACAGAGAAGGTACTCACTATTACGAGGGAAGA
Organism: Saprospiraceae bacterium; assembly: GCA_026983735.1. Taxonomy (GTDB): domain Bacteria; phylum Bacteroidota; class Bacteroidia; order Chitinophagales; family Saprospiraceae; genus JALSTN01. Next base: position 14,782 of record JALSTN010000045.1, on the reverse strand, counting down.
GTATGGTGGATACGGATCCTTTAACAATATCTCCCACGATATTCGACCGAATGGAGATACGGTTTTTTATGGAGCAATGGCAACCGAACCGAAGAAGTTTTTTTGTTATAACCAGACCCGCAAATCCTTTGAATGGCAGACGGCTGCATCAGATCCCAATGATTTTTACTTTTGGCATCCCCTTTTCGATGAGGAGCAAGTCTATGTTACGAGTAGTTTCGGAGTGGAAGCGTACAATAAATTCACAGGTGAACTAAACTGGAGAAAGGAATTTCTAGGAGATGGAAGTAATGGAATTTTTCGCCCTATAGAGCCCTTACTCTTAGATGGAAGGCTCTATGTCAAGCAGGACAATGAGCCCTTGTACTGTTTTCGAGCGAAAGATGGACTCATCCTATGGAGAAACCTAAAAGCAGGCCTCGCCCCTTCCAACAAGATGTCCCATTACAAAGATATGCTCTACTATGTCTCTCGAGGAAGCGAGTTTACAGTTGTGGGGATGGAGCGAGGCAATATATTGTACAAGATCAGAGGTCCGAATGATGGATATCGAGAACTAGACAGAGAATTTGCACCAAAGACGATGGCATTATTGGCGTCGGTATCTCCGCTCATCGATAAAGAAAATAAACTTATGTATATTCAAGATGATAGACGCATGTATTGTTTTAAACTATGGGAGCCATAGCGGGTGGCCCCAAAAGAAACCCAAACTAAAGTGTGTTAGCCACAGAGCTTGGCTATAGAGGTAGTATCTCTATGGTCGGGCTCTTTGGGTTGAGGGGAGGGATGGAGGAAGAAGGCCTGAGTTCAAGCAGGTTGAATTCCGTGGTCTAATAGAAATTCAAACTCCCTATTCATGTTTATTGAAAAAATGTCATATTGCCTATATACTATATTTTTTTCTCGATATTTGAGACAGATTTTTGAAAAAGTCTCAAATATCGAGAAAAAACAAGTTAAAAAAGCAGTAACTTTGTCTTGCAATGTATAAGCAAAATTAAGAAGTCAGAGAAGCACCTTATTAACCAAATCTCTTATTAGAATAATCATAAATGGTTAAAAGGTATCCAATTATTTGGCATTTAAAAAGAGGGGATAGGAATACCGCACCGCATGTTTACCTTTCGGAAGGTAGGCTTATAAACAAGGGCAATTAATATTACAACAATAAAAATTATAATCATGCAAACCCCTATATCCATTTTTATAACGATACTGTTTTCTCTATCACTGATGTACTGTGGAGATAAGAATATCCCTACCCCCTGTCCCCCGAACTGTCCAGTGCAGGACACCATTCCTTACCCACTGGAGATGGTCTGGCAGTGCTTCCACACGCCGGATAGTGCACTGTTGCTTTCTTCGGGCTTCATTACCTCTTATCTTGACAAATATATAATCTACACCGCATATGAATTACCCTTAGACGGTTACAAGTTCATCTTCATCGTAGATCGCAATACCGGTAAAAGAGTCAAAACCTTTAGAGGAGGTAAAAATCTTATCTCTACACTTCATGTTGTAGATAGATTTTTGATTGCCCCCTCTTGGGATGGGGCGAATATCTATGACTTAGAGAAGTTAAAGCTGGTTAAGACCCTGAGGGGTTATTATCATTCTGATATTCTCACTCAATTTGGGGATGTGGTTTATTTAGTTAAGGACTATGGAGATGTTGCATATAGTGACTCTTCGAGTATTTTTAAGCTACACATTCCCTCCCTTAGGACAGAGAAGGTACTCACTATTACGAGGGAAGAGTATGGTGGATACGGATCCTTTAACAATATCTCCCACGATATTCGACCGAATGGAGATACGGTTTTTTATGGAGCAATGGCAACCGAACCGAAGAAGTTTTTTTGTTATAACCAGACCCGCAAATCCTTTGAATGGCAGACGGCTGCATCAGATCCCAATGATTTTTACTTTTGGCATCCCCTTTTCGATGAGGAGCAAGTCTATGTTACGAGTAGTTTCGGAGTGGAAGCGTACAATAAATTCACAGGTGAACTAAACTGGAGAAAGGAATTTCTAGGAGATGGAAGTAATGGAATTTTTCGCCCTATAGAGCCCTTACTCTTAGATGGAAGGCTCTATGTCAAGCAGGACAATGAGCCCTTGTACTGTTTTCGAGCGAAAGATGGACTCATCCTATGGAGAAACCTAAAAGCAGGCCTCGCCCCTTCCAACAAGATGTCCCATTACAAAGATATGCTCTACTATGTCTCTCGAGGAAGCGAGTTTACAGTTGTGGGGATGGAGCGAGGCAATATATTGTACAAGATCAGAGGTCCGAATGATGGATATCGAGAACTAGACAGAGAATTTGCACCAAAGACGATGGCATTATTGGCGTCGGTATCTCCGCTCATCGATAAAGAAAATAAACTTATGTATATTCAAGATGATAGACGCATGTATTGTTTTAAACTATGGGAGCCATAGCGGGTGGCCCCAAAAGAAACCCAAACTAAAGTGTGTTAGCCACAGAGCTTGGCTATAGAGGTAGTATCTCTATGGTCGGGCTCTTTGGGTTGAGGGGAGGCGTGCCGATGAGGGAAGAGGCGAAAACCCCGTTTAAACAGCGGAAGTCGAGCGATATTCACCCTGACAATACAATGGAAAACATTCGACACATCCAAAAGATTTCAATATAGAAAAATGTAGAGACGGGGTGCTGCCCGTCTCCTTGCAATTTGCGCGCCTCCATACATAATCGTCTGTCGTCCTGCAAATCGCGCGTCCCTATGCTATTTCCCCGTCTATTGGCACGTCCCTCTTTACAGATGCCGCTTGTCTCTCTGTAACTCTCCCCCTCACGTAGATATGTTTCAAATAAATTTGAAACGCCAATATCTCAATCAAAGTCTATGTTGTGTCTAAAGAATACGACAACCCCCTAGGAAGAAGTTCAGGTATCCAAAAATTGTTAGTCTATCGCTCCGTTTATCGCACGGTGGTCTCGGGCGAAGAGATCAAGGCCTCTTTCTCAGACGAGGCACGTTCTACCCGCCAATTTTCATATCCTTTTCTTTTGCATTTTACTTCCCAATCGAAGGAGAAGTTGCCTTTACCGCCCATCAGTTCTTTGATTTTAAAGCCATCAGCTGATTTTTCGACTACTGCCAATCCGTAGGTGTTCGTCCCATGTGATGTTACGGTAACCGTCATGGTAGAGGCATTGGCTACAGCTTTGAAGTGGTCGGAAAGAGGCACAAAGGCTTCGCCGTTTTTAAGCGTAGCCACTCCACGGTCGTAGGCTCCAGCCTCAGGTCCTTCCAGAGATACATAGTAGATATCCGTTCCGGGTTTGTCGGGATGTGGCATTACAAAGTTTTTGATATCAGCCATCAAAACCCCCTGGCCGGAGCTATTCACATACATTCTTGCTTTGATCGCGCTATTACTATTGGATACTCCTATAAATCCGTTGTTGGAGAAATTATTTAAATGGGACAGAATGATGTTGATAGATCGATTTTGACCATACATCTGCAAAAAAGCGCCATGACCGGAAGTAGAAGAACTCCAGAGTTTTAGGGCATTATCTTCATTTATTCTGAAGGATCCCGTAGATTTATTCGTCATAGACTGAAACCCCAAATAGATATTTGATCTCCCCGATATATCATAAAGCGAGATCTCTCCTGCTGAATTTACGGTCGTAGCACTTATGCCAAGCCAGTTTCCGCCATTCAAAAGTCCAAGTGCACCATATCCATTGCCCGAAAGCAATGCATAGGAACCTAGTCCGTCTTCTGAAAAGGTAAGCTTATCTTTATTAAGTGTTACAATTCGGTTGCCTTTTTTTATTGTCATTCCTCTAGGGTAAACGTACGTTTCATTGTCATAATCGGTGACCTTCAATTCGAACGGATGAAGGGTCGCTTGGGCATTATTAAATCCCGAAACGGTAGCGGCAAAGCCATTGGAGTCGAGCACGGTAGAGTGGTAAGTATCTATCCCGGCTCCATGTACTTCAACTTCACTTTTTTTCATAGAAGAATTAAATCCATACCCCCCAAATGTGAGTTTATTGTAAGACAAAACAGATCGGTCATATGCGCTTCTTCCCCGTTTAAACTCGAGAGAGTCACAGGTGTGGGACGATCGGCAACTGTCCCTTTCGAACCAGAGAATTTCCGGTGTGAGCAGCGTGGTCGCTTGACCTAATGGTTCGTGAAAGTCGATGCCTACATTCGACAAATGTAGGACATTTGTGCTGTCAGGATGTCCGATATAGGCATCATAACCGGGGGTGTAGATCCCAAGGGTAGCATGTTTTCTCCAGAGCGAATCTCCTCCCCCGGAAGTGGGTAGGGTTACAGTATTTCCTCCGGAGATGCTCAGTTGATTGCCGGTGAGAGAAAGGGTCTGGTCATCGGTTAAATCACCATTGACAGACAATGGATTGGCAGAAGTCCCATCTCCGTTAAGGGTACCATTGGACTGTACAGTCTGAGTTCCCCAGTTATCTCCTCCGGATGAAGTGGAGAGGGTGACACTATTTCCTTGTGACAAGCTCAATACTCCTGTACCAGCATCGTAACTTAAGGTCTGCAACTCATTCGTCGGGTCTGCATCTGCATCCTCTACTTTGTCATTCACGACTTCGTCCGCTTTAAGGGCATGGAAAGCGTAAGGGACACTTTGGAAAGACTGGGTGCCAAGGTTGAGATTCCCTTTGGCAGTTTCAATTTTTATCTCGATTTCTCCACCACCGGAAGCCCAATCTTTATCTTTTAAGTCGGGGGGGCCACCCGATGCTCCTATGACCACATTCACTACCCCAAATTCATTGGAAGTGGTGTTTATGGTCTCGTGATAGGCCGGCCCCGAATTCGTGCGAACGGTTACCTTTAAGGTGACCGCTTCACGCTTCAATAAGCTGCCGTCTGTGGCTCGAAGTACTGCCTGGTAATTAATTCCCTTGGGGGTCTGAGCATTTAAACTCGTCGTAAGGATGAGGATAAGAAATAGATATACATTTTTCATAATTCTAATATTGGAGTATTAACAGATTAAGAGATTTATATAGTAGGTTGAAGCGGTTACGTAGCTGCAGAAAATTTATAATAAATATATTTTTAATTTATTAGAAATTTTTAAAGATATGAAACGAACATGAATTTTATTAAACATAAATTTCACAAAGAAGTATGTTTAAAAAAATTCATGTGAGAGCGCAGCGGTTCCATATTTGCAGAAAATTTATAATACATTTAATTTTAATTTATTAGAAATTTTTAAAGATATGAAATGGTTGACCGTTAATGAATGATGATTTTCTTTTGTGTGCTCTCACCTCCTTTTTGTTCTAATATGAAAATATAACTGCCGGGTAGAAGAGACTCAATGGAGATGTATTCTGCATTCAATGCCCTTCCTTCCAAATGATAAACTCTTTTTCCACTCATATCCAAGATGGATAATTGCGCGACCGGGATTGGGGAGGTTATTTGTATCCATCGTTTCGCAGGATTGGGGAAAATCTCAATGCCTCCTGCCTCCTTGTTATTAACAATGGATGAAGTGAAGTCGAAAGCTTGTTGGAAACCGACCGTAAACCGGATACTGCTTCCTGTCGATCCACCAATGACGGGCTCACCTATGGTCGACTCGACCCCTAAAGCGCCTTTGTCTGAAGTGCCTAATGAACTGAAGACACTTCTTTCCATTTTGATTTGCGCGAATACACCAATGGATAGAATGAAAATGAATATAAAGGTGAGTTGAAATTTCATTGTATTAATTTTTATTAAAATCTATGAATGATCCAGATATTGTTTTCCGAATTTATTTGAGCATCCCTGTCTTGACTCCCGCTATTATTTCTATTGGTATTCCTCCCGAGACGGCCATAATATCAATTCTTGAAGTGCTCAAATATTAAGGACAAGATATATTGAAGACCATAGTCTACCCATCCAATCGCCAGAAGATTTTTATTGGGATGGTAACATTTTTTCTCACATACATGCCAAATTATCGCACTGATTTACCCCCTCAATATAATTCTAACAGGACACATTTCGACATCAATAGCAGCTATTTCTACTTGTCCATATCTCTACCTACGTCTCATCGTCCAAGTACTTTCTATTTTTTAAATACAACTCGGTACGAAGTCATTTGCACGATTTGGGGTGTAGTAAATCATTATTCCAAAGAACATGAGAACGAGGATCCAAATGTAAATTCTTTATATGGAATTTAATATTGAAACTGAGTATTCGGTTACTATGAGTTATTCTTCGGCTACTTGGATAAAGAATGGGATAAATATAAGCGTGTTTTTCACGAGTAGTAATAAACTGCAATATACAAAAATATTTCATACTAGCCCTTATCCGAATTAAAATTTTCAGAATTTAGCCTTTTTAATTTGATAAAACTCAAAACCTGCATTGGACCACTTTATTGAAGGGGCCAATTAATGTGGATTGTATTTATTAAAACTTTATTCTACCACTCCATCACCGGATGAGTATATAAGAGACGGTAACATATTTCCTCTCGCCAATACTACCAAAGTGCTCGCTTCATTGAACGCACATCTGTTATTCTACTGTGATATAATAGTCAAACCAGGTGAAATCCAAGGTGTTTATATCGGAACAATAATAAGGGTGGAGGTGCCTTTACCGGGCGCGGTTTTTATATTGAGCTCTGCTTTGAGGTAATGTACACGGGAGAGAATATTTTCTGCCCCCATGCCACGTTTAATTTTACTGCGATCATACCCACGACCGTCATCCTCTATGAGGACATGGAGTTCGCTTTGATCTTCGGTCAATTGGACGAGAATTTCCGTGGCTTCTGCGTGCTTGATACTGTTGTGTAGTAATTCTTGCACGATCCGGTAAATGTGAATCGCCTTTGAACTGGCAATGGGGGTCTCCATCCCAAAAGCTTGGAAAATAATATCTGCTTCTGTGACATCCTGATATTTCATAACCAAGTCATTAACGGCTTGTTCAAGTCCCAAATTGGCCAATGCTCCGGGCTGCAAATTGGATGAAATGGTTCGGACCTCTGAGCAAGCTAGGTCGAGCATTTGATTTATTTTGATGAATTCTTGTTGAGCCTCGGACTTTTCATTGACTTGGGGCAATGCATCGTAATGTAGTTTGATGGTAGACAACAATCCCCCCAGACTATCGTGCAGGTCCTTTGCAATCCGATTGCGTTCGAGCTCCTGTCCCTTGACCATGGATTCCATGGAGCTGATTTGCTTGGCATTTTCGAGTTCTATGAGCTGTTGACGGTTAATTTTTTCATTTTGCTCCAAGATGATTTGATTGGATCTCAATTTGTTTTGGTAAAATAAAACCAGGAAGAATACAGCTACAAACATGGCAGCTAAAGAGATAAGCAAAGCTTTTTGAGAGACGGCATTTAGGCGGCCTTGGATTTCTTGAACTTTTTGTTCACTTTCCAGAGATATGATTTCTTTTTGTTTTTGACGGGTCTCATATTTTACGATGAGCTTGTTAATAATGGCTTGCCGTTCTCGGTTGAGTAAACTATCGTTAAGTGTGGTGTATTGATGCAAAAACAGATTGGCACTGGGGTAGTTTTCGAGTTTTTCGAGGTCCTTGGCGAGTGCTTTGTAAATATTTCGTTTGAGGTAGGGATTATTTTGTACCTGCTCGATTTCCAATGCTTTTAGCAAAGCCTTAACTGCCTCATCTTGCTGACCGGTCAAATGATAGACTTTGGCAAGTTCATATAAACCAAGGGTGTAGAAGGACGATAGTCCTTTGGATTTGCTAATCGAAATGGCCTTTTCAAGGCTTTGTCGGGCCTTGTCGTATTCTTGTAATTGGTTGAGATATACCCCTTGATTAATCAGGGTATGCAGACGTAGCGGAACAGAATGGATGGAGGCATTGAGTTCGGCTACTTTCAAAATATTTTTTTTGGCGAGGTCGGTCGCTCCTTCAACTAAGTTAATGCGCGAAAGATAAGCTAGGGCAGTTGCGAGATGTAGGGTATCTTTTCTGTCGTTATAATATTTGACCGCATCTCTTAAATGATCTACAGACTCTCTATAATATCCCAAGTGAATATAAGCTCTGGCTAGTAATATTTTAGTTAAAAAATAGGTAGAAGTATCCCTTTCTTCATCGAGATAATTGAGGCTTCTTGTAAAGTATTCCACCGCAGCCAGATAGTCATTGTTTTTGGATTCTTTTCTGGCGTTCTTGAGTAGTAGGTGTAGCGTTTTCACACTGTCTAACTCCAGTGAAACACTATCTAGGTTTTCATACCATTCAATCGTCGGAAAACTCATAGAACTCGCCGAATCCCCTTGGACATCTTGACCAATACCGCGTACATTCATTGTCCAAATAAGAAGGATGAGAGGAAGGAGTCGGTATGAAATAGTAAAGTTTCTGTACATATGTAGCGACAGGATTGTTCTCTTTAAGATAGGGGAATTAATCCAGCAATTCTTTCTCCAAGGCGATTCGGACCAAGCCTGCCGTATTGCGCACATTGAGTTTCGACAGTAGACTTCGCCGGTGGCTTTCTACCGTCTTTGTGCCGATGATTAGTTGATCCGCGATCTCTTGATTGGTGTATTCTTTGACGATGAGTTCGAGCACTTCTTTTTCTCTTCTTGATAATTTGGGCAGCAGTAAGGAACCCAATTTTCTTCGGTTCTTTTTGTGAAGCATTCCATTCATTATCGTGTTCATGACCGCTTCACTAAAGTATTTTTCGCCTTCATATACGGTCTTTATCGCTCGAATGAGCTCTTTGTGGCCTGTGTTTTTTAGGATATAACCGAGTGCGCCAAACTTGGTTATTTCCTTTATGTAGCTGTGTTCGTTGTACATGGATAAAGCTAGAATTTTGACCTTGGGATGTTCCTTGGATATTCGCTTAGCTACATCGATTCCCGACATGCCCGGCAGATTGAGGTCTAAGAGAATAACGTCAATTTCCTTTTCATACAAAATTTTAAATACCGAAGTCCCATCAAAGCAGCTCGCTACTACTTGTATACCCTTAACCCCTGATAATATCGATGTGATACCATCAACAAACATTTCGTGATCATCTGCAATAAGTATTTTAATCATGGTGAATATCTTTTTTGGTGAGTGAATTACATCACATCTCCATCGTCGTCACCTGAGGAAATCCAAAATGGGATTTGGAAATACAAAGATACACAATTTATAGCAAATAACATAATTGAAACCCAAACCCTGCAGTAGCCCTTTAAGCGAGCCCCGTAAATATTACGGATACTGTAGAATGAAAACCATTGTTTACGAATTAAATCAGAGTATGGTTTTCTCTCGAATTCGTATTATGTTTTTCTATGTTTGAGTATCAAACTAAGGAATTCATAAAAAAATAACCAATAACCCAACCCCTTGAATAAAATTACTGTCTAAGGGGTAGTTGAGAGGTTTCTACAGATCGGGGTCAAAGATGGGCTTAGCTATTTATGGAAATCCTCTCATTAGGGGATATTTAATATTTTTTAGCATTTCAAATTACGGAGAATATTTATAATGAGGGGTTTAGATGCAGTACATAGATGGTGCATTATTGTCCTACTTGGGGGAGTAGCGACATTGGCATACGGACAGAAATCAGAGCTTTTTCTTAAAGAAAATACGCTGAAAAGATGGGGGCTAGAGGTATATCTTGGTGCAGAGTATGGTTTCGATGGGACGATATCAGGAGAAAAAGAATTCAGTTTTGTGGCTTTTGAGGAGTCGGAGGTAGATACCCTTTTATTGAGGAAAGCGTATGATGCAACAACCCAATTTGACTATACTATCTCTCATCAGATGGGATATGGCCTCGGTGTCGGGATGCGGTATTCCTTGAATGATAGGCTATATGCCAATATTGGGGCTGAACTATCCAGAAATCAAATGACATTAACAAGAACGGACCAAGTCTCTATTTCCTCCGTGGCAAGGAGGGTAGACACTGTTTCTAACACAGAGAGGAGCACGCTTTGTGACCCATTGTTGGATTATGTATCCTACCCGCGTAAGACGGATTTTGATGTTGTATATTTGTCTATTCCTATTCGGTTCTCCGGTGTTCTGATGCAGGAAAAGTGGACGTGGGGGGCTGGTCTAAGAGTTCAGTTCCCGGTTTTTGTTCGCAAGCAGATAGAGGTTAGACAATCAGTAAGGTCAGAGGTTGATAACGAGATAATCTGCGATTTCATAACAAGAAAAATCATGTTACCCAATTACGGAAGTATTCGGCGTGTGATTCTAAGCGGGACCTTGTCTTTGGATTATGCGGCATGGAGGCAATGGACATTAGGAGTCTATACAAATTACTATTTGGGGGATATATTTACACCCGAATTCTTTAAAGGCGGTATAGCCCAGCCTATTCCCTTTCGTTTCTTAGGGGTAAAAATGGGATATCGGATTGTAGGATAGAAAGCGTCCTTAGAGCCCTAATGCTTTTTTTCTCAGTCGCTTTAGAAAAGGAGAAGCAAAGATGAATTCGATGATTGTCGGGTCCTCACTGGTTAATATTTCGTCTTTATTGCCTTGCCAGGCGACACAACCGTCCTTGAGTAGGAGGATATTATCCCCGATTTCCATGACAGAATTCATATCATGCGTATTGATGACGGTAGTGATATCGTATTGTTGAGTGATGTCGAGGATCAGTTGATCGATGACGATGGCCGTTTTGGGGTCGAGACCACTATTGGGTTCGTCACAGAAGAGGTATTGTGGGTTCAGGACGATAGCACGTGCGATTCCAACTCTTTTTTGCATACCGCCACTCAATTCCGAAGGATACTTGTTCTCTACTCCTGTGAGTTCTACTTTTTTTAGCACTTCTTTTACCCTTTCTCTCTTTTCTGTATAAGACATTTCTGTGTACATATCCAGTGGAAATCGAATATTTTCTTCCACATTCCAAGAGTCAAAAAGGGCACCTCCCTGAAAGAGCATTCCGATCTTCATTCTCAGCTGGCGCGCTTCTTTTTTGGATAGTTGAAAGAACGATTGGTCATCATACCACACCTCGCCTTTATTGGGTTGGAACAAACCTACCAAGATCTTGAGCAGAACGGTCTTTCCTGCACCACTTCTTCCGATAATCAGATTGGTTTTACCTCTGTGGAAGGTACTGGTTATCCCCTTGAGTACAACTTTTTCCCCGAAGGATTTTTCGATATCTTTAATCTTGATCATAATCGAATTAAGTCATTACTAAGGCTATTATATAATCAGCTACCAGAATAGCTACATCACTTAATACCACTGCATTTGTGCTGGCTTTGCCCAGCTCAATGCTTCCGCTTTTAACAAAATATCCTTGATATGCCGAAATGGTCGTGAGTAGAAAGGCAAAGGTAAAAGCCTTGACCAACATAATGAAGACATTGTAGGGGATAAAAAAGGAATGGAGCCCCTGGATAAACTCGGAGACCGTAAATAAATTACCCCATACACTTGCAAAATACCCTCCTAAAATGCTAATCGCTGCTGCGAGAATTACCAATAGAGGAATCATAAATACAGCTGCTATTAATCTGGGCAACACGAGAAAAGCAGCGGTATTTACACCCATGACATCCATGGCATCAATAATCTCTTTTTGACGCATCCCTCCGATTTCCGCAGCTATATTGGAGCCTACCTTTCCGGCCAGAAGCATGCAGGTAAAGGTGGGTGCCAATTCGATAATGGTCATATCCCGAACAATGTACCCGATATAGTAATTGGGAACAAAAGTGCCTGAAATCTGATAGTAAAATTGTACCGTTGTTACAGCTCCAAAAAAGATGGATATAATAAAGACGACGGGTAGGGAGCCCACTCCCAAATCGTTCATCTGCCGGATGGTTTCTCTCCAGTAAACGTTAATTTTCTCGGGTTTGCTAAAGACTTGCCTCATCCATAGAACCCACTGGCCCAGTTGATAAAATAGTTTATATGCTATGGTGTTAATCATATCGAGCGCAAAAGTAAGTTTTTTTATGAGGACATTGGAAATTACACTGTAGAAAAACCAATGGATGATGGCATTCAGCGTCCATTAATCTCTTTTTACAATCAGAGCGTCTCTCTCCGGTCCGGTAGAGATGATACGGATGGGTACTCCTGTATTTTGCTCTATGGCATGGATGTAGTTTTGTGTTGCCGTAGGTAGATGGCTCCAATTTTTTACAGCGTTAAGGTCTGTTTTCCAGCCGGGATAATCTGTATAAATCGGGGTAATATCTTCGCCATCCAATCGATAGGGGAGTTGGGTGAGTGTTTCACCATTTGAAGTTTGGTAAGCGTGAGCCACTTTGATCGTGTCCAGTTGATTAAGAATATCGGTTTTGGTTAATACGATCTGAGTAACACCGCTGAGCATGATGGTATAGTTGAGCTGGAGATAATCCAGCCAGCCACATCTTCTCGGTCTTCCTGTTGTCGCACCAAATTCGTGTCCTTCGTTTTGTAGATATTCTCCCATTTCATCGTGTAGCTCGGTTGGGAATGGGCCTCCCCCTACACGTGTTGTGTACGCTTTTACTATGCCGATGACTTCTCCGATGGTGGAGGGGGATACACCGAGTCCTGTACAGACACCTGCAGTTACGGTATTAGAAGAGGTGACGAAGGGGTAGGTGCCATAATCTATATCTAGCATAGAGCCTTGTGCGCCTTCAGCCAAAATCCGTTTATTTGACCTTAGTGCCTCGTTGATATAATACTCACAAGATATTTGACGTAGTGTTCTCATCGCTTCAATAGCCTCCAACCAGTGGCCCTCTTCTTTCTCCATATCAAATTCAACATCCGGATACAAATGTAGGAGTTGAAGATGTTTACGCTTTAAATCCTCGTATCGCTGTATGAAATCATCCCTTAGGATATCGCCTACACGTAGCCCGTTTCTTCCGGTTTTATCCATATATGTGGGACCTATTCCCCGAAGGGTTGAACCAATTTTCTTCTTGCCTTTAGCCTGCTCAGATGCCGCATCCAACCACCGATGCGTAGGCAAGATTAGGTGCGCCTTTTGACCGATGAGTAATCGTTCCCGTACAGGGACCCCGATAGCCTCTAAGGCTGCAATCTCTTTAAGTAAGGTAATCGGATCAATAACTACTCCATTGCCAATGATATTCTCTACTCCATCCCGGAATATGCCGGAAGGAATGGTATGGAGTACAAAGGATTGTCCATCGATAACGATGGTGTGACCGGCATTCGGTCCTCCTTGGAATCGGGCGATGATATGGTAATCTGTTGATAGATAGTCTACAATCTTCCCTTTTCCTTCGTCTCCCCATTGGAGCCCGATAAGCACGTCTAATGCCATATAGAAGCTGTTGTGTGTACCTTTTGAATGGTACGGGTGATTAAAGGACAAAGATATATTAAAAACTTTTACAAGGTCTCTCATATGTTTAAAATTTTCGAATAAATAAAAATTAAATCCAAATCGTGCATCCAACTAATCTATTGAAGAGATCCTGTAGGTAGGATGCAGACAATGAATATTTTGAACCTTTCTTTGCCCCCACTTTTTGCCGGATTTCCTTATGGGAATGGATCATTTTTATCTCTTCGTAAAAGCCATACTCATACCTTCATTTAACTACAAGATTGTTACTCTAGTGCTGCACATTTTGACTTCTTAAGCAAGCACTTATCCTCTTCCAAAAAGTTCACGATACCTCTTCGAACAATAGTGTGCTATTTTTTATCATGCATCTTGTTCCAAATTCTATAATACTATATTATTTTTTAATGGAGGTATTACTTCCAATTGCATTTTTTGCTTGCTCAAGTTATAATCCTTATCCAATCATTTTATGCCCGATTCACATTGTGTAAACTGAGGTTAATCGGACCACTATACCTCTCTGTACTAATGGGATAGCCCATTCATGGAATGGGCGAATAAAGCTGTAATTGTGATGTCTAGTCCACCCCCTGTGCGCTCTTCTCTATCAAGCAGGAGTGTGAAATATATTTTTAATAAAATTCATGTTCGTTTCATATGTGCAGCATTCAATGTTGATGATTATGGCTTAGGGACAATATGATATTATAGGCAAGTCCCGTCGGGAGGATTATTGATAAGTCCCGTAGGGACGACAGATTATAGCCGGGCACGTAAGTGCCTGGTAAGAATAAGCAACACAAGCAAGTCCCGTCGGGACGACAGAAAATATCCACCAAAATAATATGAACACAAATGGACATATCTGTCGTACCTCTGGCACTCAAACCACTGCGCAAAGTTACAAGGGACTTAGGTCCCTTGCTAAAACATGTCGTCCCTCTGGGGCTTTTTCCACGGTATTTCAAAAATTTTGAAGGCAAAAGCGTCCCTTAGGGACAATATTATGATAGATTCATATATGATATTATAGGCAAGTCCCTTAGGGACGATTATTGATAAGTCCCGTAGGGACGGTAGATTATAGCCGGGCACGTAAGTGCCTGGTAAAGAAAAGAAACACAAGCAAGTCCCGTCGGGACGACAGAAAATGTCCACCAAAATAACATGATACAAATGGAAATACCTGTCGTACCTCCGGCACTCAAACCACTGCGCAAAGTTACAAGGGACTTACGTCCCTTGCTAGAACATGTCGCCCCTCTGTGGCTTTTTCCACGGTATTTCAAAAATTTTGAAGGCAAAAGCGTCCCTTAGGGACAATATTATGATAGATTCATATATGATATTATAGGCAAGTCCCTTAGGGACGATTATTGATAAGTCCCGTAGGGACGGTAGATTATAGCCGGGCACGTAAGTG
>JALSTN010000044.1 GCA_026983735.1 Saprospiraceae bacterium | reverse complement strand
TTTTGCTCCTCCGGAGCTGCAATCAAGCCTAGAATCCGTTTCCGCAAATTATTGCCTTTCCCAACGTTTTGCTGCTATGGAGCCACAAGCAAGCCCCAAAGGGGCGTTCCCTTTTTAACTAACAAAAAGCCTAGTCCCGTAGGGACGATATCTTTGTAGAAAAGAACAACATAATGAATGCAAGCTCCGTAGGAGCGTAACCAACCCGTACCGTACGAGACAGACAAAATCAAATATCTGAAAAATACGAAAGCAAGATGAAATGTGCCGCTCCTTCGGAGCTCAATTGCACCGTGCAATTTCATTGCTACAAAGGTTGAGCTCCTCAGGAGCTACACACAAGCCCCATAGGGGCGCTCCCTTTGTAACTAACAAAAGCCTAGTCCCGTAGGGACGATATCTTTGTAGAAAAGAACAACATAATGAATGCAAGCTCCGTAGGAGCGTAACCAACCCGTACCGTACGAGACAGACGAAATCAAATATCTAAAAAAATTAGGGCTCTTCAGAGTCTCCCATTAGAGGTCAAAAAAGCCCCTGACAATATCATTTGGTTCGCATCCATTTGACAAGGTCCTTATAGGAAGCTTTTTTGCCATACATCAAAATACCAATGCGGTAGATTCTGCCAGAGAGCCATACCAGACCTATCACCGTGATGGCAAGCACTGCCATGGATAGCAAAATCTGCCACCATGGAGTGTCATAAATAGCTCTTACGGGCATAATAATCGGTGAGGTCAGTGGGAAGATAGAACTCCAAAAAGCTAGTGGACTATCCGGTTCTTTAATGACAGAAAACATGATATATACGGCCAAGATGATAGGCATCATGACGGGCATCGTAAGGGATTGGGCGTCGTTCATATCTTCACCGATAGCAGAGCCCAAGGCTGCAAAGAGAGAAGCGTACATCAGATATCCTGCTATGAAAAAGAAAAGAAATACGGGGATGATAACCCACCAATTCATATTTGCAAGTTCGTGAAGCACTTGATAGATTTTGTCCATTCCTTCAGAGACAACTTCAGGGGGAAGCTGGCCCGACATCTGTGTTATTTCGGCCGAACCACCCATAAATTGATTCGCACCAAACATAATTAATGGAATGACAAGAAGCCAAATAGCCAACTGCGTAAACCCTACACCACCTACTCCTATAATTTTGCCAAGCATGAGATAGAAGGGCTTCACAGATGAGATAATAATCTCCACTATGCGATTGATCTTCTCTTCAGACACACTACGCATTATCATCGTACCGTACATGATAATAATGAGAAACATAAAATACCCCATCACTCCACCGACGGCAGATGCCACCACAGCGGTCATGGAACTTCGGTTTTCACCTCCCTTTTCTATGGGTTCAGGGTCAATAGTAACCGCGGTCTTGAGCAGTTTGAGTTGAGCTGCCTCAAGGCCCATTTTTTTCATCTTAAACTCTTTCAGCTTTGATTTAATACGAGAGCGAAGGGTGTAAGTCGACTCCAGATCTAAAGATTTATCCGAATAGAACAAGACATTATAACTGCTTACGCCTATACTATCTATAGGCGGAAGGTATAACAACCCCTTATATCCCTCGGCTTTGACTTGTTTTTTCAGCTGTTCAATCGGCGCATTAGCGAAGTCCAATACGAACTTGGTATTCTGTTCAGCCGGCTGAAGTAGATGAGCCTCATCCTTAACAAGAATCTTCACTTGATCATCACTCTTGTAGGATAAGATCCACCCCATTATCGCTATAAAAGCAATAATACCCAGGGGCGTAAGTAATGTAGTTAGAATAAATGTTCGAGATTTTACTCTTGTCAAGTATTCTCTTTTGATAATGAGCCAAAGTTTATGCATGATTTTCGTCTGTTACGAGTTGGATAAATATTTCATTTAGGGTCGGAAGTACCTCCTCAAAGGACTTAACTTGTACATGTGCGTCTGCTAATGCACGAAGAAGAATAGCACTATTATCATCAGGTAGTTTAACAACCAACTCCCCCGGTTCATCAGCAATAACATCCAAAGAGTGACTAAAATCGGCTGGCAATGCTCCCTGATATCGCACGCGGTAGTGTTGTTTTTTAAAGTCTTCTTTAACGCGGGCAACCTCCCCGTCCAAAATCTTTTGTCCATCATTGATGAGAACGATATGCTCACATATTTCCTCTACTTGCTCCATTCTATGGGTAGAAAAAATGATACTGACTCCTTGATTCCGAAGTCTTCGGATTTCGTCTTTAATCAAATTGGTATTTACGGGGTCCAAGCCTGTAAAAGGTTCATCCAAGATAATCAGCTTTGGTTCGGGCGCCACTGTAGCGATAAACTGCACTTTCTGCTGCATGCCTTTAGAAAGTTCATCGATCTTTTTATTCCACCAAGAGAGCATATCAAACTTTCTCATCCATGCGATCACTTTTTCTTTAGCCTCCTTATGAGGAATGCCTTTAAGCTCCGTGAGATAGACCAACTGTGGGCCGACTTTCATCTTTTTGTAAAGGCCTCTTTCTTCCGGCAAATAACCTAGACCTTCATACCGCAGTCCCTGAATAGGAGCACCTTCCATCACCACTTGCCCTTCATCAGGAAAGAATATCCCGGTAATAATTCTTATGAGGGTTGTTTTACCGGCACCATTTGGCCCGAGCAACCCAAAAATAATTCCCTCAGGCACATTAAAGCTCACTCCTTTTAGGGCTTTATGATTGTGAAAAGCCTTTTTGACATCTTGAATTTGCAACATAGTTTTTCGATTTGCTCGCAATTAATAACATCTCTCACATTCCACCATCTAACAATCGATAAAGATAGTATATTTTTCGACTAAGTCGACTTATGAACTGCAAAAATAGGATACATGCCTGCAAATAAAACCGATTGAAAAGCTTACCGATGAAGTAAATACATATTCAATCCAAATGACCTTAACCCCTCCAACAAACAACACTATCTTAGTTATCAACACATCTATAAAGTATATACTTATAAATATTGTCTATATTTACATGTTGTATCCTGTGCTTAAAATTTGAAAATTTAGTACATATATTACACTGTTTTAAGCGTATGAAACCGCTGCATGATTAATTAAATATATATTAACCTCTAAAAATGTTTATCATGAGACCCAATACTTACTTATTGATAGCTGTACTCGCATTGCTCTTCCAGGGGGCTAATCTTAGGGCTCAAATCAATCCTAACAAAAGGATGATGAGCTTTGGGCCACAACCCGCATTGGAAGTTTCCCTTCCTAACGCTGACGAAGACCTCATCATCGATGTCTGGAAGCATTACCTCAAAAAATACGGCAAGGTCAAGCGCAATAAAAAAGCCGGGGAGTACTATTTGGAGGACGAGCGTATCAATCCCATTGCGAAGAAAAAGGAGATCAGTATTTACATGATTCCGGAAAAAGAGCAAGCCGTCGTATTCATTGACCTTAAAAATGGATTCTTGTCGCAAGAAAGGGAAGAATACAATGCAGCAGTTCGTTTTCTTGAAAATTACCAAAAAGCCGTGGAAATAGAGCGCTATAAAAGATGGATTGAACAAGAGAAAAAGAAACTCAAATCCCTTAACAAAAAGCTTACAAAACTCTCCAAGAGAGAGAAAAAACTACATGGTAGAATCGAAGAAGCTCGACGCATCATTAAAGAATCAGAAGAAGAACTAAAGGAGAATAACGCCGCCCAAAAGGCAAACAAAACAGCAATCGAGCAACAAGAACAGGAAATAAACACCCTTCTCGAAGCGTTAGAGAAGCTGGAATCTTCCGATAAATGATCCGAAAGATTCACCCGTCAATTCCTTTACCCATCCGGCATTGGAACAAACTGAAGTGCTCGCATATCACATCTCGTCATCCCCGACATGAATGCCAATAATATATTTCTAAATACAACTAATATGCTTCTATTAAGCTCGAAATATATACCTTTGCCGTCTAATAATAATCGTTTATCGGATAGCAGAATTTAAAAAGACTATTGCCCGTTGGTTTTGTTTTCTAAATCGTTGCAAACTTACCGGAACTTATGCGAACTAACATCAAATACCTCTTTATACAATGCGTACATTTTTAATGCATCGCAATTTGCTCAAGGTATGTGGATTGACGTAAATCGTGCGATAGGGATTCAGCTCCTATAATACAAAATTTTTATACTGTACTTGCAGTCAATATAATATAAACTTTTAAAGATATGAACAAAGAGATTTTAGGCGTCCTTCTCGTGTTGCTTTGTTTGGGAGGATTATTTGCAAGTTGTGTCAAGGACAAGACCTCAGCAGCGACGTTGGACTGCAGTCACAATTACGTCTATGAGAGCGCAGATAGTTTTTCTATTAAACCCATCATACAGTTAGCGTGTTCCTATCAAGGCTGTCATGAGAGAGGGGCTTCTATCGGCAACTTTACAGACTACAATGTTCTAAAAAGTTATGTAGACAATCAAAAGTTCTTCAAGCGTGTCATTGACAATAAAGACATGCCACCCTCTAATGCGACTTTAGGTCCTAAGAGTCTCACGACAGAGGAAATTGCTCAACTACAGTGTTGGCTCGACCAAGGAGCGCAAAGATAATTAAGAGATAAAATAAGCGTCAGAATTCAACCTATTAACCCAACGGAATAAAATAATTTCAATGAAGTATATTTACCTTTTCATCATCGTTATCTACTCTTGGACCGCCCAAGCACAAGGTTATATTTATCAGACCTTTAAACATGGTAAAATCGTCAATAGCCAATCCGTAGAAACACTTAAGACCTGGGACTTGGATTTTGTAGTATCGCATCGCTTTGGAGATGCCTTTGGCCAGAACGGAGGATGGAATACTTTCTATGGAATAGAAAATGCTTCTGACATACTGATCGGTTTTCGATACGGGCTTAATGACAATTTTGAAGTGGGTATCAGTCGAACCAAAGGCGGAAGCCCTCTTGGCCTCGACAAAAATATCAACCTCTC
>JALSTN010000043.1 GCA_026983735.1 Saprospiraceae bacterium | reverse complement strand
GGATCCTTTGATGAGGGCTCTAACTCTATTTGATACGTCACTCCGTCACAACCATAAGCGCTTGCTTCATAAACACGCCTATGACTACTATTCAAAAGCTCTGCAACATTCTCCTCATCAGAGGAATAAAACCGAAGGGTAATCCCATCCGTTGAGATAGGGTCTTCTCCGAAAGTCTTCAGTCCGACCAACCTATATTCACCTTTCTTCGTCTCATTGTAATCTATAGAATACCCGGGTGTCAAAACCTCGAAGCTGCCTCCGGAGGGGAGATTTAATTCCATATCAAACCCATCTATACACTGGCGCTCTGACTTCAATAATAGATCCATATACCCTCCCTTTCTGTCATAGCCTATCTTTGACCATTTCATACCAAACACCCCTTCAGACCGAATCCCTACGCCGTCTATATCTCCTAATAAGATGGGAAATATTACATGTCTTCCTTCTTGTCTTAAAATATTATCAAAATAATATTTGGGTCGAAACTGTTTAAAGGCTTCTTCAGGATTTACTTTTGCGGAAATCTCAATATTTTTATCTGTCAAGCAAACCCAATGATTATCCTCTAACTGAGCTACTCGACGCCCCAATATGTGATCTCGTATCATAAGAACATCTTTTAATGTAATCTCACCCGAGCGATCCACATCTGCGGCTATATACTGCTGATAGGAGGTATAATCTTCCTTACCTAGCAATTGCTTCATCATCAAAATTAAATCTCTTGTCGTAATCCTATCCGTGGGATATTTCGAACAGCTTAGATCTATATGTCCCGTCCTCAGCTGATACATCTCGGAACTTGTCAAGACCATATTATACTGTCCGGAAGCATCTATATTGCCCTGCAGCATTTCTACCCCATCATCGGTAGATACTACTATAGCCGCATCATTAAAAAAGACGTGGTCATCACCTGATATAAGCATAGAAATCGTATGTGTCACTGAATCACTACATACTCCATTAGGATCCTGCACCTGTATCGTCAAGGTGCAATAATCCGTATTTCCGGCCTCATCTTCGACCCAAACTTGGGTTGGCACATCCAGTGAGGATGCCCCCGGGATAAAGGAATCACAAGAAACGACCAACTGCTTCTGCCCCGGGGTACCATTAAAATAATAGTCCAACCCCTCCATTGGGGTACAATTATCATAACTACCTATGTTAAGTTGCGCTATATCGATTGCGACGCTCCCCGTCGAAGGCATAATCACTGTGATTGCCCCACTTTTACAATAAGGTGTTGGCGCCTTGGTATCCCGAACGACAAATACACTATCTATCTCCGCAACATTGCCACATCCATCTTCAACAAACCACTTAATCTTATGGGTACCCAAGGGATAATAACCGGTCGCATCCAGGACAGTAGAAGTATCCACTGCATAAGGATTGTCCATATTTTCGGGTTTAAAGCCGGGACGCTCCAAACGTCCTGCATACAAATCATAAGTGCCATAGGGCCCTTCTCCATCATTGTTCAGATCTATCTTGTATTCGTATCTCAAGTGTGCCTGCTCTGTACAATCATCGGAAGCCGATATCTTCAAAATGGCCAGATTAGCACAGGTCCCATCCGGCAATACAGAATCTCGCTTATTTATGGCCACACTATCCCACCGGATCACCGGATCTTGCTTATTGACTACTTTGATGATCTGGCGAAAAGTCCATTTTCCATCTTTAGCATTCGACTCCGGGTGATACTGACACCAATCAATCACCGTCCAGGTCCTTATCACTTTAAAACAACTATTGCCTTCTACCGTAAACCGCTTATCCGTATAATCAATGGAAACCATACTGCAATACCGCCCTCCTCCATTGGCCAGTCTGGGCTTTCCCAATAAGGGATTCTCCGGGCTTAGATCCGGATCACAATCATGAAGTATAATTTCACCTTTGCAACCAAGTGGCCACTCGATATCATCGGTATTATCCGTACATACAGTCGGATTAATATAAAATGGATCACAGTTCAATACCCAAATGGTCTGAGTAGCCACAGGAGACCATCCGTCAGAAGTCCACAGTTTAAAAATACGAAGTATCTTACCTATGCCGCAGTCTCTTAAATCCCGCACTTCTATCTGGACTTCCCCACTTTCCACTACGCCGTCCCAGCCCCACGCCATATTGTATTTTCTTTCCGGATGCGTCGGATTGTAAAACTGTTGATAAAAATGACAGGGTTTACCGCCCTGTACTCTTGAAGGGCTGTATCCCGTATATCTATCTGTCTGACAAAAGGCCGGGCAGACGATGTCTCGAGTCGTTATCTTTTTTCTTGAGGCGAAGGAGCCTACGATTCGCCCAAAGGTCGAATTGGAAGGAACATCCAAGTCCGATACATCAAACCAATATTTGCAAGATACCACCATATCCGGGGGGGGTATACAGCCACTCTGTGCAAAACTATTTTGAAAAAAAACGATCACAAAAATCATGATCAAAAATACGGTTGTTGCCTTGAATGACATCATATACTTGGGGGTAGAGCTTTTGTTCATAGCCATAATTTTACATTGAAGATACAAATATATCAATTATATATATATACCAATGCAATATGTAGACGGTTTTGCTGCAAAGGATATAAAAAAGTACTATTTACATCGATCCATCGCGCTTGCAAAAAGATCAAAGAACTTAAAACGTGGTTTTATTTTTTTTTAGATTATGGACGTTTTTGCTAAAGAGAAGTAGACAAATCTTATATAATAATTCTTTAATAATGTAAATTACGGATATTTCAAGTCATTATTTAAATCGATATCCTAACAATAATTAATTCTTATAACATTTTTATATTAATATAATTTGTAATATTTTAATATTAAAACATTTTTTAGCCTGATCTTACCTCCAGTTAAATGTTTTATTATATATTTGCATCGATATTTTATTTGTCTACTTTAAATTTATTAATTATGAAAAATCTAACAACGCCCCCCCCGTAAAACCAAATTAATTTTCTTTTTCTTTGCTATATTCCCATTTATATTTCTGGGATCCTGTAGGAAAGATAGCATTATCAATTCCCCTTCAACGAACAAATCGGTGACCTTACGAAGCGATTATCCCGGCCTTTCAATGGAAAATGGTCTATTAAAGTTTGATAACGTTAATGCATTTTATACGATAATGAATCAATTATCACAACAAAGTAAGGATAGCACAACCGTTAATTCTGCCTATCTAACACTCGGTTTCACTCCTGAGATTATGGATGATGACACAACAAGCATCCCTGCATTTCCAGTCTTAGACTTATTTGAGCAATCCATTGGTTTTGTTTCTGCTAGGCAACAAGAGCAAATCGATCAATTCGAGTTATTACGGTCAGGAGCAGATATTGAATATCTGCAGGATCACTTTATAGCCGATGTTTTCCTAAAAACCCTTTTAAACGTTCACAATGAAGTCAAAATTGGAAGTCGGATTTATAAGTTTTACCCGAATGGTTTCACGGCAGTAATTACAAACTCTGACTATTCTGCCTTAGAAACCCTTCAGACATCATATGGCGATGACATCCCTCTGGACAGTATGAGGGATCGGCATAATCTTAGGTTTATCCAAGAAAATCCGGATTATTATTTCAATTTGAACAGTAGTTTTATGCCCGTAAGTCACCGAGAAATAATGGATACGCGGTTCAAATATGTCATAAAACCCGGAAACATAATTTCCCTTGAAAATATTTCTGCGATTGACGATGGTATCGACGACGGAAACATCTCTTACAGTTGGACGATAGAAGAAAAATCACTCGGTACTTCTATAACTTACTCAGGGGTCAATCCACCGGATTATAACTTTAGTACGGACGCTGTGTTAATCACTTTAATCGCGACAGAACCGGATGGAGACAAAGACACCTCGTCTCTTGAGCTATTCCCCTTAAGATGTTTATATGAAACGACTTTTGACCACAAATGTGGTGATCCCACTTTTACCTTCAATCTCTGGGAGCCTAAAGAAGATGGTGTAAATATTGGCCTACAGGTCGGGCGAACAGACCGGTGCATGTGGACGACCACCATTTATTGGGGGGATGGCACATCTACAAAGCTCTCCGGATGGGGACTTCCCAATACGGTCTTCCCCTCCCATACTTACAGCAAAGATGGAAATTACCTTATAAGTTATTATGTGCATTGGGATTGCTGGCCGGATGGAGGACTTTCCTGTATAGCAAATCTACATGTCAATATCCGAGACATCAATGGTGCTACGAATTGTAAAACTGGTCAAAATAGAGGTCACTCTGATATTGTAACAGGGCATATATCAAGAAATCGAACCCGATTGTTCAAAATCAAAGGAAAGATTTGGGCATTCAAATGGACCTTTGCCACCACTAAAGTTGGTTCCTCTACCAGATCTTATAGAAAAAAGTACTCTTGGCAGATTTGGAGTCAAAAGAAAGTCAAACAGATAGAAGCGCATTTAGAGGGAATCTGGTATGAAAAATTAAAGCGCAAAGATTGCCCTTGTGCCCCTAACAATATTCCCCCAAAATGGGACGTTGAAACGAATAGTTCTTATGTCGCTAGAAACATATCCGGCACACATAATGCCTCTGCGCGTTTTCACTCTATGAAGTCCTCTCATAGGGCAATCGTAGGAACCAGGATGGGAGAAATCTGTAATATTCCTGAATTATTTTTGCTTTAATAGATTTATTCCTCAGGTGGGAATACAACCTCTCCCGCCTGAGGACTTTTAAAATACTTAGAAATGCCAACAGATAATTTCCAATTATATGCTATTTTTTTGATTCTTTTTGTCTTGCCCTTTGGCTACAAATCAGATAGTGTCTTTGTTGATAACGGATGGATATTTTTCAATGAACTTCAGTCCAAACCAGCATCCCTTTTAGCAAAACCAAATGTCATACAACAAGAGGATTATAGAACATTTGGATTTACACATAAGCTGAAGCACTACGAAGGATGGTCGTGGTCGATTTA
>JALSTN010000042.1 GCA_026983735.1 Saprospiraceae bacterium | reverse complement strand
GCTTTAAAGTTATATATAAAATATCTTGATATATATAATAAATAGTATAATGTATTGAATAATTAGATAAATACAAAATAATAAAATAAAAATGAAGGAGAGAAGTTTAGACATCAAAATCTACAATGATCAATTTCTTCACGATAGACCGGCACTGCTCCTTTTGCATGGTATGTGGCATGGTGCTTGGGTTTGGGAAGAAAAGTTTATCCCATACTTAATGCGCTTGGATCGCTCTATTGTCGTCTTTAGTCTGTCTGGCCACGGATCGAGCTCTTCGTCCAAACCCTTTAATCTTCTAAGGATCAAAGATTACGTCAATGATTTGGCAGAGGTAGCAGATGCGTTACCTTTAGCTCCTATAATAGTAGGCCATTCGATGGGCGGATATATCCTTCAAAAGTATTTAGAAACGCATACCCCTTCCGGAGCTGTTTTAATGGCTTCGGTTCCCCCCACTGGGATATGGGGGGGCACATTTAGAGTTTTGCGAAAATACCCATTCATTTTTTTAAAATCTGTCCTTACTTTGCATTTGAAAACAATCATAAATTCTGTTTCCAGATATAATTACCTAATGTGTTCAGGTAGATGCCCGGAAGAAGAAGTAACGCAATGTCTCCAAAAAATAGATTCAGAATCATTCCTGGCTTATCAAGATATGTTGGGTCTGAATCGAATCCATCTAAAGGAAATTGTTTGTCCTTTTCTCCTCCTAGGCGGGGAAAAGGATGTAGCGGTCTCTGTGACTGACCTCGAGCAAACTGAGCGGAGGTATAAGGCTCAAGTTCATCTATTCAAAGAGATGGGGCACAATCTGATGTTAGAGCCCGGATATAAGTCTGTAGCTGATCGAATCACCTCTTGGATAGCTGAACAACAGTTGTAATACTCGGAACCAAGTTCCCTATTTATTCTGCTTCATTATTATCGGGCAGGGTGGAATACCGCTCTGCATAATCCATCATTTGTGTGACAAAATCCCTTGGCTGAGTAACTTTAATGTCGATGATCATTCCGGTAGAGTCTTTTACCGGGGTGAGGACGGGATTGACAAATCCCGAATAGGGTTTGAGATGGAGTTTTTTGACCCTTTCAAGTACCTCCTTATGCAAGGCCTTATCTACCTGGACACCATAGTTCTCTACCAGATCATGCCCGGCATTATAATCTCCTTCAGACTTAATGCGCTGGATTTCGCGTAGAAGTTGCCCGAATAAGGTTCTGAGTTTGTCATAATCCCGGATATCAAAATAGGTTTTACCCGCTCTAATATGACGGACGATTACACTGTCCCGAGCTCCTTTTTCCATGGCCCATTTAACGATGAGTTGTCTATTGCGCATATGAGCTTCTTCGATATTATTCCCAGGCTTGATACGACGGAGTTGCTTCATTAAGGCATTGGAGACGTAGTTGTCGTATTCCGCTTTTCCGGCTTCCAGATCAGGGAGGATGCCTAGTTCAATGAGTTTGGGATCCCTTATAAAGTACAGGGCAACCAGATCTGCCCTTGCTTCCTCTAAAGTGGAAGCATAATTCTTAAGCGTTTCTTTAGGCGTACCTACCCCCTTGTTGATCTTACCGGATGCATGTCCGATTACTTCGTGTAATGCAGTCGCTACTTTATCCGATATATTGCCATATTTTTCGACTCTTGCTATTTCTTCTGCATCGTTTGCAAATTCTTGTAGAATCCCTTTCCCACCTGCATTGTGATAGGATTCTATGAGATTGCCTAAGCTTACGGATTTGGAACCGTATTGTTGACGGATCCAGTTGGCATTAGGTAGATTGACCCCGATCGGGGTCGAGGGCGAGGCATCCCCACTTTCTCCGGCTACATTGACAACTGTGTAGGTCACTCCAACTACTTTTTCCTTTTTATGCTGAGGCAGGATGGTAGAATGATCCTCAAACCACTGGGCATTTTCTCCTAGAACTTTCATCCTTTTGGACGCTTCAAAATCCTTGATTTCAACAATACTCTCATAAGAGCCTTTGTAGCCCAGTGGATCATTGTAAACTTCTATAAAGGAATTGATATAATCAACATCTCCCTTAGTGGCCTGAACCCATTGGATGTTGTAGCGATCCCAGGTTTTTAAGTCTCCAGTGGTGTAGTATTCTATTAATGTACCTAGCGCGGTAGCTTGTTCAGGCGTTTCTGCTACACCCTGTGCAAGCCGTAAGTAGGAGATGATTTTCTCAATAGCCTGACCGTACAGCCCCTTAACTTTCCATACCCTTTCTTTGAGGTTGCCGAAGGGATCTCTTATGACTTGGGAGTTTAATCCATAAGAGATCGGCCTTGGATCCTTTTTGTCCATCATCTGCCCATAAAACTTTTCCACTTCTTTTTGTTTGATGTCTGATGCGTAGAAATTAACCGCAGAGTAATATACCAAATCCTGTTGGGGGTCCAGATTAACTTTTTTACTTTCCAAATCAGGATCATACATGATGTCCAGTACTTCGGGGTGAAGGTACTTGCCTGTCAGTGCCAATACTTTCTCCAGCCACTTCCTAGGAAACTCGGGCAAAAACTTATCCATGGAATAATGATGGTGAATTCCATTAGAAAACCATATCCTTTTAAGATAAACCATAAAGGCTTTCCACTCTTTTGTATTGCGATCTCCTTTGTAATTTTTATAAATATGTTCTAGTGCGCGTCTGATTTTTAGATTGTGTCTGTAATTCATGTCGTACATGATGTCTCTTCCCATATAACCGGCCTCCGTCAAATAGTAGACGTATTTTTTTTGTTGTAGGGTGAGTTGATCCCATCCGTTGATCTTGTAGCGCAAAACACGCAGGTCTGCAAAGGTATCCACCACCCAGTCGAAGCCATCTTGGTCTTTGGAAATGTTAGGAGTGGTCTTATTATTATTTGGATTGTTGTCGTCTTTTGGTTCGTTTTGACAAGAGTATACTAATCCTAATATTACCAGTGAACAAAAGAAGAAAAAATGTCGCATGATGAAATGTTTTTAAACTTTAATGACTTTATGGACAGACGCCAATTGGAAAGGCCGGAGCATTTGGAACTCGGCTGTTTGATATCTGCAAAGATAAGAGATTCATTCGAACATCTTCCATCTTTACCAAGTTTGTGGAGCAATAGTGTCTTTCTGTTTTCGATCTCATGCGGACGAATGTTCTGAATACGTCAGTTTTGAAGCTAAAGTGAAATAAGCTAAGTCTCATTTATGTATGTATATCCATTCATTTCACTAACTTTACACCACAAATCTAATAAATCAAATCATATGAGTGAAATTCAGACATTAGGTGTGGGATCAAGAGTAAGCCATCCGGCTTACGGGGAAGGTGTGATTGTAGAGATTGACACCGCTGCGTACAAAGTGAGCTTTATAAAATACGGACTGAAGCATGTAGGTCGTAATTACAAGAGTTGGGACATAATAGAGGCCATACCCCCGACTAATAAGGTAACGTTTGATGATGCGGAGCAGTCTTTAGTGAAGATTCTCCGTGCATGGGCGGATATCACTGAGGTAGTCGATCTGGGAGACAAGTGGGAAGGGGGAACGATGATTCTCCGACCGGGAGATACAGACTTGAAGGATAAAGAAATTCCGATAGATGTTTTTTTTCATAAGATAGTAATGCTTAGGGATAGATTAAGGGTTATGGAGCAGCGGATCAATAGTCATAAAAAGTTATCCGATGAGGATAAGGTCAATCTTCAACAATACCTTACCCGTATTTATGGTTCTTTGACGACTTTCAATGTCTTATTTAAATATAAGAAAGATCATTTTGTAGGTGAAAAATCCCAATAGCCATGAAGAGTACTAAGTATAACAGAATTTTTACCATTTCATACCTGATGCTCCTCTTCACCATCGTATCGAGTTGCCTGAAATTTGATAAAACCTATCAAAAGTTGCCACCCGGAACATGGCGCGGGGTGTTGTATCTGGACGGAAAGATTAAAAAGCTTATTCCTTTTGAGAAAAAACTGTACAAAAAGCAAGATGTACTAAAATATGAAGTTGGCCAAAACCAATTGCCTTTTATCTTTGAGGTAAAGTATATTCGGCCGGATTCTTTTATTGTTGTATTGATTAATGGTGAGGAGCGTATCCCCTTAGACGATATCCGGTACGGAAGAAATCCGGTCAATGCGAGGGATACGTTGCACATAGGATTTCCACTGTATAATACATGGATTCGAGCGGTTCATGAGCAGGGTTTGATGGAAGGAGATTGGATTGTACCCGCCAGGGGAGATTATCGGATTGAATTTGGTGCCACGTATGGCGAACAGGAGCGATTTCCCGTTAAAAATCCCGCTCCTATAGCGGATTTGAGCGGTAGGTGGAAAGTGAGATTTGGGATAGAAGATACGACTGGAAAAAGTTTGGAATACGCCATTGGTGAGTTTGTTCAAAAAGGCACCCATCTAAGCGGCACTTTCATGACGGAGACCGGAGATTACCGGTATCTCGAAGGGGTGGTCGATGGTGATCAAATGAAACTTTCGGCCTTTGACGGACTTCATGCATTCCTCTTCAAAGCCGGTATTTACGGAGACGGTAGTCTCAAGGGGATTTTTAAGTCTGGGAAACATTACACGACGCATTGGGATGCAGTACGAGATGAGCATTTTCAACTGCGAGATCCAGATACCCTCACCAAGGTGGCACATAGCGATATCCCTTTGAAGTATCGCTTTCCCTCCTCTACAGGTAAATGGATATCACTGGAGGATCCGGAGTTTGAAAATCATCCTGTCCTAATCCAAATCATGGGTACTTGGTGTCCTAATTGCCGGGATGAATCTCATTTTTTAACCCAATATCTCAGTGAGCATCCAGGGACGGACTTGAAAGTCATCGGCACAGCTTTCGAAAAGTTTAAAGATACTGCGCAAGCGATCCAACACTTGGATTTGTACAAGCATAAGATGAAGATGCCCTATCCTTTGGTCTTGGGAGGCAAATTATCGAAGGATGCGGCCATTAAAGCCTTTC
>JALSTN010000041.1 GCA_026983735.1 Saprospiraceae bacterium | reverse complement strand
AGAAAGGACTTCAGAAAGGACTTCAGAAAGGACTTCAGAAAGGAAGAGAGGAGGGAAAAGTAGAGGGCATTCAAGAAGGCATGAATCAAACTAAAATAGCTACAATTTTGCGCGGTTATGACTCCGGACTCTCCATCGAATTGATTGCGGAATTAGTAGATATGAAGGTAGAAGAGGTAAAACGCATTATTGATAATCATTATAAAAAATAATGTTGAGTACTGTCCGGCCATCCCTGTTTTAAAAGGGAATGTCACCTATTTATTAAACCCCATTTCATGCATTAGTAATAACAATTTAAGATTGTAACATAACACAAGAATTTGGTAATGAGGAACGACAAATGGGCCCCCTTCCAAAAGTACACAACACTATTGCTATCGGGTGAGCTAGACCCTGCACCCCTCGATCATTCACCTTACCATTCATTTTATACCATAGACAGATCACATCAATGCCTATAAAGGCTCTATTTCAAACTTATCACATATTTAAGAGCATAGAAGTTTGTTTTACCCACCATGTTCTTTATGTTAACATTCAAAGTTAAAAATCGAGCGTAGACATACCAATCTACCTCAAATGCTGCTGTAGTAATCTAATGAAATTTCTGAGACGAAGGTCCAACAGTAAAGGTCTCCCAATGTGAAGTTCAATAAGCACTTGGCTTAGAGAAACTTTTTATACAGAAAAGCATTTAATGTATGTATACCTTTCTACTATTAATGGGCTAATCTTGAAGGCAAGGGGGGCTTTCTCCTTTCCATTCAATACAAAGCACCAAGGAGGTATCATGAAAAAAAGAAAAATATCCATCTAATGAAGCTTTTGATAGTTAAACCGCAAATACTATTAATCGGTGCCCTACTCCTCTTATCTTGTGGAGAAGAACCCCCTATTCAGAAGGCTATGGTACACCAAAACTTCCCGCTCCATATCAGGATGAAGACAGCTCCTGACCGACTACATCCCATGCTTTCAAAACGCTCCAATGCAGCACATATCGAAAAGAAAATCTTCTATCCGCTCCTCCAAATTGACCCGGATAATCTAAAACTTAAACCCCTCTTGGCACGGGATTTCCCAACTAAATCAATTGTAGAATCAGGAGAATTGAAAGGGGACTTGAGATACAAATATGAAATACTACCCGATGCAGAGTGGGAAGATGGTATGCCGGTTACTGCTGCAGACTATTTATTTACCGTTAAAGCTTCTCAAGACCCGTTACTTCAAGGCAACCAATGGAAAACTTTACTTGAATCAATAGATAGCGTCATCCTAGATGATCAAGACCCAAAGGCAGTAGAGGTACTACTACGTCCTGGAGTAAATGCAGATATCGTAGCAGGCAACTTTGAGTTGTATCCCGAACATCATTATGATTCCTTGCATTTACTTCGGAATTTTACTCTCCGTCAACTTAAAAATCAAGATCTTTCAAAAGATAGTGCCCTCTTGGCATTTAGTCAAAACTTCTCACAACCTGATCTCAGCAGAAATAGAGTAATGGGATGTGGTCCATATACGGTGTCCAAATGGGAAGAACAACAACTCGTCCTTCGACAAAAAACGGATTGGTGGGGGGATAAACACGCTTCTTCTTCCCGTTTTTTCAAAGTCAATCCAGGGACGATAACCTACCATTTCATACCCGACCAAACTACCTCCATCGCCCTGTTAAAAAGTGGAAAAATCGACCAAATATCCGATCTTTCTCCTTCCCAATTCAATAGATTGAAAAACAGTTCGGACAGTGCGCGATTTGGATTTTATACACCTGTTAGTATGCGGTATTATATGATTGCCATGAACAATTTGAATCCTGCACTGAGAGCGCCTATTGTAAGAAAAGCATTGGCGAGATGCACAGATACAAAGAGTTTTATAGACAAGATGTTGGAAGGCCTAGCGACACCTATTACAGGTCCAATATATCCTTCTAAAAGCTATGCGATACGGTCTCTTCAACCTGTCAAATATGATCTCAATGCCGCTGCACAGATGCTTCATGAGGCGGGTTGGAAAGACACGAATGGAGATGGAATTCTAGATAAGATGATTCAGGGAAAACGCATTTCTCTTGATTTCGAAATCCTAATTACAGGTAGTACCGTTGGCAAAAATCTCGCATTGCTGCTCAGACAAGATGCCGCTAAAATAGGTATAAACATCCGACTCCAACCGATGCGTATGTCCGCCATTTTGAATAAAGTGGTAGAAGGTAAATACGATCTTGCCGCATTGGCTTTTCGACAGAGCCCAGGATACGACCAAATGAAGCAGACTTGGCACAGTCAGTCTACTTCAGGACAAGGGAAAAACTATTTTTTCTACAATGCACCCCAAGTAGACCGATGGACAGATTCCCTCACTATAGAACAGGATACATCCCGTTTAAACGAGCTTTACCACAAAATTCAAAGAAAAATATATGAAGACCAGCCTGTTATTTTTCTTTGTGCCCCATTGGAAAGAATAGTTGTATCGGATAAATTTCGCCCCTACATCACTCCTCTATCCCCGGGATATGTAGAAGAGTGGTATCAATTTAAGTAGCACCTAGTCCTGTTGAACTCATATATCAGACCAATCTAGTTAAGAGATAGCACTTTGGTCTATCGCACGATTTGGATTGAAATACCTCGCATTTACTCTTCCATCAATTGGAGTCCGATTCTTCCACGCTCTATCTCCACATTAATTACCTGCACGGAGATATGTTGGTTGACCTTGAGAATCTTTGACGGATCATCGACAAAGGTGTCGGACATATTGGAGATATGTATTAATCCGTTTTGTTTAATTCCTATATCGACAAATGCCCCGAATTTAGTTACGTTAGTCACTATGCCAGGCAGTATCATTTGAGGGATAAGATCCTCTATGGTCTTAATGTGTTCATCAAACTCAAAGGATTCAGCCTTTGTTCTAGGATCTCTTCCGGGTTTTAAGAGCTCACTTAAAATATCCTGCAGGGTTCTATACCCCAGAAGCCTTGAATATTTCTCCTTTTCTATCTTAGAAATCAAATTTGGATGGCCTAGCAAATCCTGAATCGAGCAACCTAGATCGTCTGCCATCTGCTCTACCACATGATAATTCTCAGGGTGTACACCGGAATCATCCAACGGATGCTGCCCGGATTTTACCCTTAAGAATCCGGCGCATTGTTCGTAAGCTTTGGCCCCCATACGAGGGACTCTTTTGAGCATAGCCCTTGAAGTGATGCGCCCCTGCTGTGTTCGGTAGTCAACGATATTTTGGGCGAGTACCGGCCCTAGGCCGGACACATAGGTCAACAAATACTTGCTCGAAGTATTTACATCAACTCCTACCTTATTGACACAGGACTCAACTACGTGATCGAGGGATTTTTTTAATGCCTTCTGATCTACATCATGCTGATATTGTCCCACCCCTATGGACTTAGGATCTATCTTTACAAGTTCGGCTAAGGGATCCATCAGCCGTCTCCCGATAGATATCGCTCCCCTGACAGTGATATCTTCATTGGGAAACTCTTCCCTTGCTATGTTAGACGCGGAATAAATGGAGGCTCCGTCTTCATTTACCATAAAGACAGAAATGGAATTATCCAGCTGCAGACCTCTTATGAAGGTCATGGTCTCCCGCCCCGCAGTCCCATTGCCAATCCCGACAACCTCAATGTTATACTTTGAGATCAACTCCCGGATCACCTGTTCACTTTGCATACGCTGAACAACATCTCCAAAGGGAAAAACAGTCTTGTACTTCATAAATTCTCCCTTTTCATTCAAGCACACGACCTTACAACCTGTCCTGAAACCGGGATCGATGGCTAGTATACGTTTCGAACCCACAGGGGAAGCAAGAAGTAATTCTTGCAAATTGGTGGCAAATACTTCTATCGCGACCTTATCCGCTTTTATTTTCATGCTTTGACGCAATTCAGTTTCCATCGCAGGGCGCAACAGTCGCTTATATGCATCTATCAGCGCGAGCTCAACTTGCTCGGAGGCCTCCGAATACCCTTTAACGAAAAACGGGGAGAGCAAAGAAATTGCACCTGCTTCCTCAGGCTCTATCCTAACCGTCAAAAAACCTTCTTTCTCTCCTCTAAACAAAGCTAAAACACGATGGGATTTAGCTCTTGATGCCAATACTTCAAACTCAAAGAAATCCTTATACTTCAATGCAGATGTAGCTTCAGAATTACTGCCCTTATCTCGCAAAATTTCCTTGGTTTTGCGAGTGGGTTTTGCACGAATGAAGGCAGATTTCTTATAATAGGAACGAAGCTTATTCCTAGCTGATATCCGCTCATTCATCCACTCCGCCATAATGTCCCGTGCTCCTTGAAGGGCTTCCTTAACGTCAGTCACCTCGCCGCGAACAAAACGCTTCGCTGCTTCCTCTACATCAAAATCACGTTGGGCCATTAGCATTTTAGCTAAAGGTTCTAACCCTAGCGTCCTAGCCATGGCTGCACGTGTTTTTCGCTTCTTCTTGAAGGGGAGATAAACATCTTCTAGTTGGACCAATGACGAACATGATTCTACTTTTTCACTTAACTCAGGTGTTAGATTCCCTTGTTCTTCCAATGTTTTGAGCACAAATGCCTTGCGCTTCTCCAATGTGCGCCAATCCTCTAAGGCCTCCTTTATAGCAAAGATCTTGACCTCATCGAGCCCACCGGTGTGATCCTTGCGATATCGCGCGATAAACGGAATTGTTGCTCCGTCATCTAATAGCTTGATAACTTTTTTACATTGTTCAGCTGCCACCCCGACAGCTTGAGCTAATTGGCGGTACATTTTCACTTCCTTCATTTTCACTATTTGTAGTGAGGTGCATAATAATCAAAAAGCAAATTAAGCTTTTTACACTTCCTCCTAATTCAAGAGCTAGCTCTTGAACATTTCATACCGACCAAATTATCAATCATATCGTCACCTATTTCTCTCGAAGCTACAGCAGTATTCAGAAGAGGAGAATCTAAGCGTACATTCTACGATGCGACTAAAGTTTCATTATTTTAATCTCGACACGCTGGTTTCTCTTGCGTCCGGCTACACTGCTATTGGAAGCAATGGGTTTACGCTTACCATATCCTTTGTAAGATAACCTATTAGGGTCAATTCCCTTCTTTATGAGATAATCGTAAACGGACTTGGCTCTCGCTGTTGAAAGTCGATTGCAATAATACGGCTTCGGTCGGTTATTGGTATGCCCACCAATCTCAATATGAACCGTCGGATTAGCTTTGAGAAATGCATAAATCTCATCGAGTACCTCTACGGATTCTTTCTTAAACGAAGTAGAATCTGCATCAAAATACAACTTCTCAATACGTATAATCTGGCCCTTCTTCAGATGCTTGCGATCTAAGGCCTTAATGATCTTTTCTTTGGTTGGAGCAGGCGGTGGAGGGGGGACTATCTTAGGCTTTTTAGGCACAGGCTTCGGCCTAGTTTTCTCTTTGGGCTTAGGATTGGCAATTTTCTTGCGTTGCTCCTGCGCTTTTTCATACTCCGGATTGGTTACAGTGGAAGTATATAGCTTCTCCTCAGGGGGACATGGAACCGGTACAATATCAGAAGCCTTATCGATCAAAACATTTCCATTGTAAGGCGCAGTGACCGGAATTTCATAATAGACTTCCAATTCAAAGTAGTCGTGTACAAACTTGGGCTTAAAATAAAAATCATATCTCAGCCAGTTAGTATTAATTACAGCTTGGGATTCGGCGAGCAATTCCTTTTGATTACAATAACCGTTTCCGCCCCAAATACGCAAAACAGCAGGGTTTGTAAAGTCAAATTCTGACTGTCCACGATCCGTTCTTCTCACCTCTTTCAAAGAGGACCGATCAGGTATGCGATTGAGTTTTTCAGTCTTTAATCCACTGATATACTCGTTGGCACGAGAGAGATAAATCGAGAATCTATAACATTGTCCTCTTAACAAAGGCACTTGCAGTCTCTGAGATACGCGCTCCCATGTGTTGGTCGCCCTGACAACCATCCCCAAGTAAGTATTTCCGTCAAATGGCTTCTGTTTTACCTCAAAAAAAGTGCGGTCTGCTCCCTGTATATCCGGCGGTGTCTCATCCTTAAATCCACAATCCACCCAACCCCGAAGACTAAATCTGCCCTGAGCGCCTCCTTGGGTGGGATTGCCTTCGAAAGAGGGATTTACTAAAGGAATGATTCTGGCTTGAGCAATAGTTGGAGATTCAGACAAAAAAATAAACCCAAACACTCCACTTAATATTAATAATATTCTTCTGCTATTGAGCAATTTATACATTATTTTATTTTGCAATATCATATGATTTGTCCTTAGAAACAGGAGTGCAACACCTACACTTCTCTTAACCTATCGCTTTAACCGCTCAAATCCCAAAAATATTGTACGAATATTGTTAAAAACCGTTAGGAATACAATACGATATCCCATGTCTTCCAAAGACCTCATCTATGACTATTTGAACGCATTCAAACCCGTCACTTCCATACCGATAATCAAGGTATGAATATCATGTGTTCCCTCATAAGTGATCACCGTCTCCAGATTCATCATATGTCGCATGATAGGAAATTCATTCGTTATCCCCATTCCACCCAACATTTGACGAGCCGTTCTGGCTGTCTCAAGCGCCATATTTACGTTGTTGTACTTGGCCATTGAAATCTGTGCCGGTGTAGCTCGATGTTCGTTAGCCAATACACCTAATCTCCAGGTCAACATTTGAGCTTTGGTAATCTCAGTAATCATACGAGCCAATTTGGCTTGTTGGAGCTGAAATCCACCGATAGGGCGATCGAACTGAACTCTTTCCTTGGAGTATTGCAATGCGGTATTGTAACAGTCCAATGCCGCCCCAATCACTCCCCATGCAATACCGTATCGAGCCTTGGAAAGACAGGATAAAGGACCTCTCATACCTTTTACACCGGGCAGAATATTCTTTTTAGGAACGCGAACATTTTCAAATACCAACTCCCCTGTTATCGAGGCCCTGAGCGAATGTTTGCCATGAATTTCCGGCGCGGTCAGCCCGGGCATATCTTTTTCTAATATCATTCCATGCACGATCCCCTCTTCATCCTTTGCCCAAACGACAGCGATATCCGCTACCGGTGAATTTGTAATCCACATCTTTGCACCATTGAGAATAACACTATCTCCATCGTCCACAAAATTGGACACCATACCTGTAGGATTAGAGCCATAATCCGGCTCTGTTAGCCCGAAGCATCCGATGAGATCTCCACTACCCAACTTGGGCAGGTACTTGCGTTTCTGCTCTTCACTTCCATACGCGAATATCGGATACATCACTAATGAACCTTGCACTGAAGCCATAGAGCGAATGCCAGAATCTCCTCTCTCTAACTCTTGCATAATTACACCATAAGCGATTTCATCCATGCCGCCTCCACCGTATTCAACAGGAAGACTCGGGCCATAAGCACCAATCTCCGCCAACCCCTTGTATAAATGTTTCGGACACTCTGCCTGCTCATAATAATCTTCAATAATCGGCGTCACTTCCTGCTTTACCCAATCCCGTACCGCGTCCCTCGCCAAGAGATGATCTTCCTTCAACAACGCATCCATGTCATAAAAATCATGGTGCTGATATCGATCGATTTTACTCATTGTAATTCATTTTGATTTGGGGAGCAAAGATATACATTCTCTGACTCCCATGGTACAAAATACGCTGTTTTGACTTATGAACTTCTCTGTCCTTCTCCTGCACCGTCCTCTAGGATATCATTTTAAAAGAAAGGAATAAGATAAACACTACGCATCTCCTCATGGTATGAAATGAACACGAATTTTATTAATCATTAATTCACATATAAAGATGACAATAGTATCTGTCCATAAAATCATTCCTGCTGAAAGCGTTATTATAGACTAAAGGAAGAAATGTTTTCGCAATTCTTGCCTTCTTCACAATAAGGTAGATTTAGGGTATTTCATATACAAAATTGCCTTATTTAAGGGCGCTGAACCCTCATTCTACCACCAAGGTTCCCCACCCCAGAAAGTTATCGGGTGTCATTAATCTAAAATAGTATACCCCTGCCACAAGTTCAACGGAATTGACATAAATCTCCTCACCATCGGAATACCACTTATCTATACGTGTTCTTCCTTGGAGATCGAAGAGCTGTAAATGAACGATGTGATAAGGCGAAATATCCATCTCCAACCTGCTAGCAATACGTAGAGGATTAGGGTAAAAAAATAATTTTTGACGGTTGGTTTTCTCCTGGGTCGAAAGGGGCTCACATGGAAAACTCATCTCAATAGCCTTTGCCATTTTATCCCAGGCCATACTATCTTTTCGCAATCGCAACCGCTCTTGTTCAATGTGAATAAACAGTCCTTCCGACTGATCAGCCTCCTGCTGACAAGGATCCGGACTTCCGTTTACCAATCTTCCCTGTACATTGGTAAATCCTCTAAGCCGCTTCCAACTCAGATCCTCATGCGCAATCTTAAAGGTCAATTGTCCATCCGTCTGCTTCAAAGCATCTGCTAATCGTACGATATAATCATTCTCTGGCTTCTTAGTTGTGCCGTTACTGAGGATGACGTAGGGATCCGTTGAACGCTTGGTAAATCCATGCAATTGTATAAACACAAGGGTAGAATCAAATGCATGCAAAACCTTCGTGGTCATTTGGAATAAACTTTGGTCATTATGTGCGACATCGGATATTCGAAAGGCCTTTTTTTGAGAGGAACATACCGAAGTGGTACCGGAACAAGGAGAAGCGACCTCTCGATTGCATCGGTTGGTTCCGGGCAAGCAGTAAAAGAAGGCATTTGCCTTCACAAAAGCTCGGATGCCTTCTTCCCCAGTATTCCTGTCCTTGATCGGATGCGGGCATTGGATGATAAGATTCCTGCATGCGCTAGGTTGAAAGATATACGTTCCCCAATAATTATCGCTCTCTTCTGTTTTTTGCAACAGGTAATACACTTGATTTCCACTTTGGAACTCCAATATTTCATAATCCATCCTATGCACCATAGTATCCACTTGAGCATATCTGTGTTCTAATAAAGCTAGCACTATTTTAGCCCATAGATCGGATTCTTCCTCTGTGGGATCACGGTATTCCATTCCCACTTTTTCAGGCAATTGTCTGATCAACTGATGGACATACCCTGTCAAATCCTCATTAACTTTACGCTGACCTGACAAGCCAGAACTCCCCATAATCAAAAGACTAATTAGGAGCAATAGTTCGAAGCCGATCCTACTAGATACACCACTAAACTTCATAACCTTCACTTTGAAATTAGTTCATCAATCCTATTGTCTGTAGGTCGCATGACACTGCACACAATGCCGCAGTGTCGTAGATAATGCATCTAATGCTTTAGTAGAATTGCGCTCCTTAAACACTTCACTCATTGCATCTGCACTCTCATGAAAGGCCAATCCCATTTGCTCAAATCCCTTATCCCCAAAGGATGCACACATCATACGCATCTCCGTAGTAGAACCCAATTGGGTATATGCCGTTTGGGAGGCAGTCATATAATCTTCTTTAGACAATAGACTTATAATTCTTTGGACAGCTTCCAGATGACTACGCATATTGTGAAGCTGATGCTGCTTTTGCATAGGATTTAGTTGGAGCGATATACGTGTATCATTGGAGTACATACCTCCCTGCGGTTCACCTTGTACGGCTTCATCATTCACCGTAGACGAACGTACAACTTTTCTATTCATATTGCATGAAATGGTCAAACCTACAAAGAGGAGGACCATCATAAAAACACTTTTAGATCTCATCGTTTTTATATTTTTTAGATGCATTAATTATTTCAACATAAAAAGCATACACACCAAACTGTTTCCCTATAATTATATAATATAAAATTATAATATGTTATGCTATTTTTCTATACATAGCAACTCTTTCTAGCCCGTGATCATAGACATTAATTTCAAGCCCACTCCCAAATCGTCAACAAGAGAACTTCTAACATTTAACTTTCAAAGATACAGAAGGAACTCGCCTCTTACAACAAAGTTTTAAATCTGGGACGTTTCGGTGTTATATCGCCAAGCCGTTCTTTTTTTCTAGCTTCAAAATCACTAAAATTGCCTTCGAAGAATACCTGCTTGCCATCGTCTTCGAAGGATAAGATATGAGTAGCCAAGCGATCGATAAACCACCTGTCATGCGAGATAATCAAGGCGCATCCTGCAAAATTCTCTATGGCATCTTCGAGCGCTCGCAAGGTATTCACATCGATGTCATTGGTCGGTTCATCGAGTAACAGGACGTTGGCTCCTTCCTTAAGGGTCATAGCCAAGTGGAGACGATTTCTCTCCCCTCCCGAGAGCACCCCGACCTTTTTTTGCTGGTCTCCACCTGCAAAGTTAAATTTACTCAAGTAAGCACGAGCATTTACTTCACGATTGCCGATTGTTATAAAATCATTGCCTTGGCTGATGACTTCATACACTGTCTTTTCGGGCAGTAGATCCTTATGAGACTGATCTACATATGCGAGTTGAACCGTTTGTCCGATGATTATCTTACCCTCGTCAGGAGACTGCTCCCCCATTATCATACGAAACAAAGTAGATTTTCCAACACCATTGGGCCCAATTATTCCTACGATGGCGTTTTTGGGAATATTAAAAGTCAAATCATCGATGAGCAGCCTATTGCCAAATCCTTTTTTTACGTGTTCCGCCTGAAGAACCACATCTCCAAGACGGGGCCCCGGCGGTATGAAAAGTTCTAACTTAGCTTCTTTCTCTTTCACTTCCATACTAGACATCGACTCATAGGCATTAAGACGAGCTTTTCCCTTCGCCTGCTTCGCTTTAGGGCTCATTCTGACCCATTCAAGTTCACGTTTGAGCATGCGTTGACGTTTGGATTCGGCTTTTTCTTCATTGGCAAGGCGTTTTGACTTTTGGTCCAGCCAGGAACTGTAATTTCCCTCCCACGGAATACCTTCTCCCCGATCCAATTCCAATATCCATCCTGCCACATTATCGAGAAAATACCGATCGTGCGTGACTGCGATAACAGTACCCGGAAAGGATTTGAGAAATTGCTCCAACCAATGCACACTTTCCGCATCGAGATGGTTCGTAGGCTCATCCAACAAGAGTATATCGGGTTTGCTAAGGAGCAAACGCGCCAACGCCACCCTTCTCCGTTCTCCTCCTGAGAGCACTTCCACTTCTGCATCATCCGGAGGACAACGCAATGCATCCATAGCTACCTCAAGCGTGTGGTCGAGCTCCCAAGCGTTGTAATGATCCATTTTTTCAAGGAGCTCACCTTGTTCTTCTACCAGACGCATCATCTCATCCTCCCCCATCGGTTCGGCCAGCTTAGCAGAAACAGCTTCGTAAGCGTCAATGACATCTACGATCTCTTGCACTCCTTCTTGTACGATTTCTTTAACTGTTTTCGACGCATCCAATTGGGGTTCCTGCGGAAGGTATCCGATCTTATAGTCCTTATCAAAAGTAACCCGTCCCTGGAAATTGTTATCAATACCCGCTATAATCTTAAGCAAACTCGATTTTCCTGCACCATTCAATCCAAGCACGCCAATTTTTGCTCCATAATAGAAGGAAAGCCAAATATTATTGAGTACCTGTTTGCTGGGAGGATAAATTTTACTCACTCCTTCCATCGAAAAAATAACCTTATGGTCTGCCATACATTTTCTTTTTTAGAATGCAAATGTAGGCAATAGTTGGGGATTCCCATCCCCTGCGATGCTTCTTGAGTATCTAAAAGATAAATTGAAAGGCTTGCTTTTGGTTTTGTCCACTGTAAGGGTCCGCAATAATGGGGATTTCCTTAACTAGAATCATATCTTAGTGCATTTGCTGAAAGGCCAATATATTACAAACAATGTATATCTTAAAGCAGGGGCTACAAGAAATAATTCAAGGAACAGCTTCTTCCGGAAGGGTATTATTTTCATCTCTTAGTGAATGCCAAATTATTGCGATTATTAAACTCTAAAACTGTTGTTCGGCTATGGCAAATTGAGTTCAAATATTTTCTTATTTTTGAGGCAAAAAGTGATATGACTCGTTCTCGACTTCCTTTCCTACTTCTATTTTTAACCATTTCATACCTGGCAACCTCCCAAAAATCCCCGGACACTTCTGCACTGGGAGCTGTAAAATGGCGTAATATCGGACCTTGGAGAGCGGGAAGATCATGTACTGTCACAGGTATCCCCGGAGATCCCAATACTTTTTTCTTTGGGAATAGCGGGGGAGGGATATGGAAGACGGAAGATGGGGGCAATCGCTGGCGAAATCTAAGTGATGGATTTTTCGGGGGCTCTATTGGTGCCATAGCCATCGCCCCTTCAGACCCCAATGTCCTCTATGCCGGACAGGGAGAACAAACCCTTCGTGGTAACGTAAGTGCCGGTCGCGGTGTATGGAAATCAGAAGATGGAGGAATGACCTGGAAACATGTCGGTTTGGCCAAAACCTTTCATATCTCCAGGATTAGAATACATCCTGAAAATCCTGACATCCTATATGTATCGGCCATAGGCAACCTCTGGAAACCTAACTCTATGAGAGGAGTTTTTAAATCAATCGATGGGGGCCAAA
This sequence comes from Saprospiraceae bacterium, assembly GCA_026983735.1. Lineage (GTDB taxonomy): Bacteria > Bacteroidota > Bacteroidia > Chitinophagales > Saprospiraceae > JALSTN01. The sequence goes on along the minus strand of JALSTN010000041.1, from coordinate 10,018 downwards.
CTTGGAAGAAAATACTCTATGTGAACGATTCTACCGGCGCAGCAGATCTCGCCATGGATCCCAATAATCCTAGAATCCTATATGCTTCTATGTGGAATGTCCGCAGAACCCCCTATAGTTTTTCTAGCGGAGGTCCCGACGGCGGAATTTGGAAAAGTATCGACAGCGGTGCCTCTTGGACCAATATCACCGGCAACAAAGGTCTTCCCAGAGGACTATGGGGCGTAAGTGGGATTGCCCCTTCCAAAGCGAAGCCCGGCCGTGTATGGGCGATCATAGAAAATAAAAAGGGAGGGGTCTATCGCTCAGAAGACTACGGTCAAACGTGGAAAAAAATCAATGAAGATCGAAACCTAAGACAACGGGCTTGGTATTATTCGAGAATCTATGCCGACCCTTCTGATCCGGACAAGGTATATGTCCTCAATGTGCGTTTTCATCGTTCGAAGGACGGAGGAAAGACATTTCATACCATGGGAACGCCTCATGGTGATCATCATGACCTCTGGATAGACCCCATAGCTCCGATGAGAATGATTGTCGCAGATGATGGAGGCGCCCAAATCAGTAGAGATGGTGGAATGAATTGGACTACTTACCACAATCAACCGACTGCTCAATTCTATCGCCTGGCGGTAGATGATCACTTTCCCTTTCGCATCTATGCAGCTCAACAAGACAACAGCGCCATTCGCATCTCAAGCAGAACATATGGCAATAGCATTTCCACTAAAGATTGGGAAACTACTGCAGGAGGGGAATCTGCTTATCTTGCTCCTGACCCTAAGGACAATGATATCGTCTATGGAGGGAGCTATGGGGGATTTCTCACCCGCTATAATCACCATAACAAAAGAAATAGAGCGATTCACGTATGGCCGGACAATCCCCTTGGAGCCGGTGTTGAAGTAATGAAGTACAGATTCAATTGGAATTATCCCGTATTTTTCTCTCCCAATGACTCCAATAAACTCTATGTAGCCTCTAATCACTTGCATGTATCCACAGATGAAGGACAAACCTGGAAGACCATCAGTCCTGATCTCACAACAAATGACACAACCAAACAAAAATCCTCCGGAGGCCCCATCACTAAGGATAATACAGCGGTCGAGTATTATTGTACGATTACCACTGCAGCAGAATCTCCTATCGAGAATGGAGTCATTTGGACCGGGTCCGATGATGGAAAAGTGTATGTTACCCGAGATGGTGGGGAACATTGGGAAGATGTAAGCCCTCCCCAATTGAAGCAGTTTACGCTTATTAATAGTGTCGAACCCTCGCCTCATTCCCCCGGTACTTGTTATATCGCGGCGACGAGATATAAATGGGGCGATGACCATCCTTATCTATTTAAAACAAATGATTATGGCCATACCTGGACAGCTATTCATCACGGGATTGCAATAGATGATTTCACAAGGGTTATTCGTCAGGATCCTGTGATACCCGATATCCTTTACACTGGGACAGAACATGGGTTGTATATTTCTTGGGATGACGGGTCAAATTGGGTGCCTTGGCAGAGCAACTTACCCTTAGTTCCAATTACCGATCTGATTGTCAAAGGGAGTTCTCTAGTAGCGGCAACACAAGGTCGCGCACTTTGGATCCTCGATGATCTCACTCCTATCCGTAAGCTCCCAGAATTTAGCTCTAATAAAAATGCCTTCCTATTCCCCCCCAAAAAGACATATCGCATGCCGGGATGGCAATCAAAAAATCCTGCCAATGCCGGGCTAAATCATCCTGCAGGCGCTATGATATATTACTATTTAGCTACTGATAGTATACGAAAAGAAGACACCGTAATTCTAGCATTTTATACAATGGAAGACAGCTTGATTCGTCGTTTCTCCTCTAAGGCAGAAAAGAAAATGAATCTACTCAAACCTACCCCAGGGGCTAACCTTTTTACCTGGAACATGCGATATCCATCAGCCTACAAATTTGACAAAATGATTATGTGGTGGGGAAGTCTTAGGGGCCCTCGCATCTTGCCCGGAACATACAAAGTAAAATTAATCTACAATAAAGACACTTTGGGACAATCGCTCTATGTCCAGGCAGACCCCAACACAGAAGCTACAATTGCGGATATGACAGAACAACTACTTTTTGTCAAAACCAACAACAAAGTGTTGGATGAAGCCCATCGAACGATCTCATCCATACGTAACCTAAGAACCCAAATGAATGATTTACTCGGACGGATGAAGCAGGACAATGACTACGAGATGTTTGACTCTATGGCACATCATATCGATAGCGTCTTAACGCAAATCGAAAAGACAATTTATCAGACAAAACTCAAAAGTGCACAGGATCCACTTAATTTCCCCATTAAGCTCAATAACAAACTTGCCCATCTCAATGCATTGATAGAGATGAATGATTTCGGGCCTACGGCTTCCATGAAGGAAGTAAGCACAGCCTTAATTACAGCCATAGAGACAGAACTGACAAAGTACAAAAGAATAATCGATACAGACCTCAAACGTTTCAATCGGCTTATCATCGAACACAAGGTAGATATCATCCGACCGGATAGAAAGCAAGAATAAGAGGACTCATCCTGATTTGCGCGTCGCTAAGATAGAAAACACAGCTGGTCGCTTGTACAAATCAGGGAGCTTTGACCTTTTCCATTGCCCAATCGTCTTCGTTTTTATCCACTGAGACCGAGGGGCAGACAAATCAACTGCGATGCTCAGAAGGGTATCCGATCTGAGTATTGCCAAGGACTGTTCAACGACTTGAGTATTGCGATACGGCGTCTCTATAAACATCAAGGTCTCTCTGAATCTAGCGGAGCGTTGTTCGAGCTTTTTAAGTTGGCCTGCAAGTTGACTTTTATTCGCCGGCAAATATCCCAGAAAGGCAAATTTTTGTCCGTTCAATCCCGAAGCCATTAATGCCAGTAGTAAAGCACTCGGGCCGACCAAGGGAATAACTTCTATATCGAGTTCATGAGCTACTCTCACGATGACCGCCCCCGGATCAGCCACACAGGGCGCACCGGCTTCTGACATCAACCCTGTATCATGGCCTGCTCTACAGCTCTTCAGAAGAGCATAAGCATCCACTTGTGAATGCTTAGGAATCTCATTAAACTCAAGCGATCGAATCTCCAACGGATGATTAGTCTTACTGACAAATCTTCGTGCTGTCTTTGCCTTTTCTACTATGAAATGGCGGAGTTGATGTATTGCTTCTATAGTTCCTGGTGGAAAGTCTACCCCCTCGTTGTCTGCCAATGGGGTTGGTATCAAAAACAACCTGCCAAGTCGGTGACTTCCATTCATATTTTACCCTTTTATCCTTAGTATTGCTCTTTTTTACTAAGTGATAGATTTTTCATATGCTGCAATAATTTGCTCGGCCGCTTCAATTCCTATTTTCTCTTGAGCTTCAAGCGTGCTTGCCCCCGTATGAGGTGTAACACTAATCCTCGGATGCTCCAATAGAGCTTGTTTGGGATGGGGCTCGTTGAGAAAAACATCCAGAGCAGCACCGTACAATTTACCGGAGTCCAATGCCTGTAATAAAGCCTCCTCATCTACTACACCACCTCTCGCAGCATTGACTAAGATCACATCCGTCTTCATCAATTCAAAGGCCGAAGCATCGATTAAAGGCTTGCCTAATGCAGGTACATGTACACTAATAAAATCTGCCTTTTTAAGCATCTCTTCAAGAGAAACCACCGGGATATCCAAAGGAATCATCCTACCGGCTATATATACATCAAGTTCGAGTGTCTCATAAATATCAACCGGTATCACTTCCATTCCCATTCCTATGGCCAAAGAGGCTAAGGCTTTGCCTATACGTCCACATCCTACGATCCCAAGTTTTTTACCCTGCAACTCTAGCCCTCTTGAATACTTTTTTTTCAAGGCTTTAAATTCTGTATTCCCTTTTACAGGCATTTCTCGATTGCTTAAGTGAAGGGATCGTGCAAGGGCTAGAATATGCCCCATCACAAGCTCAGCAACAGAACGAGAAGAGGCTCCCGGGGTATTGGCCACAGTTATTCCTTTAGAACGAGCATAATCTACGTCTATGTTATCTAAGCCTACCCCTCCCCTGACAATCATCTTGAGACTTGGGGTTTGATCTATAAGTTCCTTTCGAACCTTTGTGGCGCTTCGGACACAGATCACATCATAACCTTCTAGTCGTGTGGGTAGATCCTCATTGGGGATATTTATAGTATCGACTTCAAAACCTGCATCTTTCAACATTCCTATTCCGGTAGAATGCATCCCGTCATTTATTAGTACTTTCCATTTAGCCATACCTATATTTTTAAGTGCAAAGTAACGCACAAATATCTTAACCTACCCTCCTTCTTACGTAAATATTAACGAGCAGAGAATCTTACTACTGAATCCCACCATTTCATACATGATGAAATATTATAATATGAACCGAACATGAATTTGATTAACCCAAAATACAAGGTAGGTCAACAAAATGAATACCAAGCGTGTCGCATTCGTCCTCGATAACCCATTTCTACCTGACCAATGTGGCATACCCCTTCAGTACCCGTCTTTGTCCCCTAGGCGCGGTATAGCGAACGACATATAAATAAACACCGGAAGGCATCGCTTTACCCCCGTTGTTTAACGTGCCATTCCATCCAGTGCCTACCTCTTCTGTCTCAAAAACAAGGGCTCCCCAACGATCCCATATCTGAAATTGAAAATCTCGAATACCTTCTTCGTAACCTACCCCTTTAAAATAATCATTCGTGCCATCTCCATTGGGGGTAAAAGCATTGGGCATTACAAATCTATCCTGTGGTTCTACATCGACATACTTGATGATCGTATCTGTACAACCATTTTCATGAATGGCGATCAACATGATTTGATGCGCTCCTGTGTCTCTAAATGTATATTGTTTGTCCTTATCGTAAAAAACATCACTACCATCAATAATCCATTGCCAAGCGACACTACGCAAAGATTTATTCTTAAGATCAGCTGTATTTGTAAAATTGCTTAGCTTTTGAGGAGACACATCAAAGTCAGCCTTAGGTCCCTCTTGTATCTTAATCAAACCCGGATAAGTCTCGTCTACCCAGCAACCGATCGGTGAGGTAATTCGCACCTTTACTGTGTAATTACCCGGTTCTTTATACGTATGATACGGACTGATAGCTTCAGCCGTCTCCCCATCACCAAAATCCCATTCTACAAGGTAGGTTGAGTCAATAGGACTAGATAAGTTTTTGAAGAAAATGACGCCAGGGGAACATCCCTCAAACTTACTTGGATCTATTACCACTATCTCAGGAGCTGGATACCAGGGCACTTCCTGCTCAATAACATCTGTACATTTATTGACATCCTCAACACGGAGAAATACCTTGTGATTGCCGGGTTCCTGAAACTGGTGCTCAGGATTTTTTCGATTGTCCGCCCCTTGGTCGCCAAAGTCCCATTGCCATCCGGTCACTTGCCCACCGCCTGAGACGGATAGATCTTTGAATTGGACAGGAGTGGGATGGCAAGTATCGTATTCGAAAGTGTAATCCGCATCTACCCCCGCATAAATTTTAACGACAATATTGATTGAATCCACACACTTTAATCCTTCATTTAGAATCAGTTTCCCGTTATAAGTACCGGTGTCGGGAAAAGTCACTTTAGCGTCCCATGTATTATATGTCTCTACCTTATTCTTAAGATCAAACTTCCATTTGTAATTGTAAATATAATTCCTTAGATAACTTTTATTCTTTATTGAGAGCGTATTCTCACCACATGATTCTAACTGCACAGTTTGGTCATTGAGTCTACCATCATTATCAATTTGCGCGACTACCGTCGGTTCACAATCCGTAACATTAAACTGAAAGTCCCTTCTTACCTTGCTCAATAATACCCCATTCCTATACTCTTTTACACAGACTCCGACCACAAATTGTCCTGATAATTTGGGGACGCCGGTTATTCTGCCGGTTAAAGGATTAATGGTCACCTTCGGATTGCCTGCCAATGGAAATTGCGGTGAGTACTTGTTCTTAAATGGAACCAAATTAAAAGGTGGAAGACATACATCCGGAAAAGGTCTAACACAATCACATTGCGGTGGATTAGCATTGCGATCGCACCGTCCGCCTCTGACGTCTCTTTGCCCACCTGCATGCAAGGGAGAGCAAAATTCATAAATCAATTGATCCCCTTCATCATCTACCGCTGAATGGTCAAAGTCTAAGGCAAAATCCTTACAAATCACTAAGGGCGGGAAACTCTTAAAAGTGGGGGAGCTGTTGCCCAACCGCTGTGCTTCCGGAGAAATTTCAACTGTATATGCAGCGCCCCATCTCCCCGGATTGGGAATATTACTAATACTTTCATTCCTACAACAACGTTGATATCCTATCATGTAGGGCGTATTGCTAACGGGCACTGTTATGTTGAAGGTGTAGGTCCCTTTTTCAACGCAAACATTGCGCGGGACAATCGCACAAGAGTCCAAGCGGGGTACTAGTTTCTCAATATTTTGCAACCGGACATTGTGAATGCCACTCACATCAAAATACTCCCATATCTTAAATTGATTATTATAACGATATAATCCAAAGTCAAAACTGCGATCGAATGGAGCCCCGCCCCCAAAACAATCCCTATAAATATGTACTGTTATCTTATATGTGACTTGGGAAGAATCTACATTAAAACTTAAAAACTTATAGGTTATCTCTCCTCCGATGATATGCTTGGCATCTGCCTTAGGAAGGACTAAGAAGAATAAGCCTAAAAATATACCTACAGCAATATATTTGGATGCAATTTTATTGGTATGAAATGGTCCCACTTTCAGCATATTAATTCACAATTCATCTAAAATATTCGCTCAAATATAATAATTCTACCACTTTAACCGTACTAATCTTCACAAAATTGTAGTATTTACAAGAAATAACAACGCGAACTTGAAAAACGCTGACCAACTAACCGACTTATTAGGGGAAGAAATTGATCAAACCGTCCAATACCTTCAAAATGGAAAACTCATTTTGTGCGCTACTGACACCATTTGGGGGATCTCTTGTGATGCCTTCAACAAAGAAGCGTACGATCATCTTTCTAGCATTAAGAATCGTAAAAATAATCGCCCCTTTGTCTTATTGGTAAGTGATATTGAGATGCTTAAAAGATATATTAAAGCCCCACCGCCCAGAATTGAAAACCTTCTTGTCTATCATAAACGTCCAATAACATTAGTCTATAAAAATTCTTCACTGATTCCCGAACATTGTGTAGCCCAGGACGATAGTGTTGCCATCAGAATACCCAAAGAACCCTTTATCCGTCAAGTAATCCATAGATTAGATCGTCCCATCGCTTCGACCTCAGCCAATATTTCCGGAGCCCCCTACCCAAAACATTTTGGTGAAATATCCTCCTATATCTGCAACAATGTAGACTACATCTCAAAATATGGTAGAGACTTGAGCATTGGAAAGCCATCTCCAATTTTTTCCTTCGATGAGGAGGGTCAGTTGCTGATCATTCGGGAATAAACTTTTTCAGCATTTGAGCTACTCTTCAAAATACTATCTGCTTTGTTATTACGTAGAATGTCTATAGCGTGAGTTACGGCAGAATCACGTACATCCAGATATTTATAGTATGCATTTTTATCCCCTGTGGCAGACAATAGATCCGAATGAATATAGTCGCAGATAGTACTCAACCTACGCATTGAATCAGGTGCTTGTAAAAGTCTATTCCAAGCAGGTGTTTGGCTGCACACTCTAGATAATATTTCATTGCAAATCCTGTCCGTTTGCTTAATCGTAGAAACACCTTTTTTTCCTTTATTTAACGACAGGGTATCACCTGATATCACATCTACATACTTCTCTGATAATTCACTATAATGTCTGAGGATATCATCGTCAATTTCATTTATAAAATCACTCCATCCCTCTTCCAATTCAAAAGAGGAATAAGGAATAAATACATCCGGCAATATACCCGACTTGCTATATACGACTTTCCCTAGACGGGTATAATATTTGGTCGTATCCGGAAGGTGAACACTATCACGACTTAAGAGTTCCCCGGTATTCAATCTCTCATACCATTGATCGCGATAGGCCGTATTCCCATGGCTGTAATCTCGCTGGATGGACCTTCCTGAAGGTAGATAATAGCGAGCAGTTGTCAGTCTCAAAGCATATCCATCCGGTAGCTCGTATTGCTCCTGTACCAATCCCTTCCCAAAGGTCCTTCTACCCACGATTACAGCTCTACTCAAATCTTGAAGTGCCCCGGCAAGAATCTCAGAAGCTGAAGCACTCTGTTCATCTACCAATACAACAATATCATCTAAATTAAAAAATGGACGTCCCTTAGTGCGAAATACCTGTTTAGGGGCGTGAATTCCCTCTGCCCATGCGATAGGCAGATCTCTTTCTGCAAATAATTGGCTGATTATTTTAATCGTCTCATTCAAAAAGCCGCCGGCATTCCCCCTAACATCTATAATCAAATCCTTGCATCCCTCTTGAGTTAATCCCTCTAACGCCTGCATAAAATGACGATAGGTCTCCGATCCAAAACGCTCTATTCGAATAAGTCCAATACTATCATCTATCATAAAATGCCCCGGTATCTCATCCAATGCTATTGATGCTTTTACTAGTGCTACCTTTTGGGTCAACCCCTTTCTGGAAAGTGTAAGCCAAATAGTATCTCTAGAGGAGGAGGAAGAAATTGATGCCTCTAAAGAAGATAGATCTTCTGCCACAGGAGCACCATTTATCTCGATTAGCTTATCTCCTACTTGGATACCTTGTCTTGCAGCGGGGCTATCTTTGAATACAAAACTTACATAAATACTATCCTCTATATATTTAGGCAAAATTCCTAAGCCAATATACACATTGTACATATCGCGATTGACCAAAGATAGCATTTCCGGAGTCAAATACTTAGAGTGCGGATCCAAGCCCTTAAGCATTCCATTTATCGCATTTTGCTTCAATTCCTCCTGGCGCACACTATCCACATAATGGCTCTCTACAAAACGTAAAACTTCTTCAACTCTTCCTATCTCAATCTTGGTTGATGGCGAATCCCCTTTAAGTTGGATCACCTTTACATGTCCCATCTGCATACCCACCACCATGCCTAAGCCTATAGCTAAGGCGATTAATAGCGGCCCCCATACTTGGATAGGAGTGGATTTATTATTATTGTCAGAGGTGGTCATTAATGGAATACCGGCCGTTGAACTTGTGCGAATACCTTGGCTAATCGGACAACCTGGCAAGCATATCCGTACTCATTGTCATACCAAGCGTAGACTGTTATGTTTTTCTTATTGGAGGAAACAATGGTGGAAGGTGCATCTATAACAGAGGTAGTTGTCATCCCCACCGCATGACTAGAGACAAATTCAGTAGAGTCACTGTAGTGAATTTGCTCTACAAGATCTCCATGAATGGCTGCTTCTTTTAATATAGCATTGACCTCTTCAACATTTGTCTCCATAGATACCGCCAAATTCAAAATCGCCAGCGACACGTCAGGAACCGGCACACGTACGGCATTTCCTGTCAATTTGCCCTCTAGATGAGGGAGTACTCTTGAGACCGCTTTTGCAGCTCCTGTTGTGGTCAAAACCATATTGATAGCAGCGGCTCTTCCTCTTCTAGGTTTTTTATGAAAATTATCCAGAAGATTTTGATCTACTGTATAGGCATGTATAGTTTCGATATGACCGTGCTCTATTCCCAAGGTATCATCCAATACCTTAATAACCGGAGATATCGCATTCGTCGTACAAGAAGCAGCACTGATAATCGTCTCCTTCTCCGGATCAATTACCCCTTCATTAATACCGTACACTATATTGGGGATATCCTTTCCGGGGGCCGTTAACATCACGCGTTTGATGCCGGGTCTCAAATGCTCAGATAGCCCTTTGCCATCCCTCCATACCCCTGTATTATCTATCACCATTGCATCGTGAATACCGTATTGGG
>JALSTN010000040.1 GCA_026983735.1 Saprospiraceae bacterium | reverse complement strand
CAGGGAAGTGCGATACTTTTGGATGTAGAGTGCAGAACGGACAAAAACATTGGTGATATTTTCTATCATTTTATCATCCATTCTGGCGACATCCAGAAATAGAATTTCAAATTGAGGAATGTATTTCTTCAGCCCATCCGGCAGTTGATCAATGAGCTCTGAAATGGGACGAACATTCCATTTTTTCCTTCCTTGGTAGAGGAGGACAGGGAGAATGGGCTCCAAGGGTTTGTCTTGCTTTAGAAAGGCGGTATATCCTTCCGCCAGGTAGCGTAAAAGCTGGATATACACCATGGAGTACGGCTTTTCTTTGTGCTCTATGATCAGGGTGACATGGAGGTGTTGGTCAGAAGAGGTTTTTCTTCGAAATCGCAATATAACATCGGAGAAGAATTCTCTGAGTTCCTTGTTGATAAAAGAGGTTTTCGGGAAAGAGAGGGATTCCAAATCTATTACTGAACGTATTTGCTCAGGGAGCATTTCCTTACAAAAATCTATGGCAAAAGCCTTGTTGGACATCATTGCCTTGAAGAAACGATCATGTGGAGTAAGTGGGTGTTTAGGCATAACTAGTGGTGTTAATAACAAACCGCTACTTAATAAGCTGATTATATACCCTATGCACAGTGGAGTACCAATCCATTGACAGTCCTTGCGCTTTCCACATCGTTGCAAAGCCCCGACACAACTAAGGCTGTGTCTACTTTTTGCGTCTCGTCTGAAACCACATTTGCAACGCACCGACTTTTGTCTACCACTTAGCGTCGGGTATAAAAAGTTTAGTTTTTACTTTTTCATAGAATAAGCCAAAACTAATTCTTGTTCTCCATTTTAATAACGGTTTAGTATGAGTGGGTGCTTCGGAGCAAAGATAAGAATAAATTAGCAATGCAATGGAAATTGGGATTTAAAAATCGCAATTAGGGGTAAGAGGTTGATTTTAACGATTGTTAAAATTGTAGCGGGACGTACAAAAGACATAATTACCTAATGCAATTTTAAAAATGATTTATGGGAGTCCCTCGTTCTCTATTGAAAGGAACGAAAAATAAGGCTTGTATGAATCAATGCTGCTCAGTATCGGATAAACCTATTGTTGTGCTATCCTGTGACCTATTTTGCTGAATTGAAAATGAGAGGGGAGAGGGAAAAAAGGCTCCATCCCAAAAAGAAATTATATAGTATCTTTGTAGCAAAGGAGGATATAGAGCTGTATACTCTATGACCTTATATTGATAAGTCCAATATGTAGGCTGGATATGCCGTTATTTGGAACCACTTCCTCCCTTCAATCTATTCAACCCAAAATGTAAATCAATGCAGAAAATCGCACTTTTCTTCTCCGGATTCTTCCTTCTTCCCATCTTAACTTTCGCCGCAGTGTATCATGCAAGTCCTTCGGATTATAAGTCTTATTTGGGGCAATTAATGCCCGGTGATTCATTGATTTTGGAGGAGGGGACCTATTTGGATAGACTTCGCTTGGTCGATATTCGAGGAGAAGCTAATGCTCCGATTGTCATAACGGGTCCTTCCGCAGGCGGAGAGGCGATATTCGTAGGCAATGCGTGCTGCAATACGGTGAGTCTAACTCGTTGTGCCTACTTAACCATTTCATACCTGACCATAGACGGCAAGCATATCTCCTATGTCGATGCAGTTAAAGCGGAAGGGAATCAAGGCAATTGGACGCACCACATCACCTTGCATCATTTGCGTATAATAAATCATGGGCCAGAGCAGCAGACAGTAGGCATCAGCACCAAATGTCCTTCGTGGGATTGGCATATTCACCACAATACGATTGTCGGGGCCGGGACGGGAATGTATCTTGGCAATTCTAATGGGGAAGAGGCTTTCGTAAATGGATTGATAGAATACAATCTCATTATGAATACGACGGGGTACAACCTGCAGATAAAGCGACAAAACGACAACACAAGGACAACCCCCGGGATACCTCAGCAAGGAAAGACGCTCATCCGATATAACACCTTTGTTAAGACGGAGAATGTGCCGGGTAACAGTGCTAGGCCTAATCTGCTGGTCGGGGGCTTTCCCCCTACCACCGCCGGAAAAGACGATTGGTATGAGATTTACGGCAATTTCTTCTGGCAAAATCAAACGGAAAAACTCTTTCAAGGAACGGGCAATGTCGCTTTTCACCATAATGTATTGGTCAATAAATATCCCGGAGGAGGAGGCATACAAATCCAAAAACATCACGGTCGTCCCCCTCGCAATATTCGTATTTTTCAAAATACCCTTTGGGTTAAGGGCCGTTCGATTAATTTTGAGGCTCCGGACCCTCAGTTTACACAGATCGTAGCGGGCAATGCCGTATTTACAGACAGAGGATTGAGAAATGTACCTTTGGAAGTGGATAATATCGTACGACCCTATGATGCAGCAGGGGATTACTTGTTGGCTCCTTCAGAAGATATAGATCTTTGCATCCTCACGCCTAAAGAAGATAAACTGTATGGAGATATACTGGATACCGAATTATTTAATATTTTTGAATGCTACGAATTTGACTTTTCAGGTAGAAGGGAGACCTGGCGTCGTCATGGGGCCTATACGAATTGTTGTCATCCCGACTGGAAGATCGCTATCGAAATCCGGCCTCATGTGGAGAAAGAAGGGACAACTTCCACTATTTTGCCATTACGGGATCCAAATAGAATTAAAATCTATCCAAATAATATAATTCGTGGTCAATATTTTATAATATATAATTCTGAAAATATTGTAAGATATGAAATTATAGATATGCAGGGGAATGCTATACAGTCCGGAGATATTAAGAGAAGAAGTCCTGCTTCCCTCTTGCTCAACCCTCCTGGGATGTTGGCCGGATGGTATTGGGTGCGGGTATGGTTTGACAATGGAACGGCGGTCAACAGGCGTATTTTAGTGAGTAATTGATCTGGTCTAGTATTTATTTTGAGAGTAAGGCACCATAGAGTTGGATTGTAAGCTTTACCTTTGTGGCTATGTATGAGCATATAACACAAGAGCGGGTTCGATATGGATTCACGGACCAGATGGGATATCTGTATTACGGACACTATCCATTGTTTTATGAGATAGGGAGGACTGAAGCCATGCGAGACATTGGCTTGTCTTATAGCGAACTCGAGTCCAAGCATGAGATTTATATGCCGGTGGTCTCTATGGAGGTCAAGTATCTGCGCCCCGCGTTCTACGATGATCTGTTGACGATTAAGACACAAGTGAGAAAGCTACCGGACAAGTTCATAACGTTTTACACAGAGTTGTTTAATCCCGCAGGAGAGCTAATTAACGTCGGCAAGGTCAAATTGTGCTTTTACGATCCCAAGATGAAGAGCGTGGTGATGGTGCCCGATTATTTTATTCAAGAATTCAGAAAGTATTTTGAGTAACTGGTATCGCAAGCTCGAACAATATGTCTACAACAGATGGTTACGTAAGCTATTCATCTGGGCAAAACGGACCTCCCTGCCGGGTTTGGGTGGCGTACCCTTGTATGATGTTGTCCGGTTTATCTATCAAGAGATGATGAAAGAAGATGTAGCACTTCGAGCGAATGCCATCGCCTATAGTTTTTTTATTGGAGTTTTCCCCTCATTATTGTTTTTGCTGGCGCTGTTACCTTATCTGCCGGTGGAGTACAATATCTTTTTTATACTCAAGGATTCTATCAAGGGCTTATTGCCGGGGATGGCGGAGGATTGGATTTTTTCACTTATTGATGACTTGAATGAACCTAGGGGTGGGCTTTTGTCCATTGGTGCCCTGTTGGCATTGTATTTTGGTTCTAACGGGATGATGATGTTGATCAAGGGGTTTGAAAAGAATTATCCCCAATCCTATAGCCGTCGAAATATTCTTCAAAAGAGATTGGTCGCTATCAAATTGACCTTAATGATGATGGCACTTCTGATCGTGTCGATGGTGTTAATCGTATTGGGCAAGCAATGGTTGCCCTATCTCTTTGACTTTTTGCAGTTTAGCCAATTCGTTCGGATCGCATTGGATATTATGCGCTACATCATCGTCTTGCTGCTCTTTTATTTCTTTATTTCATTTATCTACCGATACGGGCCGGCATTTCGAGTCAAATCAGGTTTTTTTACACCCGGTGCTTATCTCGCTACGTTATTATCTATCCTCTCTTCTGTCGCTTTCTCCTGGTATGTCAATAACTACGGTCGATATAACCAACTCTACGGCGCCATTGGTACATTGATCGTGATTATGGCTTGGCTCCAGATCAACGCCTCCATCCTTTTGATAGGTTACGAGTTGAATGCCAGTATCCGAGTCAATAAAGATCTCATGCAGCAAGGGAAAAGACATTGGGTATGAGTCAGGTATGAAATGGTGACAGATTGACGAGAAAATAAAGTCTTTGTATGTGGGGCTATAGTCGTGTTTAAACGCCTATTTGGGGCTTTCTAAAGTGAGTTTGGAATATTGGAGTTGTGTTTAACCTTCTTTGTTCTTTGTCTTGATACAAAGAACCAAAAATCAAGAGCTAACAAATCATTTTTAACGTTGCGTGAGCATAAAAAAATCCTAACAAAATCAAACTCGCTTCGCTCAGACACGATTTTGTTTGATCGGATTTTTTCACGCCCACTCCACTAAATGATATATGCTCGAAGGGGGGAGAGTTTGGAGCTTCTGTCGTGTTTAAACACCTATTTGGAGCTTTCTGAAGTGAATTTGGAATATTTGAGTTGTGTATAACCTTCTTTGTTCTTTGTCTTGATACAAAGAACCAAAAATCAAGAGCTGGTAAATCATTTTTTTCACGCCCACTTCGCTAAATGATATATGCTCGAGGGGGGAGAGTTTGGGGCTTCTGTCGTGTTTAAAGTCGAGGTTTTGGACGGTGGAGTGCGTTTAGGGCTTTAGGAGTTGTGTTTAAACTTCTTTGTTCTTTGTCTTGATACAAAGAACCAAAAATCAAGAGCTGGTAAATCATTTTTTACACGCCCACTCCACTAAATGATATATGCTCGAAGGGGGGAGAGTTTGGAGCTTCTGTCGTGTTTAAAGTC
>JALSTN010000039.1 GCA_026983735.1 Saprospiraceae bacterium | reverse complement strand
GAATGTGTCTAAGATCTCTTCGCTAGCTGTAAAATGCTCAAGATGGGGGATAAAGTAATTTCGGGTTTTAAGCATGTCCAATAGAAAGCTCGGATTGCCAGTCGACCACCAATAATTTCTGTAGTCATGACTGTTGGAGATAAAGAGCAAGATATCGAAGGGATTGTAAACCTTTTTACCAAAATAATTATATCCGTTGTACCACAAGCGTACCTTTTCCATATCCGCCCCTTCCAAATGCTCCTTAAACACAGTCAATAAGTCGTCATGTGTATATCCACAGATATTGCCGTATCTGGCATTCAAGGTGATATCTTCCAGGTTGTTCAATCCGCTGAATAGATTCATCTTGGAGAACTTGCTCACTCCCGTGATAAATACAAAGCGGATATACGCATCATTGTCCTTAATGACTGCGTAAAAGTTTTTCATGGCATCGCGCATCTGACCCGCCACCTCACTATCCGTTATATTATCGAGTATGGGCTTGTCGTACTCGTCGATCAGAATGACAACTTTCTTGCCGTATTTTTCATACGCTGTCAAGATCAAATCCTGAAAGCATTCGACAGGGTTTTCTAATTCAGAATTTATCTTTAGATCTCTTTCCGCATTTTGTAATATCCATCGAAGGCGAGGAAACAAATGGTTAATATCCCTTTCTACTCCGGAGCCCAGGCTCACCCGCAGCACGGGATATTGGTCCTCCCAATCCCATCGGTCGTAGATCGCAAGTCCTTTAAACAGCTCTTTTTTGCCTTCAAAGATATCTTTGAGTGTATCCAGAAACAAACTTTTACCAAAGCGCCGGGGACGGGATAGAAAGTAATATTTTCCACCCATTATTAGATTATAGGCGATCTCCGTTTTGTCTACATAAACAAATCCTTCTGTGATAATATCCCTAAATGTCTGTATGCCTATTGGTAGTTTTTTCATTACAAATCCCTTTAAAATACAAACATACAATATTTCTAGATTATTCTCTCATTGAGGAGGTTCATGAAGATGGAAGAAATATTTAATTGCTAAGGATTTAAAGCTTTGAAATACGCTCTAAGTATGCGAGCGTTGAGGACACCATCGGTCACAACCTCAAGAATAGCTGGAACTGCTGTATCTTCATGCAAAAATCGGGGAAGGAGAGCTTCAAGGGACGCTAAAGAATCTACATTTTGGTAAGGCAAATTATATCTGAGAGCGATACGATGAATAGTTTGTGCGCGTTGTGTGACGAAGAGAGATTCTAAAACATCCGTTTGATCCGGCCCCTGAATAAACCTAAATATATTTCCACCGCCATTATTAAAGGCGATAATTTTTAGATTGGAAGGGAGATATTGATGCCAAAAAGCATTGGCATCATACCCGAAAGAAATATCTCCAATGAGGAGTACGACAAGGTCATTGGTCATATTAGCAGCTCCTATAGCAGTAGAGGTACATCCTTCTATTCCACTTACTCCCCGATTGGAAAAATAACGTAAATCCGGTCTGTTTTGAAAAAGTTGTACATATCTAACAACAGTACTATTGCCCATTTGAAGGAAAGTATTTGAAGGCAGTTTTTCCAGAATATAATCATATGCTTTTAAATCTGTAAAAGGGGCCTCCTTAATATAGTGCTCATGTCGATCTGAAGTATCTAAAACAAGTGTATTCCACAGGTCAAAATAGTTCCCATCACCTATAATATCAGGAAAATGCTCTAAGAAATGTAAAGGTGAAACAGGTATTTTCAGGGATAATTGATGAAAGGTATCCGGAAAATGATTTTTTCCACTAATATGCCAATGAGCAAGAATCGAATGTTGTCTAAACCACTGTTTTATCCTCTTGGAGATAATACTATGTCCCATTGTAATCAATAGATCCGGCACATAATCACCGGATGTATCATCTGGGATACCTGCAAGCGTTCGATCTATCTGAGTGATAATATCCGGATGGGCAACGTTGCTTGTTGTCTCCGAAAGAACAACTGCATTGGGACAACGGGTCATAAACAGATATAGCGCTTCTGTCCATCTTATATCTGGAGGCATCATACCGATAAGTAGCATTACTTTAGGATACGGCGGTAGGGAAGAAAGCGAAGCCTGGAGCGCCTCCTCCGGCAGGTTATTGGAAGGATTAAGAATTGGGATCTGAAGAGGGGCAACCTGGGAAGGGGGGCTAACCCTATTGTAAAGGGGTTCATCTAAAGGAATATTGATATGAACGGGACCGGGGGTGGGATACTGCGTGTGATTTATAGCTTTAATGATATCGGGAATAGAAGAGCATTGGTCCTTGGGCTCAAGTGAAGTGGACCATCGAATATAATTGTGGTAAACATCCTTTTGTCGTATGGTCTGCCCATCCCCTACATCGATACGGTGAGAAGGGCGATCTGCCGTTAAAACAAGGAGAGGAACATGTTGATAGTACGCTTCGGCAATAGCTGGCGCATAGTTGAGCACTGCACTACCTGAAGTACATACTATAGCCGCAGCCGTCCCTGTTTGTTGTCCGATACCGAGCGCAAAGAATGCTGCAGAGCGCTCATCAATAATACTATAAATACGGAATTTACCATATCCACTGAATGAGATGGAGAGTGGGGCATTACGCGAACCGGGAGAGATAATTACATGTCTTATGCCCATTTCATAACACACCCTCACTACATCCTGTACACTCTGTTTATCTGATATCATACTGCAAAGAAAGTAAATTCCCCTATTAAAATAAAAAAGCCCGGCAAACAACCGGGCTTTTTATCCTTTGATATACTGAATTACTTCATACCCTTGTATACTTTGTATAATGACTCAGCATCCGGATCCAAAGCAAAGTCAACACGTCTCTCGAGTGCACCGGCATCTTTACCATCCATTTGAATACCCATAGCGTCGAGATCTGCACGACCTGCCGCGGTCATTTGTGCTGCAGGAACTCCTGCTTTAGTCAAAGCTCTTACTACATTTGCAGCACGAGCGACACTGAGATCCCAATTGTCTTTATACAGATAACGCGTTCTACGAACAGGATCTTTATCCGTATGACCGATTACATTAATACGCATATTGGGATGTTTTTTGAAGACCTCTGCCAATGTAGGAACAACATTTTTCCCTGATCGAGAGAGCTCTGCTCTTCCCTTTCTAAACAGAACATTATCAGTAAGGGAAAGAATTAATTTACCATTCTTAGTGGTGAAATGCAAATTGGGATCATCGAGACCGGAAAATGCTTTTTTAATTTGCATCTTGATATTGGCGATCTCTTTTTCTTTGAGTTGCTGCATTTTAAGTGCTGATTCTGCATCTTTTCTAGCATTCATCGCTTCTGACTTAAGCCTGCTACTCTCCCCTTTGAGCTTAGATACTTCTTTTTGTGTATCCATGAGTTCGCCTTTAAGTGCCTCTAGACGTTTTTTATGTGCCATTTGAGCAGCTTCATACTCTTCTTGCAAAGATTTATATTTCTTTGAAGAAACACAAGAAGTCAAAACACCGGCAGTTAAGAAAATAGCGAGTAATAGTTTGAAATTCATTTTCATATTTTACTTTTTTTACGGGTTGATAATTTTATGGCCCCAAAGTTATGATATTCTATGGAAATCATAGGAATATTAATCAGAATTATCATTTATAGGTATGAAATCATGTCTTTCTCATAACAAAATAACATAAATCCCATCCTTTCAACTGTTAAAGTAATGCGTTTCATAGATACATTTAGTCTGAATTCACTATCTTTGACTCCTAATTATATCGACCGGTCTAAGCTCAAACGATCTGAATATTTCAAAATATTTCCTTTCAACTCGCAATTAGTAAGGAATATTTTAATACTGATTTTTTTTATTTGCAACACAAAGCCATATGATTAAAAAATTTAAAGGATATGCAGTATTTGCATTCATCCTCTTAACAGTAACCATTTCATACAGTCAAAACCATCCGGTATTTGAAGAAGTACAGGCTATTCAAGCTTCAGGTATTCGACCGGTATCTATCCCTCTTTTTCATACATTATCCTTAAGGGAAACACCTAAAAATCTCAAGGAAAAAGTGAAAGAAGCCACCTTGATGGAAGTGAATCGCCCGGTATTAAATAAAATAATCCAACAACAACCGGATTTGATTCAATTAAGCATTCCGGGAATCGGAGACGCTGATGGTTATACCTTGAAGTTACTCCGGCAGGATCCATTTACAGATCAATTTAAAATGGTAGATGGAGAAGAACGTATTATTCCCTATCGACCTGGTGTGTATTACAGGGGTTATATAGTAGGTGATCCAAAATCTATTGCTGCCATTAGTTTTTTTGAAGGAGATATCATCGGTGTAACCAGTCCGGCAGAAGGGAATCAAGTGATTGGAAAATGGGGGGAATTAAATAAGGGCAGTACTTACATCTTGTACAATGAAAGTGACTTACAAATTCCCACACCACCGGTTTGTGCTGTAGATGAGACCATGGAGTCTGCGGTAGAGGCATCTACTACAAGCAGTATTAATCCAAATTCCTACCAGGGAAAGGAGTGCAAAACCGTCGCCGTTTATCTGGAGGCCGATTACAACGTGTTTACCAAAAAAGGACGTTCTATACAAAGTGTTTCCAACTACATTACCGGTATCTACAACATTGTCTCTACTTTATACGCCAACGAAGGAATTAACACCAAGATAAATAAATTAAAAGTTTGGGACAAGCGAGATCCATATAATTATAGTACTAGCAATGCTGCACTCAATACCTTTGGACAAAGAATTGGCAATAATTTTGATGGAGATCTTGCCCATTTGCTCTCATTGTCTTCCAATAATTTAGGAGGATTAGCATGGGTAGATGTTTTGTGTGGCAATGGTCATCGGCATGCTTTTTCCAATATCGGACTGGGATACACTGATTTCCCTACCTATTCGTGGACGACAGAAGTAGTCACTCATGAGATGGGGCATAATCTCGGTTCCCCGCACACCCAGAGGTGTTTTTGGGGACCACAACACAATCAAGCACTAGACAATTGTTACGCCACAGAAGGGGGGTGCCCACGAGGTCCGGCACCTCGCAATGGGGGTACTATTATGAGCTATTGTCACCTCACGAGGTATGGGATTAATTTTAGAAATGGATTTGGAAAAGAACCCGGGGACCTAATTAGAAATAGAGTCCGAGGAGCAGGATGTCTCGGAGATGCCTTTGCAGCTACTATTTCCCCTAATGGTCCTATCAATGTTTACTACGGAGACAGTGCTGTACTCTCCGCATCCCCAACAGGCAACAAATACACTTATCAATGGTATGCCAATGGTCTCCCTATCCCTGGTGCAACACAACCTACCCTTGTCGTAAAAGAATTTGGAAATTACAATGTGGAGGTTACCACTACATGTTCTGTATTGTCTAAACCTATTAAGGTAACCAACAGTGAGTTTATCGCAAGCATTAATTTTCCTCCCAAGTCAGGGGGAAGAGATAGTGTTCAACACAGTATTCGGGATTCCTTAAAAGGGGGAAAGGCGAAAGATTATTTAGTGGAATTTAAGCCTGCAGTGTTTCAAAATATTCCGACGGGCACACATCAGTGGTTTATGCAGATGAGGATTCGTTTGAAAGGGGGATTCCCTATCTACCTCAACCAACTAAAAATGACGATAACAGGTCCTCCGGGAAGTGATATATCCCTTAAAGATTTTTATCCGGCAGATGGAGTGGATATCTTTGTTGAAGCTGATACATTTAAGTATAACCTTGGTAAAACGGATCCAACCGGACAATGGAATATTCACATTGCCAATGAAAACGGTGCCTTGGTAGGTCCTTTAACATTTGATGTGGATTTTGCATTTGTTTGGATATTAAAAAGCAAACCCTCTGATAAAAATGAACGAAGTTGTACCTCAGGAGAAGTAACTTTAGATGCTGGAATTCGCGCAGATACTTATCAATGGTCAACCGGAGCAACGACCAGAAGTATAAAGGTAGCTAAAACTGGATATTATGCGGTTACCGCTACTAAAGGAGCCCTCGTTGCAACAGATGATATTGAAGTCATTAAAGATCCGACTACCTTTGATATTCAACAAACTATTTGTGAGGGAGATTCCCTTGTTTTTGGGAACCGTGTCTTAAAAAAAACCGGCACTTATCAAGCTCAATTTACTTCTTCGATAGGATGCGATAGTGCTGTTACTTTACATCTTAACGTACAACCGGACTACTACCGGGAAGAAGAGATAATGCTCTGTTATGGAGATGTATTCCAAGACAAAAAATACTATTCTTCTCAAACTATAACCCAAATGCTCCAAACCCAAGTCGGATGTGATAGTGTACGAGTTTATCACCTTAAAGTCAGCCCTGAGATTATAGCAAATATTCGTGTAGATACAGGTTGTGCAAACATAGGATCCAACCTAGAAATTAACAGTAATAATCCCGCTGATACCTACCGGTGGACCAATGGGAAAACTACTCAAAAGATTAAGAATGTCAAAGATAAAACTATTGGAGTAAGGGTGACCAACTCCGATGGATGTGCATTGGATCTAAATACTTCCGTCCCTCATTATCCGGCTATTATAATGAATGCGGTTACAACTCCGATCGCCTGTAATGGAGATATGAACGGACAAATAGAATTGAAAATTAACGGTGGCTCCGGACAAAAACACTTACTCTGGAAAGATGGAAGCAACCGCCTGATTAGAAAAAATCTGGCAGCGGGTCAATATTCCGTAACTGTTACAGATGAAAAACAATGCCAAGAACAACGTAATTTCACATTGAAAGATCCCCCAGCACTCACTGCCAATTCAACAGTAAGAGGTACTGCAAATGGAACTTCAAAAGGAGCAATTATACTTGACGTACAAGGAGGAACACCTCCTTATAAATACCACTGGAGCACGGGCTCGACAGATAAAGATTTAGTCGATGTTCCCAAGGGAAAGTATTCCGTCACGATAACAGATGCACACCAATGCCAACTGGTAAAAACAGAGCAAATCACAGAAAATACCGCTGTAAAAGACATAAATCATTCTGATATTTATGCAAAAGTTTATCCCAACCCAGCGCACAAACAGCTTTGGATCAAAGGGAAATTACCTTATCCTCAACAACTTTCCTTAACAGTTTTTGACGCCTCCGGGCACACTTTCCATCAAGGGAGCTATTCCTGTGGAAAAAGCTTTCATCTTCCTGTTCTGACAAAAGATTGGCCGAATGGACTGTATATAATACGTATTACAAATTCAAAAAATACACTGCTCTTAGAATCCCTCATTGACCATTAAATCACTTACTCACTTATTAGATATGAAACGAACACGAATTTTATTAAACATAAATTTCACACAGAAGTATGACGATAGTATCTGTCCATAAAATCATTAATGCTGAAAGTGTATTTTTAAATTATTAGAAATTTTTAAAGAATGAAAAAAAAATGTACCATCGTTTTATTCCTGTTCACTTTTGTAGCATTCGGGCAAAAACCATTGTATGAAATGGTAAAAACCTGGGAGTCTGTATACCAACCCGTAGACATCCGACCTTTCCATCCTACAGAGCTAAGAATGAATATGCCGGGTATCGAACAGGCCGTTTCCCAATATGCTCTTAGACGTCCGGATCAAAGTCAAATAAAATTTATTCTTCGTAAAAAACCGGAGTTTATACGCGTGGAAGTACCCTTGAGCAATGGCAGACCCCAACATTTATTGCTTGTACTTTCCGACCCCATAACAGATGCCTTTAGAGTCGTCACTAGTGACCAACCGGATCAACCGATCTCCTATAAACCCGGTCTCCACTATCGTGGGATAATAGAAGGACAACCCGAATCTTTTGCAGCAATGAGTTTTTATCAAGATGATATCATGGGAGTATTTTCGGGAGAAAAACCGGGCAACCAAGTCATAGGCAAGACCTATGGTTACGATGATAATACTTATGTCAGTTACAACGATGCAGATGTAGCAAATCCTCCTATGCTAGAATGCTGGAATACTTATCTTACAGATATCTTGGATCATAAAGAGCCTGTTCACACAGAAGATATGGTCGCCATCGGAGAGGCCAAACCCTGCAAGCAGATAAAAATATACGTCGAAGCAGATTATCTAATGTATCAGGAAAAAGGACGATCAAAAACAAGAGTAACACAGGACATCAATGGGATGTTTAATGTGGTCGGTGCAATCTACGAGAACGAAGGAATAAATATCAAAGTCAATAAAATATTTATTTGGACCACCAAAGATCCGTATAATACAAACAACTCATTTGCTGCCATTCGTGGATTTGGGTCGAGAATTAAAGACAATTTCGATGGTGACCTAGGGCACTTGTTAAGTCGTTCTCCTAATAATTTAGGAGGTGTCGGCTGGATCGATAAGCTTTGTGACAGTTATACGGCTTTCAACGAGCAAGGACGGGTCGCCTACAGCAATATAGGAAAAAATTATAAACGATTACCCGCTTATTCGTGGAGCGTGAATGTGCTCACCCATGAAATGGGACATAACCTGGGCTCCTACCATACCCATAGTTGTAGATGGAATGGAAATGGAACCCAAATAGATGATTGCGGCAATTTGTTTGCCGCCAATAATGGGAGCCAACCGGAGGGACAACGCTGTTTTGATAAAAATAATCCCATCATTCCCAATAATGGAGGGACAATCATGAGTTATTGTCACCTCAATAGAGTAGGAATCAAATTTAGCAACGGATTTGGTAAACAACCCGGAGATGTGGTTAGGGGCAAAATCGCTCGTGCCCTCTGTTTGGGCGGCGCCTTCAATGCGGAAGCCTTTCCTAAAGGAAACGTTACACTCTATTATGGAGATTCTATACAATTGCGCTCCATACCCACCGGCAAAGCCTATAGCTACCAATGGTATCTGAATGATTCCCCCATCGCCGACAAAACTAAATCAACTATAACTATAGGACAAACCGGACAGTACAGAGTAGAAGTAATAAATGACTGCAGCGTATTTAGCAATACCATAAACGTATTGGGCCAAGAATTTATCGCTAGTATTAATTATCCGGTAATAGTAGGAGATTCCGGAGAAGCCAAATTTGAGGTTAAAACCCTATTGCCATCAGAAAATATGGATACTTTAGTGCTGGCAATACCCCAAGATGTGCTGGACTCACTTAATACTCAGCTTCTGGATTGGGAAGTCGAGCTAAAAACCTATATCAAATACGGTCGACCCGGAGATATAAGCTTACTTGAAATGGACATTATTGGGCCTGCTCAATCCGGGGTGATAGTAGAAAACTATAATCCTACCAAAGACGAAAAACCCAGCCAACGTTCTGCTAGGTATTACCAACGATGGAATCAGATAGATCCGGGTGGAAAATGGACGTTTCCCCTTAACAACCCCAATACAAAAGATGTCACTAGAAAAATGTCGATTGCATTGACGATAACCATCCGATGGAAGGCTAGAAGTCATCCCTCAGAGGAAAATGTTTATCAGTGCGGAGACGCAGACATCGTCTTGGATCCTCAATTGGATGGGGAGGAATATCTATGGAATACAGGAGAAACCACACCGACCATTCGCGTCAAAGATGCAGGCAATTACGCAGTGACCGTTACCAGAGGTCCCCTTACCTCTACGGATGATATCGATGTCTATGTGACGCCGGGAGAACTAACGATCGACACCAGTATATGTGCAGGATCTGAAATTCAGTTTGGCCAGTTGACCATAGACTCTGCAGGTGTTTACACACAGAACATGACTGATGCCAATGGATGCGAACAAAGCATCACCTGGCAAGTCCAAATGAAAACATCGTATTCCATTTCTAGACAAATATCCCTCTGCTATGGAGATGTGTTTGAAGGGGAGGAGAGATTTGAATCCGATACCATTACCCAAGTATTGACTGCAGCTAATGGATGTGATAGCTCTCTAGTCTTTATCCTGGATGTAAAGCCAGAGATTACTCCGGAGGTCCAATATGATACCGGATGCTTTGCCCTTCCGACGCGCGTTATCTTATCTGCCCCCCAAGGTAAAACTTATGAATACCAATGGAAAGAAGGTAATGGCATGGATTCGACCGCTGAAATCGAAGGGAATAATGCTGTTGTAATCATAACAGAAGGAGATTGCCAGATAGAAAAGAATATTGATATTCCACATTACCCTCAAGTAGTATTTCAAGCTGAAACATCAGATGCTCTTTGCAATGGAGCATCCAATGGACAGATATACTTTACGGATTTAGGGGGTACCCCCCCTTTCCGTTATTTCTTCAATGGAGAGGAAAAAACATTAACCCGAGATAGCATTTCTCTTCCGGCCGGAACTTATACGGTAGAACTCAAGGATGGTCATAATTGTAGCAGCAACCGCGATACACTGATCATCAAAGAACCCGAAGCCATCCTGCTCTCTCCAATGTTGAAAAATGCCCATCCAGGGATGAAGGACGGAGCGATCGATGTTCAAATATCAGGAGGTACTCCTCCCTACAAAGTATTGTGGAATACCGGAGATACATCGACCGGGATAGACAGCCTTGCTGCCGGAAAGTATGCTATTACCATAACAGATGCCAATGGATGTATGATGGTAGAGGAGTATGAAATAGTTGAAATCACAGCTACAAGAACACCTGATATTTTCTCTGCAGTATCTGTGTTTCCCAACCCTGCTAACCATTTCATACAAATAAAAATAAGCCTTACCCAACCGGAGGAAGTACACTTAAGTCTTTATAATACCAGAGGTGTAAAAGTTCGAAATTGGTCCTATATGGGAAGAAGTTCTTATAGTATGAAATGGTCGACTAAAGACCTGACCAGTGGCATTTATTACCTACAGATAGAAACTTCCAAAGGATTAACTGCTCGGAAGATTAGGATCTTTAAATAAACTGTACCTTTGCATTCCTAGTAGAAACAAGAGAAAGTAAATATATCTCTTGTTTAATCTGTTAATTGACTCATAACTGTGTAATTTGGAAAGGATGAGGTATATTTATACAATTGCAGCAATTATCCTGCTGCTAAGCGGAAAAACAATGGCCCAAAAATGGGGATTTGGCTTTAAAGCAGGCGGAAGTTGGACTTCTATCCAAGGTCCCTTGGAACCCGGTGAAACTGTCGGATATCAGGGAGGCATTCATATAGGCCCTCAAGTGACTTATAAACTATTGCCCAAATTCGGGTTTTATTCTGGCTTGGCTTATAATCAAGCGGGATCCAAGTATGAATACAAAGGAAAAGGCTACTTTCTCTTTCGCAGTTTTCTAAAAGATATACTTGTATCCGGAGATGTAGAGACAAAACTTCTCGTCGAACATTCTTATGTTGAAATCCCTCTCGGTATATATTATAAACCGTTCAAAAAGCTAGAAGTATTTGGTGGTGTAAGCTTAAATATTTTAGCAGGATCTACCGCCAAGGGGACGATGTCTTTTAACAATCCGGGAAAGGATCTAGACTTTAATGTGTTGTTGGATTATAACTATCTTAAGGACAAAGCCGGAGAAGTTGGTGGCGTTTTCAAAAGCAGAGTGGGATACAATTATTCTAAGGTAATTAGAGGTATAAAATACGATGTTCCCAACACACTGGGGGCCTACTACTTTTATAATGAAGAGATTAAAAAGAAAAAATACAACACATTGGATTATGGAGTATTAGCAGGGTTAAAATATTATCTCAACTCGGCTCTATATCTTTCTTTACGTGGATATTGGGGGTTATCGGATATCACCAATAATAGCGTTGACTTAAAATACACCTTGGACCCAAATGCCCCTGATAAGCTTCCTAAATCCAGTGATATTGATAAAAATATTGTATATCAATTGTCTTTAGGCTTTGCGTTTTAATTAGGTATTTGATTTGACCACGCGTGGGTGAGGGTTACTCATTCGCATTGATACAATAGCTTGTGTTTTTTCGAAAAATACTTTTTAAGCTTAACATTCTTTGGGGCATATTAACTCTAATAGCCCTATTATCTCCTTATGTGTCTCCATCCGCCTTTTGGCCTGTCGCGATCGCCGGGTTATTATTTCCGGTATTTTTTGTAGGCAATGTCCTATTCGCGTTCTATTGGTTGATGTTCAAATGGAAAAAAACATGGCTTTCACTCTTGGTAATAGGCTTGTGCATCCCAAGTATAAAATTGTTTTATGGGATGAACAAACCTACTTACTCGTTAAACTCTTCTTCTGGTATAAACTTGACGAGTCAAAATCTTTACGGATTAAAAATAATAAAAAATCTATTTCATTCCCATCCAAAGAAAGCAGCGTACAAGTTGCGTAAATTAGTTCGAGATTTTGACCAATCAGATATACTTTGTCTTCAAGAGGTCAACCCTTACTCCCTTCAATTGCTAACCAGATATCTCAATTTCCCCTACAAACACCAATACGGGACACAAGGGGCACTCTTACTTTCCAAATATGGATTTATTGATAAGGGCAGTATTCCATTTTCCAATCAAACCAATTCCTGCGTTTGGGCGGATATCCAATTAAAAGAAGATACCATTCGTATGTTTTGCTTGCACTTACAATCGAATCGGGTCAGTAAAACCGCAGAAGAAATTCAAGAAGAAGACCTAAGTGAGTCCGGAACATGGCGAAGAATACTTTCCATGTTCCGAAGCTACAAAGACTACTCCCAATACCGCGCCGAAGAAGTAGAAAAAGTACGCAAAGCGGTAAATTCCAGTCCTAACCCTGTCATAATAGCAGGAGACTTCAATGATCAACCGCTGTCTTATGCCTACCACATTCTAAGTAAAAACATGCAAGATGTCTTTATAGAAAAAGGTTTGGGACCCGGCTCAACGTATCGCGGAGCCATGCCCTTCTTAAGAATAGATTATATCTTGGCGGATACAAATTTTTCTGTCCAAACGATGCAATTAATTCAAAATAATATCTCAGATCACAATATGATTCAAACCCAATTGTCACTAGATACCAATCATTAATTTATAGAATCAATTAACCCAAAACCCCGTTTAAACAGCGGAAGTCGGGGGATTCTCTTGCCATCAAAACATTTGGAATTACAGGGATTACGCTGATGATGTAGATAGTAGAAGTATCGTAGAGACGGGCGATTATGTATCTAAAGTTGTTGCGTTTTTAGACATTAGAATTCTGGTTCAAATAAATTTGAATGCCCCTGTGGACGACACATTTTTCTAGCAATACGTCCAATGTATTTTACTTAAAACCCCGTTTAAACAGCGGGAGTCGAGGGGGGATTTACTTTTTGTCAGTCGTATTTTTGCCTTTTTCCCAAATCGTATGACAAACCCCATTTTCACATTGCATTTTTTTATAGAGTACCCCATTTGGGGTATACATCAAGAGAAGCCCTTGTTCGTTATCGCCATTGATATAATTACCTTCGGCCTTAATTTTTCCATTGGGGTAAAATTCGGCAAAAGGGCCGTTTTCCTCATTGTTTTTGAAGGTGACAATCTCTTTAAGCTTCCCTTGTCGAGTATAGGTTTTCCATTTGCCTTCCATAACACCATTCTTATAATTGCCGATGACATAGGGTTTGTCAGTACCTAGGTGATAAGAGGTGTAGAGGCCATTGATAACGCCATCTGAATAATGAGCGATACTGTAGAGTACACCCTTGTTATACAGTTTTTGCTCGCCTTGAAGCTTACCATGTGAATAATTAGATTGTTCGAGAAGACGACCTTGAAAATCTTTTTCTTCATAGGGACCATGTCTGATGTCTGTACCTTTGAGTACGTGATAAATGGCAACAACTTCGGTGGTATCATTTTTAGTTGTAACAGGTTCTGTAGCATTGGGGTCTCCACAATTCCATAGGGAAGACAACAGGGGTATCCCAATGCCTATTAAGAAAATAAATCTAGTGATAACATCCGCTAACTTCATAATAGATATCTTAATAACCAATTTCAAATTCTACTCTTCGATTGAGCGATTTCCCTTCCGGGGTATTATTATCTGCTATCGGAACCGCTTCCCCATACCCGGCTGTCGTCATTCGATCCGCCGCAATACCGTTTGTCACGAGAAACGACTTAACTGCCTTGGCTCTTCGGCGACTGAGGTCTAAATTATGAGCTGCAGAACCGTCTGAATCAGTGTGCCCGGTTATGGTCAACTTAATATAGGGATGCTTTTTCATCACCTCGACGATCCGGTTGAGGATAGGATAGGATTCCGGTAGGATAACATCTTTATCAACTTCAAAATGGATGGCTTGTACCGCCTCTTCAAATACTTTTTTGGTCGACTTCTTAATCTTAGGGCAACCGTGGTTTTTTCGTACACCACGGATATGAGGACATCGATCTTCTTGATCCGGTATTCCATCCCCATCCGTATCTTTTACTAACGGAAAACGATATCTGATTCCCAATTCGGAGGTTAAAAAATGGTCATTCCCCTTAAGATCTGCTACCTTATCGTATTTGTCACCAAAGTTATACCCCCATCGCAATTGTCCAAATACTTCCCATCCTGCTGCCATTTCATATCGAATACCCAGACCTACGGGTATGGCCAAATCAAGGGATGACACAGCTAGGGTATCGACAGGCGAATACCGCTGAAATCCAAGTCCTATTGACACAAATGGAAAAGCTCGGATGCCTTTAGACCGAAAATACTGTGTGCCCGGATAATAACGCACTTCTCCCGTTAGCCCAAAGACATTACTGAGAAAGCGCTGACTTGAATCCTTCGTAAACCCGGTTCTACCTAGAGAAAATCCACTTACCAAATCCAAATTTTTGCGAAGGGAATAGATACCCCTTAATCCTGCCATCCCATGAAATGATTGTTTGTAATTAAAAAAACCATTGCCCAAGTCCCCTCTATAACTGCGCTTACCCAAAGTAAATTCAATACCCGCAGATGGTTGGTGGTGTTGAGAGGAAAGTAAAATAGGTATATTCAAAATCAGTAGTATCAAGAAATGCTTCAATGAAAGCATGGTTACGTGATTTAAAGTGATAAATAATCGTTTACTGATCTAGTGGTTGGGGCTACAAATTTATAAATTATTTTTGGGAGTGAGGCCAAACGGGATGGGGAATAGTCATTTTGATCCGATCGGCCAACTATTTCATATCTAAACCATGCTTCATATATATCCATCCTTGAAAAATCGCCCGGGCAGCTAAAAAAGCCATGAGCGCTGCCCACAATGCAAATTCGGGCCAATGTGGAGATAAAATCCATAGGGAAATGAAAAATACTATCCCCGATAAAACCATACTGTCTCGCATAGACTTAGATGCAGTTAACCCAATGAATACTCCATCCCAAATATAACTGGCAAACCCAATTAAAGGAAATACAGCCAACCAAATACGATATCTACTTAAGGATGCTATCAATGTTTGATCGCGTGTAAATATTCTAGCAATCGGATAATATCCTAATCCATAAAGTAAGGCAAACCCCATTGCCATCCAACCGGCCCAATAAAAAATTCGCTTTATTATCCGGTGTGTACTCTTGTCCTCGCCGGCTCCGTAATACTTGCCTGTCAAACTCTCTGCTGCATATGCAAATCCATCCAAGGCGTAAGACATCCAATTGAGATATTGGAGTATAATCACAGTAACAGCAAGAAAAAGCGTTCCCTTACTTGAGGAATAACGGTATAACCAAGCAAATACAATGGTAAGTACTAGCGTCCGAATAAAAATGTCCTTATTGACTTTAAGAAATCTTATAAAAGGCTGTATCTGACGAAGGGCATTCATAGTGATGTATGAAAGTTTACTTCGATATCTCCATAAAAAGAATAACCCCATGATAAATGTGATATATTGGGCAATAACTGTACCCCAAGCTACCCCTTGGGCTTCCATTCCAAGGTAAATTACAAAATAATAACTGAGTGCGATGTTCACCACATTGCTAATCAAGGTAAGGGCAAGCGGAATCATCGCATTTTGCATACCGAAATACCAACCCATCAAAACATAAAGCCCAAGGGTGGCCGGTGCAGCCCACATACGGATATAAAAATACGTTTTTACAATCGGCAGAGTATCCGGTTGTATATGCATTAGTCCGAATACGGCATTTCCTAAGGGATATTTCAAAAGGAGTAGCAATATGGCCAGAGAGAGAGAAAGGAGGAGTGCTCGTAGGAGAATAGATGGAATTTCAATCGCATCCCTTCGTCCATATGCTTGCGCTGTAAAACCCGTCGTTCCCATTCGTAAAAAACCGAGATTCCAATACAAAAAATTGAATATCATCGCACCGATTCCCACAGCACCAATATGCATGGGAGTGAGTGTTCCCATTAGTGCTGTATCTACCGAACTCAAAAGCGGAACAGAGATATTGCTCAGGATATTGGGAATAGTCAATTTAAAAATCTGTCTATCAAAAGCCCTATCGTTCATCGTGCAAAGGTACAAGGGTATCGGAAAGCATGCATATCCTCTTACTAATAAAATACATGATGTCCCACGGAAAGCTATTGGGCAATATGGGAAATAAGTGTCTTATGGGAGGGTATCCAGAATTCTGAGTGCTTCGGATATGTGTTTTTCAGCTCGGGTCATACTGTTAAATATATGTGCAATTCTTCCATTTTTATCTATAATATAAGTCACCCTACCAGGTACAAAAAAAGCATATTTAGGAACACCAAACAACTTTCTTACCTTATTCTTCGTGTCAGCCAACAGGGTAAAAGGCAAATTATAATGACGTGCAAAGTTCTTATGTGTCTCTACGTCATCTGCGCTTATCCCTATGACCATTACTTGTTTGTCAGTAAATGCTTCGAATGCATCCCGAAAGGCACATGCTTCCTTGGTACATCCGGGGGTTTCATCTTTGGGGTAAAAGTAAATGACGATTGGCTTTTTTCCAATATGTTCAGATAGAACAAATGATTTTCCGTCTTGGTCGAGGAGGGTAAAGTCAGGGAGGGCGTCTCCCACTTGAAGTGTTGTCTTTTGAGCCATATTGCATCTGGGTAATAACGGTATTAATAACACGAGTAAAATACGTGATATACGAATAGAATGAAAAGCATTCATAAGAATAATTACGAAGGAACTTATTAATTGACGATCACAAACAAAACAACGAGCATTGCAAATAGTTGTGCGATGCTCGTTGTTTTCATCTCAAAGTATATGTTCAAAATACCAAAATTATCTCATTACGACAAAACTCTTAATAACAGGAGCCGTCTGTTGGGTTGTCCAGATTTTTAATAGGTAAGTACCCGGGGATAAGGACGAAACAGAGAGCGTCGGCTTTGCTGAATGAATTTCTCTTACCAGCGATCCATCAATATGTAGAATTTGCACTTGACGGATTTTCCCCTTTACCCCTTGGATATGGATATAATCCTTGGTTGGGTTAGGAGAAAGGGTAATAGAAGTATCATCTATCACGGAAGACTTAGCCGCAAGGGAAGGATTGTAGAGTCCGGGAGCAGTAAAGTAAGGGATGGCACCAAAGTCATACTTAAAGTCCCAAAGTTTTTCCATTTCATCTGTCTTGGGATCAATCCTAAATGCTGTACCGGCATTTTCAGATCCTCCATAGGAGGAAAATGCATAAATTTTACCATCCGGCCCCATAGTCAAGCCACCAAATGGATATGCGCCGTTTTTACCATCAAAATTTGCGATACGAGTAAACTTAGAAAGGTCTATCTCATATTTAAAAAGTGTCCCCATGCGGTATTGCCCTCCTTCATAAGAAAGTCCATAGAGCACACCATCTACGTATAACGGAGCAGATTGTACATTTCTACCTGCGATTCTACCGCCAAAAGGCTCAATTACACCAAAATCTCCGGTCTTATAATTGAATTTATAGATAGTTCCTTTGCGGCTTTTTCCCCCTTTTTGAGTAAATCCATACATCCATCCCCCTTCTCCCATGGCCATACTTCCTATGGGACGATATCCCGAAGTGATGTCAAAGCTATAAAGGGCCTTTATCGTTTTTGTTGCGGGGTCAAATTCAAAAATGGCACCCAAGTCATTCTTTCCTCCTCTAAAAGTAGTTCCGTACATTTTACCATTGGGAGCGAGAATAAGTTTAGTATAGGGAACACCCCCATTAGGGGCTTTGCCATCGACTACGTCAAATCTTGCTTCCTTTTTAAGCTCAAAAGTTTTCAAATCCAATGAACTAACCGTTCCTATGCCGGGATCATCTCCACTGAGATCATCCGGCCCCCCTAATGAAGTGGTACAGTACAATTTTCCATTGTACTCCGTAAAATCATTGAGAGGTCTGGCTCCATTGATCCAATTAAATTCACCCACTATTTTTACCTTATCTGTATTGGGATTGAGTTGAAGGACAACTCCTAGTCCCGTCTTTCCACCAAATCTAGCTGTGCCATACATCATTCCATCTGAAGCCTGAATAAAGGTCGCACATGGAGATCCACCATATTTACTGTTGTTGAGATTAAAGACAGTGCTTGGCGGGTTATCCTTAACTTCTTTATCTTGTACGAGTAACGCTCCCAAGCTATTGAGTCCTCCATCGTATCCCATAGCATAAATCTTACCATTGGAAGCCCGGACAGGAGTACCTTTAGGATGATACCCGTTATCAAAATTGAAGGCTCCAATTTGTTTTACCGTTTCGGTCTCCGGATCCAATTCAAACAAGGTTCCTCCTCTGTATTTACCACCATTCGAAGAGACTCCAATCAATTTGTTATCCTTGGTCAAGTGAAGCGCACCAAGAGGAAAAACACCTAAGCTTGTATCTTTTCCCGGAAAACTTGTAATCATCGTATAAGAACTAGTCGCAGGGTCGAAGCTATAAATCACTCCAAAATTACTCTTTCCACCATTGGATAATAGTCCGTAAAGCTTGTCCTTGTATAAGGTCATACTTCCTACACCAACTGTACCGGAAGAACGCTCTAAGTCTCTAATTTTCTGATAAGCATTCGTCGATGGATCATAACTGTAGAGCACACCGAGATTATTTTGACCTCCTAAACGAGTAACTCCATAAAAAACTCCTTTATACATCGTCAATCCTCCGACAGGCCGATAACCCGATGCTTGTTCAAATTGGTAATGTATCTCAATAGAAGTAGGAGCATCGGGGTCAAAACTAAACAATACCCCCCCTGCATATCCGACAAATGTAGTACCATAAATTCGCCCATCAGAATGCTGAACTAATCTATCCGTTATACCGGCAATCTTGAAATCCGACAAGTCAAAAAGCTTCGTAAAAACATTATTCACAGGGTCAAAGCGGTAAACAACTCCACTATCTCCTTTTCCCCCTCTAAATGTTCCTCCATAAAGCATTTTATCATCTGCTTGGATAAGGCCAGCAAAGGAAACAGATCCCTCCGTACCATTAAAAGAGTGCTTGAGGGTATAGATGTTTTTCTGAAAATTATAAGCATAAATCACTCCTCTACCGTACTTCCCACCATAACCTGTTGTTCCCCACAGTTGGCCATCACTTAGTTCGATCGGTTCACATTTATCCGGTGTATTTCCGGGAGCTTCTACTTCAAACTCATGAACCAGAATGGGTTTGGTGGGATCAGATACCTTATATTTGAAGATAGAGCCATAGCCCCCTTTGGCTCCCGCTGAAGTCATACCGTAGAAATACATCTGAGTAAAACTTGTTTGTAGTACGAATGCCATTACTACCGATAGTAAAATCTTTTTCATCATTTTGTGTTTTTGTA
Organism: Saprospiraceae bacterium; assembly: GCA_026983735.1. GTDB lineage: Bacteria > Bacteroidota > Bacteroidia > Chitinophagales > Saprospiraceae > JALSTN01. The sequence continues at coordinate 3,098 of JALSTN010000039.1, read as the reverse complement.
AAATTATATTTTAATATAAAAGATTAATTTGGTATATTATTTTTATTTATTATTAGAATATTTATTATTATTCGATATATTCCATGTAGTGCTTTTTCTTTTTTGCTCAAATTTTCTAATCCATTTTATCACAATGCAAACTTAACGAAATATTTTTTCTTTCCTGTTTGGTTTATCTGGCCTTCTTCAAATGAAGGGGCAAGTTTATACTCCTCATCTAAGCTTTAGCGTTTATCTTCCTTATTATAGACGCTTTGAAAAATCTTTTCGCTGCCTGAGAAAAATAAAATTTATCTATTTTTATCAACAATATGTTTAGTTTAAAACAACTTATATAGATTCACGTGATTTATAGTTCACTATACGAACATCTAAGATAATGTAGGGTTATAGAGTTTCAATTAAAATGAATGGCGATGAGCGATCCAAAAAGTACAATGCCGGTAATGATTTACACCGAACAAACCCCCAATCCCGAGTCACTTAAATACGTGACGAATCGGATGTTGTATAGGGGAATGGCAGATTTTCAAGAACGATCTATCGGCGAAGAATGGTCTCCATTAGCGAAGGCGTTATATGACTTAGGCTATGTCAAAGGCGTGTATATTGCCAACAATTTCATAACAATAACCAAAAGCCCGGATATCGAATGGCTGGAAATCATGCTCAAGCTCAAGGCAATGATCAAAGAATATCTGGAATCCGGCAACACGATTATCAAAGACGGATATACCGCATTTATACAGGAAAAACGAGCTGAGCAAGACCAAGCTGAAGGGTATAGTGATGAAGACCAAGGGACGGTAAGACAGATTAAGGAAATCCTGGAAACCTATGTTAAGCCTGCTGTCGAAATGGATGGAGGTAATATCATCTTCAAGGGTTTTGATGATGGGGTAGTCACTTTAGAAATGCAAGGAGCATGCAGTGGTTGTCCTTCTTCCACCATGACGCTTAAAGCGGGTATAGAAGGTATGATGAAACGCATGATTCCGGAGGTCAAAGAGGTCAAGGCTGTTGATGAAGCTTAAGCACCGGGTATTCCTTCATCCTGAATTAATAATCTCCCATTTCGCTAATCTCTAGGGCAACTTCTAACTTTGAGATAATAGCAGCTCTTAGGGAGTAAACTCACTTTTTATCCTTGACATATCCCTTGAGATGTAGGACAATTTCTCGATTGGATTCATTGGTTTGGAAATATACTTTGGCGTCTTGGTCGCCTGATTTTCCTCTAGTGTTAAAGCTAATGTACACATAGCTCGCCTGTCCCGGCTTTACGGGCTCCTTGGGAAAGGTCGGATTGGTACATCCACAGGTAGAATATCCATTCCTGAAGATCAAAGGGGCTTTCCCCATATTCGAAAAGAAGAAACGGTGTTGGACCACTTCACCGGCTACTACTGTGTCAAAATGAAAGACTTCTTCCTGAAGCACAAAATGCGGTAAAGGGCCACTTTTATATTTTGATTTAGAGGGAGGTCTATAGGGTTTATAATCTTTGGATTTCTTCTTGTATTTGTAGATCGACTGCCCGCTCTTTTTCTTTAGCGATTTGGGCTTTGACTTAACACTCTTCTTTGAATCCTCTCTGGGGTGTTGATCGGAAGAGATGATCACCTGGGATGTTGTATCTCGGTGTATCATCGAGCTCGAAGAGGGTAGGGTCGTCGTTTTTTGTTGCGGGTCCGTTTTCTCATTATTTGAAGTGATAGTATCTATTGTATTGGGAGTGGTTGAAATTTCCGACTTTTGGGTGTATTTTTGTCCACAGGCAATCACCAGTGAAGTTAGTGAAAATATTGTGAAAGCTCTAAGGGTCTTAAGAAATAGACTACAGTTCATAAGGGCCAAATTATAGTTAACTAGCGCAAGATATTGAACGCTCCGGTTTTAAGATAGGTTTTGCCTCTACAAACATAGGATATTTTATAAGAATAGATACCCGGATTAAGTGCTTTTCCCAAATACGATCCATCCCATCTACTATTTTTGTCGTTAGTATGAAAAATTACCCCGCCCCATTTATCAAAGATATCGAAGTAATCCAAAGATTCGATGATATAGAAATTACTAATCCCGAAACGATCGTTAATATTATCACCATTAGGAGTAAAGGCTGTAGGTAGGTACAGGTTTTGACACTGTACATCTCCCGGATCGATTACTTGCACGCTTAAGGTGTCGGTAGAGATACAATCTGTCTCATTGATTTGAAGTGTATATACCGTTGTCTCATCAGGAGAAAGCTCCGGTTGAAGGGCGTTGACATCTGACACCCCTATAGAAGGAGACCAGGTGACGTTGGTTTGACATCTGGCTACTACTTGCGGAGTTAAAATATCGCCTTGTACCAAAATAGTATCTGGCGTGAGGATTTGATTAAAGGGCCGGTAGAGCCTTTGAACCTGATTAATATCAAGAGATTTAGAATAAAATTGTAGTTCATCAATAAAGCCTATAAAAGTAGGAGTGTTGCAGACACTACTTCCCATCCTAAAGGGATTGTTCGTTCGGACAGGAATGACCAAACCTTTTTCATATACAAATTCATCTTTTTTCTCTGCGTTAATATAGAGGGAAAAGGTAACTTTTTCCCTAGTTAAAACGACGTGATTCCAGCATTTATCGGGATCAATGGGTGCTCTAAGAATGATTTTATTAGAAGGGGTTAGAACGAGATTAAACACAATACTTTGTGAAATTTGGTCAAACTGCACGGTAAAGGTAGAGTCTTGTAGACAGCTCGATTCATTGGACAAAATTTCAATAAGGCTGGAGCCTTTTGGGTTGAGTATTTTTATATAAAAACTCATAGTAAAATCTGACGAAAGGATACTCCCCAAATTACCATCAAAATCCAAAATATCTCCGGCCTGAACCGGCCCCATACCGTCCTTGACCGGAGCACACGAACAGCCGGGATTGCCTGAAAGCACCACGTCTGAATACCGGGAGGACTGATCTTGGAGAGAGCACCCGTCAAAACTGTAATAGGCATCCGGAGTTCCTTGTGCAAGCAACTCAAAGACCATGCAACCTACCAAAAAAAAGGTATAAAAAATCGTTTGTTTATTCATAAAAATAGGTATTCG
>JALSTN010000038.1 GCA_026983735.1 Saprospiraceae bacterium | reverse complement strand
GGTTGTTCAATCCGCTAAATAGATTCATTTTGGAGAACTTGCTCACTCCCGTGATAAATACAAAGCGGATATACGCATCATTGTCCTTTATGACCGCGTAGAAGTTCTTCATGGCGTCGCGCATCTGACGCGCCACCTCGCTATCCGTTATATTGTCTAAAATGGGTTTGTCGTACTCGTCGATGAGAATGACTACTTTCTTGCCATATTTTTCATGTGCCTTTCTAATCAATTCCTTAAAACATATCACCGGGTTTTCGGAATCGCATTTAATTTTTAAATCATCTTCCGCATCCTCCAATATCCACCTAAGGCGAGGAAACAATTGGTTAATATCCTTCTCCACTCCGGAGCCGAGGCTCACCCGGAGCACCGGATATTGGTCTTCCCAATCCCATTGGTCGTAGATCGCGAGTCCTTTAAACAGCTCTTTTTTGCCTTCAAAGATATCTTTGAGTGTATCCAGAAACAAACTTTTACCAAATCGCCGGGGGCGGGATAGAAAGTAATACCCGCCCTCTTGTATTAACTCAAGCGCAATAGGTGTTTTATCGACATAAACGAAGTCGCCTTCGATGATCTTGCTAAATGTCTGTATGCCTATCGGTAGTTTTTTCATTGTGGAATGCTTTCAAATACAAACATACAATATTTCTGTATTATTAACCATAAATCTAACTTCTAAGGCAGGTTTTAAATCCCCTGTTCATCTTGCACAAATTCATATAACTTGATTTCAAGGAATAGGATATATTTTTGGAGCTAGGCGATTTATTTAGGTATATATATTAGACATTTTCAACTATTCACTTAGTTTTGCACCCAATTAAGTTGAAATTATCAAATAAGGACTAATTTTTTTAAATTAAAACAGTAATCGAATGGATGTAGTATTAGAATGGCTCAGGGCACCTTGGCCTTGGTATATTTCCGGGGCTTTAATCGGTCTTATGATTCCGATAATGATGTTGGGGGCTAACCGCCGCTTTGGTCTGTCTTCTTCTTATCGGCAGATTTGTGCTGCTTCTGTTCCATTAAACTTATCCTATTTCAAGAATTATGATTGGAAAGGTCAAGCGTGGAGATTGTGGTTTGTATTGGGCATTCTCATTGGAGGATTTATTGCGGGTCATTATTTAGAGGGTATTCTAACACCGGATATAGAAGATTCGGCTCGCCAGGTATTTTCTTCATGGGGATTGAATGAAGTACAGGGGTTACTTCCGGAGGAACTTTATAGCTGGGATGGAATTATGACCCTTCGTGGTTTTCTGGTTGTCGTGTTAGGAGGCTTTCTAATGGGCTTTGGTACACGGTATGCTGATGGGTGTACCTCCGGCCACGCCATCATGGGGATCTCTATGCTCAATCCGGCTTCTTTTGTCGCTACCATTAGTTTTTTTATAGGGGGTGTGCTGATGACTCATTTGATATTGCCTTATTTATTGAAGTTATAGGCTGATTTGAGGCGTTTAGCTGTGTATTATACGGTTCGTGTAGCCTCCTGTTAAAAAGTTTTTAAGAGTTTTTAAGGGCGTTAAAGGGAAGAAAATTACTTGTAATCCAATTTTAAAGATCATCTGATGAAATATATTAAATTTTTGTTTATAGGAATATTTTTTGGTATCGTACTCATCAAGGCTCAAGTGGCTTCTTGGTATAGATTTGAAGAGATGTTTTTATTTAAATCTTTCTATATGTATGGGGTTATCGGTACTGCTGTACTCGTCGGAAGTATTTCATACCAACTCATCACTAGATTCAATCTGAAGACCTTCTATGGTGAGAAAATAACCATTTCAAAGAAACCCATGATGTTTAAAGCCCAGTTATTTGGCGGCATCGTATTTGGATTGGGATGGGCTCTAGGTGGTACTTGTCCGGGACCTATTTATGCAATGATGGGGGCAGGATATACGATTTTTTTAGTGTCTCTTGGCGCGGCCTTGCTCGGTACAATCGCCTATGGAGCAGTTAGACGATATTTGCCGCATTGATTTTTTCCCATTCTTTTTTTGTCACTAGCCCGAAAAACAAGTATATGGCTACTCCTAGGGAGGTTTCAAGGGTATTTTCTACAAGAAAGGAGAGTAGGATGATGACATGAATAAACAATGCGGGAGGGTAACGGTATAATTGGTTATGAAATAGTGGAAAGAGGACAGCAATTAAAAAAAAGATCATTCCCAATACTCCTGTCGAAGCTAATGTGAAGATGTATTGATTGTGCGGGTAAATGCTAAACTGCATATTTTCATCGACAAAATAATCTCTCATCTTTTGTTTTAAGTCTCCGGCTCCTACACCGATGATCGGACTAGATTTGAAAACCTTTAATCCGCCTTTGAAGGATAAAATGCGCTTGTTATCCGAACCTTGGTTGACTTCTCCTTGAGCGATGTGTTCCAAGTCCCAACGCATATACTTCCATTTTTGATGGAGACTGGGAATGGTGAGGATCCCGATCACCGGTAACAGCAGAAGTCCAACGAATCCTCCTGCCATTTTCCATCGGTGTCTGCCGGTTACCATTTCATACAAGAAATACCCTATACCAACTGCGTAGAGTACAAATAAGCCACTCCTGACTGCTAAAAAGTGGAGAAAAATAATCGTCACTGTAGACCCGATGAGAAAAAATCTTCGCCATTTCATATCAGAGAGCTTCACGTAATAGTACAATCCCAATAATGCGGTGTAAGCTAGTAACAAGCTGTATCTTATGTGGTATGCAGGTGTCCATAGCATCTTGCCATGAATGAGAGATTCGAGAACCTCTCCGTAGGATGAAATAAAATGATATAGTACAAATGGAATGGTGCCTAAGGCGGTTACCATCGCCGCGGTGGCTATATACTGCATAGCGCGAGGTGGCCATTTGTCTACTGCTACAAAAGCCATCGGCATGAGCAAGAAGGGTAAGCGGATACGGACTATCCTTAGCCAGTCCCCGATGTCATCGGACCAGATTCCGGAGAGAAAGGGAATGAAAAAGAGTAGGGTAATCGCTGTCAGACTGCGGTCGCTAAAAGTCTTGCGTAGAAGGACATCCGGACTGTGATTCCAACGGATACTAAAGGGTAAGATGTCTATACGTATAAAGCTTAGTAAAAGCAAAAGCCCCATGGACATGGACGTTAGAAATTTGGAAAAAAACATGGAGGAAGTCAATAGCAAACATATAAATAGGAAAAGGTCCTCATGTCTGATAACCGGCTTGTTCTGTTTCATGCGCCAAAGGTAAGGGATGTGTATTAAAAGCCTTAACTTTGCCGCTATAAAAATAGAATTACATGGATATATTTGATCAGGTAAATGCCTTAATGTCGGAGATACAGCAGTTTGATACCGATAACGCAGAAGGGTTAGAATCCTTTAGGATTCGGTTTCTTGGGAGTAAAAATATTATCAAACCCTTGTTTTCTGAGATAAGAAATGTACCTAATGACCGAAAAAAAGAATTTGGACAAAAGGTCAATGCTCTCAAACAAGCAGCAGATGAAAAGTTTAAATCCCTACAGGGACAATTGAAGGCGTCTTCGGATTCTAATATAGAAATACCGGATCTAAGTCTTCCCGGAATACCTGTGGCAAATGGAGCGTTTCATCCGGTTCGAATTATTATGGATGAGGTGATTGATATTTTTCGAAGGATTGGGTTTGATGTAGCAGAAGATCGAGAAGTAGAGGAGGATTGGTATAACTTTACAGCTATGAATACCCCGGAGGATCATCCGGCAAGAGATATGCAGGATACCTTTTATGTGCAAAATGATCCAGGTAGGCTATTGCGTACGCATACATCATCCGTCCAGTCTCGTGTGATGACGACGCAGAAGCCCCCGATAAGAATTATTGCACCCGGACGTGTTTATCGCAATGAGACAGTATCTGCACGATCTCACTGCCAGTTTCATCAGGTAGAGGGCCTATATGTAGCAGAAGGAGTATCCTTCGCCGATCTCAAGCAGACCATCTTGTATTATGCGCGGGAAATGTACGGACCGGATGCGCGTATACGCTTACGCCCTTCCTATTTTCCCTTTACAGAGCCAAGTGCTGAAGTGGATGTGTACTGGGGACTGAAAGACGAGACGGATTACCGCATTACAAAAGGTACAGGTTGGTTAGAGATCCTGGGATGTGGGATGGTAGATCCTGCTGTATTGAATAATTGTGGTATAGATCCCGAGCGATATACAGGCTTCGCATTTGGGATGGGTATCGAACGACAAGCCATGCTTAAATACCGAATCGATGATATCCGCCTATTCTTTGAAAACGATAAGCGTTTCTTATCCCAATTCTCTGCCGCTAAATAAATATCCATCATGGCCATCAAACCTTCAACACTCAAAGGAACCCGGGATTTTCTCCCCTCCCAGGTCATACGACGGAACTATATTTTCGATACTATCCGGTCTACCTTCCAACGATTTGGGTACCGGCCGATCGAAACTCCGGCAATGGAAAAATTGGAAACCCTAACGGGGAAATACGGAGAAGAAGGCGACCGACTTATCTTTAAAATACTAAATAACGGCGATTTTTTGTCTAAAGTTAATCCCGATTTACTACAATCAAGGGATAGCAATAAAGCTGTTTCTTCCCTAGCTAAACGGGCCTTGCGGTATGACTTAACCGTCCCTTTTGCTCGCTTCGTCGTACAACACCGCAACGATATCCAATTGCCTTTCAAGCGATACCAGATGCAACCCGTCTGGCGGGCTGATCGTCCACAAAAGGGACGATATCAAGAGTTTTATCAGTGCGATGTCGATGTGGTGGGTTCATCTTCTCTGATGTATGAAGCCGAGCTGATTTCTATTTACCACTCTGTCTTCAGACAATTACATCTTCCGGTTAAAATCAGAGTGAACAACAGAAAGATTCTGGCTGCCATCGCGGAGGCTGCTCTAATACCCGATCGACTTGTGGAAATGACCGTAGCTATTGATAAGCTCGATAAAATGGGAGTGGATAAAGTCAAGCAAGAAATGATCGATCGTGGAATTCCAGCCTCCTCAGCGGATACTGTACTAGAACTTATCTTTTTCGATG
>JALSTN010000037.1 GCA_026983735.1 Saprospiraceae bacterium | reverse complement strand
GGATAGATCCCGCTTCAGGAATTGATAGTGAGGGAAATCTTGTTTCAACCTCCTACAATGACTGGCAACATTTGAGATGGTTGGGATTCAAACGGAGTGATTTCAGGTTATTTGGAGAGGAAAATACCGGCAAATGGCATTGTATAGAGGCACATGCCAAACTCAATACCCCGGGTAAAAAAGATGGCGTATTTGAACTGTGGATAGATGATAGTCTTCAAGCAGCTTCTTATGATCTCAATTGGCACGGGAATTGGAATAATGATCCGAAGCATTTTATGATCAATGCGATTTTTGTAGAGAATTATTGGAATAAAGGTTCACCGGTAGAGCAAGAGAGATATATGGATAATTTTATCATATCGACTAGAAGAATAGGGTGCACATGCAGTTCAACGACGGCGAACAAAAACTTAAATTCTTCGAAACTTGTTCTTGCTCAACCCAATCCTGCAGAGGATAAATTGCAATTTGTACTCTCTCCTAATATTTCTTCAAGATTCATAAAGATATATATTTACAATAATGTCGGGCAATTATTTTGGGAGTCTTCTGCAAGTCCCAAACCAATCCTATCGGTATCTGTACAAAATTGGCCTTCCGGGATATACTACTACGATATAATCAATGATCAAGGAAAGCATCATCAAGGCAAGGTTATAATTAACCAATAAATCAATGTTGAATTCATCTATAAGCTTTTTGGACTATACCGAAAGAGTATAATATGTGGAATAATCCTGAAGGGTGAACCATTAAAGCTGCGTAGTGTTTTTTATAAATATGAAGTGAATATATGTTTACTTTACTGTGATTGTTGTACTTTCGCATTCTAATAATTAATAAAGTTAACACTATGCCAGATAAAAAAGAAAGAGATGCCAAGCTCAAAGCTTTGCGCATGACGATGGATCGTTTAGATAAGATATATGGAAAGGGGTCGGTAATGATGCTTGGCGATCAAAAAGTTGCAGATGTTGAATCTATACCCACGGGGTCTTTGGGTTTGGATATTGCATTGGGAACAGGAGGGTTTCCCAGAGGTAGAATAATTGAAATCTATGGTCCGGAATCATCTGGAAAGACCACATTGGCCATACACGCGATAGCAGAATGTCAAAAACAGGGAGGTATCGCTGCTTTTGTGGATGCAGAGCACGCTTTTGATAGATACTATGCTGAGGAATTGGGCGTTGATGTCAACAATCTTCTTATTTCTCAACCGGATAATGGAGAGCAAGCTCTAGAGATAACAGAAAATTTAATTCGATCTGGTGCCATTGATATTATTGTGGTAGATTCTGTTGCGGCACTAGTCCCCAAAAGTGAATTGGAAGGAGATATGGGAGATTCTAAGATGGGACTACAGGCAAGATTGATGTCTCAGGCTATGAGAAAGCTAACAGGGGCTATTGGCAAAACCGGTGCTGTATGTATATTTATAAACCAATTAAGAGAAAAGATAGGAGTTATGTTTGGCAACCCGGAGACGACAACCGGTGGAAATGCATTAAAATTCTATGCAACTCAGCGATTGGATATTAGAAAATCAGGACCTTCATTAAAGGATAAAGAGGGGAATATGAAAGGAAACCATGTTAAAGTTAAAGTGGTAAAAAACAAGTTAGCCCCCCCTTTCCGCATTGCTGAATTCGATATTATGTTTGGTAAAGGGATTTCCCGTGAAGGGGAATTGCTAGATATAGGAGTGGATTTGAATATTATTGAGAAGAGTGGATCCTGGTATAGTTATGGAGGTGCAAAAATAGCACAGGGGAGAGATGCTGCTAAGAGGTTCTTTGCCGATAACCCTGAGGTTACAGCAGAAATAGAGTCCAAAATAATGGCTTCTTTTGCACCAGATGAAAAAGAAATAGAAGCATCTTAGCATTCCTGTAGCTTTAAAGACTAAAAGGTCCACGCTATTCATAACGTGGACCTTTTTACGTTATCTTAATAAGTCTATTTTGGACTTGGTTTATCCGTTGCTACAAAGTACAAGGATGATTAGCCTTTGGAAACAAATGTAACATGTATCACAATGAGAAAAGTATTTTGGAACAGGATGACAAGTCATTTGTTTTCTTCAAATACTTCTCTTATAGGGATAAAAGTAGGATTATTTAGAATTTATTTATATCGGATTGGGGAGATTGGATTTAGTTATCAATAAATCTAGAAGTAATGGAAGACATGTTGTTTTACGATCGTATTCAGTTTGCATTTACGATTACATTTCATTACTTATTTCCTCAATTGACCATGGGGCTGTCCATGATAATAGTCTTTTTGAAGTGGCGCTCTATAAGGACCAAGGATAGACGATATAATGATGCAGCAAAATTCTTAATGCGAATCTTTGCGATTAACTTTATGATGGGTGTAATAACCGGGATTCCCATGGAATTTCAGTTTGGAACGAATTGGGCCAAATTTTCTGAGTTAACGGGAGATATAATAGGCCAGACCTTAGCGATGGAGGGAATGTTTTCGTTTTTTTTAGAGTCCTCCTTTTTGGCACTTTTCATTTTTGGTGAAAAATGGTTGGGGCAGAGGTTGCATTTTTTGACGGCCTTTCTTGTATTTTTGGGGTCATGGGCAAGTGGTTTCTTTATCCTTGCCACCAATGCTTGGATGCAACATCCTGTCGGGTATGAAATTGTAGAAAATGGAAAATATGTATTAACCCATTTCTCCGCTTTATTTGGCAATCCCTGGCTTTTACCTGCGTTTTTGCACAATCAACTAGCATCATTAGTAACGTCCTCCTTTGTTGTCGGCGGTATCGGTGCCTATTACTTGTTGCGGCAAGAACAAGTTGACTCCGGCAAGTTGCTATTAAAGACAGGTATTATATTTGGAGTTGTATCCACTGTATTGGTTGCTTTTCCAACCGGAGATTGGGCGGCCAAGAACATGGTCAAGTATCAACCTGCCTCCTTTGCTGCAATGGAAGGGATTTTTAAGACAGAAGGAGGTGGGACAGAGATTGTATTGATAGGCCAGCCGAATATGTTAGAGAAAGAGATTGACAATAAAATCGCAGTTCCCGGAGTGTTGAGTTTTTTAACCTATCGGGATTGGGATATGGAAATAAAGGGAATGGACGCATTTGAGAAAGACCAGCTTCCGACCAATGTCCCGGCTCTATACTATGCATATCACATGATGGTAGGACTAGGTACTCTTTTTATTGGACTTATGCTAATGGGACTATTCTATTGGGTAAGGGGTAAGATTTATAATAATAAATTCTTACTTTGGATGATTATGTTTGCAACGCCCTTTCCTTATTTGGCCAATATTGCAGGGTGGTTTACTGCTGAAATGGGACGCCAGCCTTGGTTGGTATACGGTTTGCTCCGGACAGATGCGGGAGTATCACCTACTGTTTCTTCAGGTAATACATTGTTTACTTTACTTGGTTTTATGGGATTATATTTATTGTTAGGGCTTTTATTTTTTACCTTGGTGATGCGTATCATTAACCAAGGTCCAAAGGTGTAAAAAGGATAAGAATGGAAGTGTATTGGTATATCATAATAAGTTTGGCGTTAGTGGGTTTTTTTATCTTAGATGGTTATGATTTTGGGGTGGGAATTATCCATCTTTTTTTTGCTGAGGAGGAAAAAGATAAGGTTGTTATAGCCAAGTCAGCAGGTCTTTTTTGGGATGCGAATGAGGTTTGGCTGGTTATGGCTGGGGGAATGCTTTTTATGGCTTTTCCTTTGCTATATGCTTCAGCTTTTAGTGGGTTTTACCTTCCTTTGATGATGTTGTTATGGTTAATGATTTTCCGAGCGATCGGGTTAGAACTAAGGGGACAATATAACACACGTATATGGAGAGATATGTGTGATAAGGCATTTGGCGTATCTAGCTTTTTATTGGCACTTCTTTTTGGTGTTGCGTTAGGCAATATCATACGTGGCGTAAATCTGGGAGGGGTTGTAAATGGTGTATCTAAATATGAGTCTTCCTACTTTTTTTTACCGCTCTGGAATGCTCGTTTTAGTCCCTTAGCTCATCAACCCGGTGTCATAGATTGGTTTACCTTAATATTTGGATTTATCACTGTTATTACCTTGATGATACACGGGGCGAACTGGATTGTATTGAAGACAAATTCTTCTATTAACGACCGATTAAAAAACGTGGTGTATTATTTGAATATAGGGCTTATCCTTCTCTCTCTAGCTTCTATATGGATGGGATATAGCATTCAATCCGATCCTTTAGGAAACTTTATCACACATCCCGGTTTTTCCATTTTCCCACTTTTTTACATCTTAGGGCTTTCAGGCTTATTTTTTGTTAGGAGATATCGCCGTCCTATCTATGCTTTTCTCTTTTCTACCTTGGTCATATTCGGAGGAATAACGACTTCTTTGGCCTCCATATTCCCCAAGGTACTTCCATCGACCAACATGGTTCATCCCGCACTTACTATATATAATACTGCCGCTGGAGATTATAGCCTTTCTGTGGCAGCCTTATGGAGTGTAATGGGTATGTTGTTAATGGTGCTTTATTTTATTATTCAACGAAGATTATTATCCGGCAAGATAGACACAAAAGATTATGGGCATTAGTCGGCCTATTGTCCTATCTTTATACCTTCTCCAATGCATTTGCCAAATCTTCTATTAGGTCGTTTGCGCCTTCTATTCCTACAGAATAACGCACTAATCCATCTGTAATTCCGGAGTATAATCGCTGTTGTCTTGGAAGTCCTGAATGTGTCATGGTCGCCGGATGTTGGATTAGGGTTTCGATACCGCCTAAAGATACAGCTAAAGCTGCTATTTTCATATTATTCATTAAGGTTTTGCCGGCCTCCAGTCCTCCTTTTAGTTCAAAGCTCATTAGGGCCCCCGGACCTTTCATTTGTCGTTTTGCAATTTCATATTGTGGATGACTTTTCAAACCAGGATAAGAAACTTTATCAATCTTGGGATGTTGCTCTAGAAATTGAGCGATTTTAAGTGCATTTTCTTGTGCGCGTTCTACACGTACAGATAGCGTCTTTAATCCTCTTCTCACTAGAAAGGCTTGATGGGGATCCATATTCAAACCAAGGAGGTTTTTCTTGGCCATAAGCGGGCCAAAAATAGACCGTTCTTTCGCTATGACAATTCCACTGACGACGTCTGCATGACCATTGATAAATTTAGTCATGGAATGGAGAACGATATCTGCGCCAAGCCGGAGTGGTTTTTGTAGATAAGGACTGCAAAAAGTATTGTCTACTGCAAGAAGAATATTCTGTTGTCCGGCAATTCGTGCTACCCCTTCTATATCTGTTATAGCCATAGTCGGGTTCGCCGGTGTCTCTATGTAAATTAGCTTGGTATTTTCTCTAATTGCAGATTGTACTTCAGCTAGTTGGGTTGCGTCAACAAAGCTGGTTTCAATACCAAATTCCTTAAAAAAAGTAGAGAGTACACTCAATGTAGGACCGTAAACGGAGTCTCCACAAACCACATGGTCCCCGGGCCTTAAGAAGGTCCAAAAGACCAGATTGACGGCAGACATTCCCGAAGAAGTGGATATCCCTCCGTATCCCTCTTCCAAAGAAGTTACCGCATCCTCCAGATCTTTGATGGTAGGGTTGGACACACGGGTATAAAAATACCCTTCGCCCTTGTGTTTAAATTTGTAAGCGCCATCATCCACATTTTCAAATGCAAACGTTGAAGTCTGATAAATAGGAGTAACAACACTGCCAAATTGATCTTTGATCGTCCCTGAATGCACTTGCCGTGTCTCTATGGATTTTGAGTCATCTTTCATTATTTGGATTATTTAAGTTTACGTAATTAATATCAAGAAGTATTGAAATAAAAGCCTTTCCTAGTATGTAGGATATGTAAATAATTACCCGGCACAACTAGTGCACAAAGCTAATTGAACTTGGATAATTAGTATAAGATAATGATCACATAGTTCGACCCAAAGCTAGTGTTTATTCGAGTTGCCGTAGCGGGCTTTGGTGATGAGGGGAAATACTAGCTTTTTTTGATAAAATACCCTTCGCTATGTATTTATTGCATGGTTTGGATTTAAAAAAATACATTTTTGTTTCTTAGGGCGCAGTATCATTTAAAACCCTGTGGAAGAGTGAAATTATCACTTTTATTAGCTCTTAACGGTTACTCTAATGCAGCACATTTGGGGTTTTATAACTCGAGAACGCATTTGACTTGGAAGATTGGGAATATTTCATACCTTTGCATCAAATTAATTTTTTATTTAAATTATTTTAATCTTATCCTCATTAAGTTATGATTGTAAATAGATCTCTTTATGTTATGCTTACAGGAGTAGTCTTGCTTTTGTTTGGCTGTAATTCCAATAATTCCTCTACCTCTTCAACAGAAGATCAAAATCCATCTTCCGCAAAAAAGGGAATTGTGATCCCTCCACAACCCAGTGTTAGGAATTCAGATGATGTACCTTTCTTTGAGTGTTTGTTAAATGGTGAAGTATTTGAGTCTGCTTCGGCCAGAGGGAGTCATATAGAAGATTTAACAACAGGAAAGGTGCTAATAGACATGTCCGGGGTATCCGGTCAGATCCCGGGAAAAGATTATATTACTATGGTAGGACTTGTTATTGAAGAGTTCAAAGGACCCGGGAAATACGATGGATATAGATCCTTTTACGTTAAAAAAATTGTTCAAGGATCTCAGGATATGTTAGAGTGGGAGAGTTCGAAGGGCACTATTAACATCACAGAATGGGATAAAGAAACAAGTAGTATATCCGGAACATTCTCTACAGTAGTTAAAAACAAGGAGGGCAATAAAATTGAAATAGAAGGTGGAATATTCAAACATGTTCCACTTGAAATACTCAAAGTTCAATAGTTTTATTTAGGAGTATAAGCGGTGGATACAGCGATTATAATAGAGACTATAGCCGTTATTTCAGGGATCTTCTGTGTTTGGCTTCAGACAAAGGAAGATATCCGAGCTTGGCCATTTGGTATTCTGTCGGTCTTACTGTATGTATATATTTTTCATGAGAATTATTTGTATTCCGATATGATTCTCAATGCTATTTATATTCTACTGAACCTCTATGGATGGTGGAATTGGTCTCAAAGAAAACACAACGATATATCTGAAGTTCCAGTAGGAGTTTTGTCCGTCCAAAACTTATTTTTGACTGCGGTCCTAATATTGGTAGGGACTCTAATTTGGGGGTGGAACATGGGACAATTTACAAATGCACAATTTGTTTACTTCGATGCATTTACCACAGTAGGGAGTTTAACTGCTCAGTATTTGTTGGCGAAAAAATATCTGGATAATTGGTATATTTGGATTGTAGTAGACCTTGTGGCTATCCCAATATATATAGCGAAAGGGCTGTATTTGACTGCTGGATTGTTTGGGGTTTATTTGGCACTTTGTGTGTATGGATTGATACAATGGCGACGTCAGTTGAAGTTATATCCAGCCTAGGTTGTATCCGGTTATATTGCCTGAATTTTTGTTGGGCATGTATTTGAAACAGTCATGGACAAAAATTAACTTCTTGATCCCCCTAAAATCTACAATCGCAAATATCTTGTTTTAATGACCAAGGCGAATCAGTTGATTAGCCATAGAATGAATTCTCTCTTCATCATGAGAAATAAATAAAATGGCTAAGTTCAACTCTCTTTGAAGTTTTTTCAATAGGTTCAAAATATGTATTTGAGTGGATGCATCCAATGAAGAGACGGGTTCATCACATATAAGAACAGACGGATTTAGTGCAAGTGCTCGAGCGATGCAAACACGTTGTTGTTGTCCACCAGAGATTTGATTTGGGAAGGAGTCCAATATGTTTCTATCCAGTTCAACCCACTCTAAAAGATCAAAAATGGTCGGGGATACTTCACCAGCAATTCGCTGTTTAAACGCCTCTTTAAGTGTTTTTTCAATATTTTGATGCGGGTTGAGGGAGGAAAGGGGATTTTGCCAGACCATTTGGATTTTCTTTCGATGTTCCCTAAGAGATCGACTTTGTAATGTTAACAGATCGATATCTTCTAGGAGTATTTGACCCTTCGTAAAATCTGAAAGGAGGGCAATCCCACGTGCTAAAGTACTTTTCCCAATCCCGGAAGGGCCACTGATTCCGACGCATGTTCCCGGATATAGCAACAGGTTAAAGTTTTGGACAATGTTTATCTTCTTTCCGGTAGAGTTGTAATAGCCAGTAGAGAGATTACGTATATCGAGAACAGGTTTCACTCCTTCGTGGGGCATGGCGTCGAAGTATTGCTTAGATTTTACTAGATTTGAAGGAGAAGGGCGTGTTACCGATTGGGTAGTGTTTTTGAAACTAGGTCTTGAAGTTGGAGATGATGTGGGGTAAGAATCAATAATTTTTCCATTTTCTAATACATATATATAATCAGCCAAGTCATAAAGATTTTTGAGGTCGTGAGTTATGATCAAAACAGTCATTTGATCCACAAGAGTATGATGCAATAAAAGTCGAATGAATGCCTGTTTTAATCGGTAGTCCAAAGCCGAAGTCGGTTCATCCAGGATTAAGAGCTTCGGAGATCTAGCCAACGAATGGGCTAACATCAAGCGCTGAAGTTCCCCGCCGGATACTTCAGATGGCCAGGCATCGTAATACTTGTCAGGAGGAAAAAGATGCATCGCTTCAATCCATTTAAGGGTTTCTATTTTAGCTTGTTTTTTGGTCATATTCTGTTGGAGCGATAGGGCCTCTCTTATTTGTTTGCCCAATCTCATGATGGGATTAAATCCGGCTAGGGGGTCTTGAAACATCATAGCTACTTTTTTCCCTCTAAACTGTTGCATTTTCTTTTCGGAAATTTGCAGTAAATCCACATCATTAAAGTAGATTTTTCCATGGATAGAGCATGAGGAGTTGTCCAATAGCCGCATTATACTCATAGCCGTAAGTGTTTTACCGGCGCCTGTCTTACCTGTCAATAGAGTTACTTTACCCGGTTGTACATCGATATTGACACCTTGGAGTAAGGTCTTACTTTCCTTTCCATTATGAAAAGTTACCTGAAGATCGATTATTTTGAGTAGAGGTTGGTTCTTATGCACGCGTCTGTTATTTACACCCACAAGATTAAGTATTTATATCCATATAGAGGAGTTAAAAAGAAGTTAAAAACGCGAAGAAGATAGATTTTGATGGTGAGAATTTGTCTATAGTCAGTAAAATTCTCCTATATTGCGAGGTATTTTTAAATGGAGTGTTATATTTGGAGCATTTCTTTGTAGACAAAATCAAGCAATTGGGGGACAAAATCAATGACTTGAGATAAATAAAGAAATAGAGGATATATACTCTGTTATTCATTAACTATCAAAACAATTGACAAATGGAAACAGCCAGTAAAGGGCATCCTAAAGGCCTGTACACTTTGTTTGCTACAGAGATGTGGGAACGATTTAGTTATTATGGCATGCGTGCTCTGTTCACTCTTTACCTCACAGCCAAGTTGGCAGATGACGGATTTGGATTAGACAGACAAGCAGCATTGGAATTATATGCTGTTTTTACAGGACTGGTGTACTTGACCCCAATTCTTGGTGGATGGGTGGCAGATAAGTTTCTGGGGAAAAGGAAAACTGTTTATATCGGTGGTCTAGTGATGGCGGTTGGTCAGTTTTTATTGGCAACGAGTGCTTTCATGGCTACGAGTTTGGATGCAGAGACCAGGTTGTTTATATTTAATTTTGGATTGGGTGTTCTTATCATTGGAAATGGCTTTTTTAAACCTAATATTTCAACTATTGTAGGTGATTTTTACGATGATAATGATCCTCGAAAAGATTCTGCCTTCAATATTTTCTATATGGGGATTAATCTCGGGGCGATTTTAGGCCCATTTATAGCTGGTGCTTTAGGAGAGAATGTACATTGGGGTTGGGGTTTTCTTGCAGCCGGGATAGGAATGATTTTAAGTGTAATATGGATGAAATGGCAAGAGCATACTTTGGAACAGTTTGGTCTACCCCCAAATTCTCCATCGGATAAATTTGTACTTGATGGTAAGGATTGGAAGGATATTTTTATGTATGCCATAGGGATGATCATAGCTACCCTTGTAATTATTAAAGTCTGGAGTATGTTGCCGGACGGGGTAACAGATGTTCTTACCTATGCCGGATTTGCTGCTATTGTATTGGGCTTAGCCTATGTAATTATCCGAGGGATAGAGGAAGGAGATTCGTGGAAAACTAAGTTTTATATCGTTGCGGGGGTGGTCGCTGCATTTCTAATTGTAAAATATGGGGGTATCTGGGATAGCTTATCTGAACAAATGAAAAATTATACGCTAATTGGAGTAGCTATCATTGCATTAGTTTTAGTAATAATGCTATTGCGTACCAAAAACGCAGACTGGAGTCGTATGGGAGTAATATTGGTGCTTGCATTTTTTAATGTGGCTTTTTGGGCCGGCTTTGAACAAGCAGGTGGGACGATGAATCTATTTGCTAAGGAGAATACGAATCGCTTTCTTGGAAGCTGGGAAATTCCGGCTTCCTGGTTTCAAAATATTAACCCCTTGGCTATTTTAATTTTTGCCTCTATATTTTCAGTGATGTGGTTGAAGTTGGATAGGATGAAGATCAACCCAAGGACTCCGATCAAATTCGCCCTTGGATTGTTTTTAGGAGCATTTGCCTTTTGGGTGATGACACTTGCGAGTCATTCAGCTGAAGGTGGACATATGGTATCGCCATTTTGGCTTGTAGCTGTATATGTGATATTAACCTTAGGAGAACTAATGCTCTCCCCGATAGGTTTATCCATGATTACAAAACTGGCACCTGCGAAGTTGGTCTCTGTTGTAATGGGATTATGGATGGCGAGTTTTGCCATTGGAAACTTCCTGGCCGGTATGTTGGAGAGTATATTAAAGAAGTACGATTTCTCCTTGTATCCGTTTATCATGTGGGTAATGTTAGGATCAGGACTTTGCCTTTTAATTCTTTCTCCTTTCCTCAACAAAGCTATGAAGGGAATCCATTAAACCTCTTGAGAGACGAATCGTAGTTTAGTTTAGAGATATAATAAATTTGCTTTAGCATCGATAGGTTGAAGCGTTATCTTTTCATACAAAAAACAAACAAATGCAAGAAGAAACCAATCAGCATTTAGGCTTTGTCGCCCTTCTTAAATCTTTTACCAAACCCTTTTGGTTGGCCAGTGCGATGGAGTTGTTCGAACGATGGGCATGGTACGGTTTATTTGCCGTATTAGCCTTGTATCTCACAGGGTCTACAGATGATGGAGCCTTGGGATTTTCTCATATAGAACGAGGAGAAATCATGTCTTACGTGACAGCTATTTTATACTTCCTACCTATTATAACCGGTGCAATATCTGACAAAATAGGGTATAAATTGTCTCTGGTAATTGCATATATCCTCTTAGCTGTAGGATATTTTTTCATGGGTAGAGTTACCTCCTATTTTGCTGTTTTTGCTATGTTTCTTGTCGTGGCAATGGGTGCAGCAATGTTCAAACCTGTCGCTTCAGCCATCGTGACAAAATCAACAGATAAACGCAATTCTTCATTTGGTTTTGGAGTCTTTTACATGATGGTCAATATCGGAGGCTTTTTCGGTCCTTTGTTTTCAGCAAAATTGAGAGACCAATACGGTTGGAATATTGTTTTTTTGATGGCTACTTCCGCTATCTTAGTCAATTTGATTATCGTTCTATTCTTTTTCAAAGAACCCAATAGAGAACCTACAAAGGAATCCTTAGGAGAGACGATTCGTCGTTCCTTTAAAAATATTTTGGAAGCTTTGTCCGACATGCGACTGACCTTCTTGCTTATCATTATGGTAGGTTTTTGGTTGATGTTTAACCAGCTGTTTTATACTCTTCCGGTGTTTATTGAAGAGTGGATTAACACGCGCCCGTTTTATGAAGCTTTTCATAAAATACTACCGCCAATCGCCGACTTTTTACAAAATAAAGACGGGAGTATTAATCCCGAGATGATTGTCAATCTCGATGCTTTTTTTATCATCGTATTTCAAATGATCATCTCGATGATTATACTCAAATGGAAGCCCATTAATGCTATGATGACGGGGATATTTGTCGCTATTGTCGGAATCGCGTTATCCTTCTACACCAATAATAGTATTTACACCGTTCTAGGAATCTTGATTTTTGCTATTGGCGAGATGACCTCCAATCCGAAATTCTCGGATTATATAGCCAAGATTTCCCCCAAGGGAAAGGAAGCACTGTATATGGGGACCTACTTTCTCCCTATTGCAGCGGCTAATCTACTCACCAAATGGATTACAGGTGATTTGTATGAAAAGTTTTCTGATAAGGTGGCGATCATCCAAAGAGAATTGACAACTAAAGGGATAACTCTTCCGGAAATTACTAAAGAATATACCAAAAACGATTTTTATAGAGATGCAGCGGAGAAACTCAATATGAACCAAAGTGATATGACCCAATATCTTTGGGATACCTATCATCCGGGCAATATCTGGTATGTGATCGCCGGCATTGGCTTTTTAACAATTATCGGCCTGCTCGTGTACAATGCTGTCATCTCAAGAAGGGATAAAAAGAAGGTTTAAACTTTATTAGTGATTTCCAATGCTTCTTCATTTAGGTGAAGAAGCATTTTTTTTAAAACAAAAATAAATATGTCGGATTATACCTTAGAACAAGACCAAAAGCAAATTCTCGGTCACCCAGTAGGCCTTTTTGTTCTGTTTTTTACAGAGATGTGGGAGAGATTCAGCTATTATGGAATGCGAGCCCTGCTCATACTTTTTCTAGTTGCCAAGGTAGAAGATAAAGGATGGGGTTGGGAGAGAGGAGAGGCTTATGCTTTGTATGGATGGTATGTGATGCTAGTGTATTTGTTGCCGATGCTCGGTGGTTGGTTGGCAGACAATAAATGGGGACATGTCAAGACGGTGATCATAGGCGCTTCTATTATTACTATGGGGCATCTCGCATTGGCTTTATCTGATTTACCTCTTTCTATCGATCTCAAATTTGTCTTTTATATCGGATTGCTCTTGCTTGTGGTTGGGACCGGGCTTTTCAAGCCCAACATGTCTTCTATCGTAGGAAAAATGTATCCACCTCAAAGTCCCAAGAAAGATGGAGCCTATACGATCTTCTACATGGGCGTCAACTCCGGAGCTTTTATCGGCACCTTGCTCGTGGGATGGATTGGGGAGAATTTTAGTTGGGCCTGGGGATTTGGGTTGGCCGGTGTTTTTATGTTATTTGGGTTACTTCAATTTTACTTTGCAAGAGACGTCTTTGGGAAAGCCGCCTCGCAACCCAAATTGAAAGAGGCTAACCAATCATCTCCTTCCTATATTGAAAATAATGTTCCCTGGACCCAGTGGGATTTAATCATTGCAGGAGTCGGTGGATTTTTTGTGTTATCGTGGATTATTGACGGTCTTTATTCGGTGATAACAAGAGGAACACACTTTTTACCAACCGGTATAATGCATTTTGAAAATGGTATAACTGTAGATACCTCGACGGTTTTTTTCTTTCTTTCCCTTATCGTGTTTTCGTTATTGGGCTTTCGTCGATTAAGCCGTTTTAACCCGATTGAAAGAGATCGGTTAAAGGTCGTTTTTGTCATTGCATTTTTCGTTATTTTCTTTTGGGCAAGTTTTGAACAAGCCGGAACGACGATGACTATTTTCGCAAGGGATTACACTTCGCGATCATTGGTAGGAGCCTGGGGTATGATATACAAAATTATTGATTTAGTGATCTCAATATCGCCTATGTTAGTATTGACTTGGGTAATATATAAGCTGGGAAAAGCTATTGCCAAAACGTATCCATTGACGGTATTATTTACCGGATTGAGTTTTACAATCATTTGGGTATTAGTTTTATATCGAGTATATGGAAAGATATCCGGAGAGCATGCCTCGGTGGATACGACTTGGTTTCAAATTTTGAATCCTGTATTTATTGTAGCCTTGGCACCATTATATTCGAGATTTTGGCAAAAATATTCATTTTCTGCACCACAAAAGTTTTTTATTGGACTATCGTTATTAGGTGCCGGTTTTGGGGTGTTGGCCTTGGGTGCGTCCGGAATAGCACCCGGTGCTAAGACGGCATCCGTTAGTATGATTTGGTTAGTTTTGGCGTATTTGTTGCACACCATGGGAGAATTAGCTGTTTCACCTGTTGGGTTGTCCTATGTGAGTAAACTGGCCCCGGCACGGATGTTAGCTTTTTTGTTTGGGGTGTGGTATGTATTCACCGGGTTAGCCAACAAACTGGCAGGTATAATGGCAGAATATTCAGAATCTATTGCTGACAAAGTGGGTATCTCAGGTTTTTTTCTTATTTTTACACTTATTCCGATCCTTGCAGGTATAGTAATGCTAAGCCTTAACAAGACTTTAAAAAGGATGATGCACGGGGTAGATTAGGTATCATCCGTCTTCTTCGATGGAGTATCTTATTGATATATAGCGGTAAGCATTTTGTATGAAATGGCACCCTCCTGGAGAATATATATACAGTCTTACTGTTATAAGCCAATTATTATACTATATATATAATATTAATAGATATTTTATATTAAATACTAAATAAAAAGTTATGCAAAAAAGAATACTTTTCTTCTTTTTGGTTTTTTTTATCTCTAATCTTGAGGCCAGAATACTCCACGTCGGTCCCAATAAGAACTACCATACTCCCTCGCAAGTCTCTACGGTAGTTCGAGATGGAGACACCGTATATATCGAAGCCGGGGTTTATCCCAAGGATGTAGCTTATTGGAACGCCCATAATCTGTACATCGTGGGAAGAGGGGGTATGGCACATTTAAAATCTGAAGGAAAAAGTGCCGGTAAAAAAGCGATTTGGGTTATAAAAGGAAATAATACGATTATTGAAAATATAGAATTCTCAGGTTGTAAAGTTCCGGATCATAATGGTGCCGGAATTCGACAAGAAGGGGTTAACCTTA
The DNA here is from genome assembly GCA_026983735.1 of Saprospiraceae bacterium. Lineage (GTDB taxonomy): Bacteria > Bacteroidota > Bacteroidia > Chitinophagales > Saprospiraceae > JALSTN01. Next base: position 7,910 of record JALSTN010000037.1, on the reverse strand, counting down.
CGGTCAAGCATTGTTATTTTCACAATAATGAAGAGGGAATATTGGCGGGGGATAATCCAAATTCCAAAATTATAGTAGAGTATTCTGAATTTGGGTACAATGGTTATGGGCGTGGGTTTACCCACCACATTTACATCAATCATATTGATAAATTGATTGTACGGTATTGCTATTTTCATCATGCTAATGTCGGGCATCACGTCAAATCCAGAGCTAACAATACCCTAGTCGAATACAATCGTATAGGAGATGAGTCAAAAGGCAACTCCAGTCGTCTAATAGACCTCCCAAATGGAGGTGTAGCCGTCGTTATCGGCAATTTCATACAGCAAGGTCCCAATGCAGAAAACAGTAATCTAGTCGGATATGGATTGGAAGGTCTCTCTAATCCGGGGGAAAAGCGCCTCTATATGGTTAATAATACAATGGTTAATATGCGGCATGCTAGTATTTTTATCATGGTAAAACAAGGATCTGATGCGTATATGGTCAATAATATCTTCGCAGGTAAAGGCACCCAAATATCAGGTAAAGTAGCGACGGATGATCACAATTTCATACAAAGCGATATCGGCTATTTTGGATTTAAGGATGCAGAAAATTACGACTTTAGCCTTACTAAAAATTCGAAAATGATCGATGCCGGCACCAGAAACTATACCTTGCCCAATGGCATCCGAGTAACCCATGCATACATACATCCTCTGACTAAATCAGATCGCAATACGTCTCCCGTAGACAGTATAGATGTAGGGGCTAATGAATATATGAATACGACATTCGTCATTCATAAAGAAAACGAAACGGATTTAATCATTTTACCTAATCCATGTAGACAGGGTGTTATTCATTTCAATAGGGATATATCCTCCTACACAATCACCGCATTTAGTCTTGAAGGCAAAAAACTCAGGTGTAGTCAAGTAAATTCATCATCTGTTCGTATCATGGATCCCTTTTTAGGCGTTGGACAAGTGATTCTCCGGAAAGAAAAAGTACAGATATCACTTCCATTTATTATGCTGTTCTAGCTTTTAGAGAAGAATTATTAGACTAAAAGTTACATAGGTTTTCTTCCTAATTTTAGTACGTGTATGGAAGTTCGTCTAAGTGTTCTGTAGATTCCAAAGTACGAATATCTAGTTGTTGTTATTTTTTTTGTACCTTTGGGGATTAAATGGTGTCTTAAAGAAGAAGCTCAAATGTCAGTCATCAACCTGAGGATAACATCCATTTTGCAGAAACTGACTCAATTGAAGCAGAAACAAGCTCAATTGGAAGAGGAGAACGCGATATTGCGTCAACGACTGGCCCTTGAAGAGCAAAAGAGACACACGGGACAAGAGGAAGTATGGAATGAGGAGATAAATGCGATTAAAGAGGAGGTAGATGAGATAATACATCTCATTGATAGAAAGTGGTGAAAATGAATGATCGAACATTAATTAGTTATACTGCAAATATTGGAGGTAGACAATACCCGTTGAAGATTAAGCCCTCGGAAAAGGAGCTTATTGATCAAACATTAGCGGATATTGGCAATAAAGTGGCTGAAATGAAAGCCAGCTACGCCTCAAAGGACGCTCAGGATTGGGTTGCAATGGCCCTTTTGAGTTTAACTTATGAACTGAACAAATGCAGAAATAATACGGAAGCACTCTCCACATTACCATCAAAACTTGAACAGATAGAATCTGCATTGGATTCTATGTTGTGACCCGTGGCTCTTGATCTTAGGACACTATAGTCGACAAATGAAGGATTTGTCGATGGATAAATTGTTCACCTAAAACTTATGTCAATGGGAATTGTACCAGGATTGTTAATAGGTCTCGTAATAGGGGCCATTATCGGTATTTTAGCCGGATTTGGAGTATTAAAAAAGCTCAACGCATCGAAAGTCAATGAAATTAACAAGAAGGCGGATCTGGCTATCGAAGAAGCTCGGCTGACAGCTAAGAGGATTATTAGTGATGCCGAAACGAAGGCAGATAAAATCGTCTCTAAAGCTGAAAATGTTAATGAGAGCATCAAACAAAAGAAGATCAGAGAGGTAAAGGAAAAATTTGCCCGCTTAAAAGAAGAACTCAATAAGGACAAGGCTAATTTTAAAATTGAGATTAGAGAAAGAGAGGTTCAGGTTAAGCTAGATGAAGAAGCGGTAAAATCAAAAAAGGAAAAGCTTGAAGCTTTTGAGGAAGAACTCGATAATCGCGATACAGAGATAAAGGCCATTCGCCAAAATCTCGAAAAACAATTGGGCATCGTAGCAGCTAAGAAGGAAGAGCTGGAAGAAATGACTGAAAAGCAAATTCGAAACATCGAAAACATTGCTAAACTCACAGAAGCAGAAGCCAAGGAACAACTCCTTGATGCAGTTCGAGCTAAGACGGAAACGGACGCTCTATCCATCCAAAAACAACTCATTACAGAAGCGAAGGCTCGTGCATTGAAAGAGTCTAAAAAGATAATTATTCAGACTATTCAGCGAATGAGTGCAGAATATACCATTGAAAACTCTGTCAATGTTTACAATCTGGATTCCGATGACATCAAAGGTCAAATCATCGGAAGAGAAGGACGAAACATTAGAGCACTAGAAGCCGCTACAGGTGCTGAAATTATCGTGGATGACACTCCGGAAGCTATTGTTATTTCAAGTTTTGACCCCATTAGAAGAGAAATTTGTCGTCTGGCTTTAAAACGTCTTGTATCAGACGGCAGAATTCATCCTGCCAGAATTGAAGAGGTCGTCGCCAAAGTTAAAAAACAACTCAACCAACAGATCATGGAGATCGGAGAGCGAACGATTATAGAGCTCGATATTCATGGATTGGATACCTATCTTGTCAAAATGGTAGGAAGAATGAGATTCAGATCGTCCTACGGCCAAAACCTCCTTAAACACTCCGTGGAGACTGCTCGACTTTGTGCCACAATGGCTTCAGAATTGGGCCTTAGCCGCAAGCAAATAAAAATGGCTAAACGAGCGGGATTACTACATGATATTGGGAAAGTAAGCGAAGAAGACTCTGAGTTGTCTCACGCATTGCTCGGTATGAAAATAGCGGAGAAACATGGAGAATCAGCTATTATCCTCAATGCCATAGGGGCACATCACGACGAGATAGAGATGAATAACATTATATCTCCTATCGTCCAAGCATGTGATGCTATCTCCGGTGCACGACCGGGTGCCAGAAGAGAAATCCTCGAGAGTTATCTCAAGAGAATTCAAGACCTGGAAGAACTTGCAATGGCCTATGAAGGTGTTCAAAAAGCCTATGCACTTCAAGCCGGTAGAGAACTACGTGTAATTGTCGAGAGTGAGAAGGTTTCTGATCAAGCGGTAGATGACCTCTCCTTTAGCATCTCTCAGAAGATACAAGACGAAATGCAATACCCCGGTCAGGTTAAAGTGACGGTCATCCGAGAAAAGAGAGCGACAGCTTTCGCTCGATAGAAAAGCAGAATAGGATGTCTCCCCGTCAACAATTATTCCTAAGACATATGGCTCTAACTCATAATGAGCCATGCCTCTTGGAAATAGAGCGAGCCGAGGGTATATACTTATATGATACATCCGGTAAGCGATATACAGATCTCAATTCCGGAATTGGCCCGGCCGCTTTAGGGCATGCACATCCGGCTATTGTCTCCGCCGTCCAAAACCAAGTGGCAAAATATGCGCATACGATGGTTTATGGAGAATACGTCCAAGCTCCTCAAGTGGATTTGGCGGCTGCCTTGGCGCGTGAATTACCGGATAGTCTGGATACCGTTTATTTTGTTAATTCGGGAAGTGAAGCAGTTGAAGGAGCTATAAAATTAGCGAGGAAGTATACTCAGCGATATGAGATTATCAGTGCGGCTAAAGCCTACCATGGAAGTACCCTTGCAGCTGAAAGCTTAAGAAGTGATCTTGCATTTACCATGCATTATCAACCTATGGTGCCCGGATTTAGGCATATACAGTTCAATAATTTTGAAGATCTCGATAAAATAACGCATCGTACGGCTGCGGTTTTATTGGAAACCATTCAAGCTGAGGCAGGCATACTACTTCCACATCCACAATACCTACTACAACTCAAAAGAAAATGTGAAGAGGTAGGGGCCTTGTTAATTTTGGATGAAATTCAAGTTGGATTAGGTCGAACCGGACGTTTTTCAGCCTTTGAATATTACAATATTATTCCCGATATCGTTCTTCTGGCAAAAGCGTTGGGTGGCGGGTTACCACTCGGCGCATTTATTGCCAATAGAGACCTGATGCGAACACTGTGGAATGCTCCTAGCCACGGACATTTGACAACTTTTGGGGGCAATCCTGTATCTTGTGCTGCAGGACGTGCTTTCTTAGATATTTTGACCCAAGATGGTTTTCTTGAGGAGGTACAGCATAAAGGAGCATTGATGGAATCTATGTTGGAGCATCACCCGAATATTCGCACCATCAGAAGAAAAGGATTGATGATGGCAATCGATATGGGAGAGCCACAACCCAATGCCAAAGTAATTGAGGAACTCTTTTCTATGGGCTATATCGTCGATTATTTACTGTTTAATGACACCTCTTTTCGCATAGCTCCTCCGTTAATCATAAGTGAAGACCAACTAATCGAAGCTATCCAAGCCGTTCAGTCAGTTTTGGATAAAGTTTAATCTACTCCATCCCCCAGATATATCTCTTCAACTGTCATTTTGACAGCTAGAATCGGATGGAATAGGATTTGATATATCTACTACCATACTGCTGGTGCAAAATAGAAAGAGGAGGTATATATTTACGTACTTTCTGTAACTATGAAAGCGCTATGCTCTCGCAGGATTTTCATTAACCATTCACCTTGTTTGGGTCTAGTGATTAATAAAATTCATATTCAATTCATATAAAAAAATACAAATCATATGAGTAAGACAAAAGCAACCAAAGGTAAGATAGCTGTTCAAGCAGAAAATATTTTTCCGATTATTAAAAAATTTCTATACTCTGAGCATGAAATATTCCTCAGAGAGTTAGTCTCCAACGCGGTAGATGCTACCTCAAAACTCAAGACACTGGCGATGAAAGGCACCTTTGACGAGGAACTCGGTGACTTGACCATAGATATAGTATTGGACAAGGAGAATAAGACGCTAACCATATCCGATAAAGGTATTGGAATGACTGAAGAGGAAGTGGAAAAATACTTAAATCAGGTGGCCTTTTCCTCTGCAGAAGAGTTTATTGAAAAGTATAAAGATGATGCCAATATCATCGGTCATTTTGGATTGGGTTTTTATTCGGCATTTATGGTATCTGATGAAGTCGAGGTCTTGACAAAATCCTACCAAAAAGGAGCTCCTGCAGTTAAATGGACTTGCGATGGAAACCCGGAATATACCATCGAGCCGATAGAAAAAGATGCACGAGGTACGGATGTAGTTCTTCATATTTCAGAAGATAGTGTGGAATTTTTAGAAAAGGATCGCATTGAAGGATTGTTGAAAAAGTACTGTCGCTATTTACCGGTGCCAATTCGATTTGGGACAAAAACGGTTACTGAAGAAGTAGAGAAGGACGGCAAAAAAGAGACCGTATCAGAAGAGGTAGATAACATTATCAACAACCCTAACCCGCTTTGGAAGCGCAACCCCAAGGATCTAACCGATGAGGATTATATCCGGTTTTATGAGGAGATGTATCCCTTTACTGAAAAACCATTGTTTTGGATTCATCTGAATATCGATTACCCCTTCAATTTGACAGGAATACTCTATTTCCCAAAATTGAGCAATGCAATGGAGTATCGCAAAAATAAAATCCATCTATACAGTAATCAAGTATTTGTAACAGATGAAGTTGGGCAAATCGTACCGGAGTATCTTACCTTACTGCATGGGGTGATAGATTCCCCGGACATCCCGTTGAATGTGTCGAGGAGTTATCTTCAGAGTGATAGCAATGTTAGAAAAATCTCTTCCTATATCTCTCGTAAAGTGATAGAGAAGCTCAAAGAGATATTTAAGAATGACCGAGAGAAGTTTGAATCCAAATGGGATGAAATCGGCATATTTATAAAATATGGAATGCTGTCCGATGACAAATTCTATGAAAAGGCATTGGATTTTGTGCTCTTTAAAAATGTAGAGGAAAAATTCTTTACCCTTGAAGAATACAAAGAGAAAATCAAAGCAAACCAGCTGGATAAAGAGGAAAAGTACGTATTTATCTATACCAATAATCCTGAAAATCACAATCCCTTAATCCAAGCTGCTCAGAGTAAAGGATATGACGTTCTATGGCTAGGAGATGTCATTGATCCTCATTTCATACAGATGCTGGAGCAAAAACTCAGCGATGTGCGTTTTATTCGAATCGATGCAGAATCCGTCGAACATCTCATTAATAAGGATGAAAATTTGGAATCTGTACTCAGTGATAAAGAGCAGGAAAAGGTCAAGGCACTTTTTGAAAAAATCAATGACCAAAAAGGCATTATAGAACTCAAACCTCTGTCACCGGATGCAGCTCCTGTATCGATTGTTAAACCTGAATTCTTTAGAAGGATGCAGGATATGCAGCAATTGCAAGGAGGGATGCCAGGAGGCATGGGTGGAATGGATTTCTTCAATGTTGTCATCAATACGAATCATCCCCTTATCGCTCAGAAGCTGTTAAAAATGCGTAAGGAAGAGAAAAAAGAGGATTTTGCGAAGTACTTGGTGGACTTGGCAATGTTAAGTCAAAATATGCTAAAGGGGGAACGCATGACTCAGTTTGTCAATCGCAGCATTGAGTTTATGAAAGGATAGCATCTTTTGTTCGGATAAAAGAAACGCGCATCAAGGCTTCATCCATAAAAAATGCCTTATCTTAGTGCCATAAAAATTATAACCTATGAATAAACATGCGTTAAGATGGGGGTTGCTTGTGGGTGGGGCCTTGATATTAATCAAGCTTCTACTTTACTTTACTTCGAGTACAGGTATGAACTCAAATTTTTTAACCTGTACTGCTTTCATCCCATATTTGTTTGGTATGTATATGGCCGCTAAGGATCAGAGAGAGGAACAGGGCGGGTGGATTTCGTTTTGGCAAGCGTTTCGAGTTGCATGGGTAGTGGTTCTTTTGGGTTCTTTGATGACGCTAATTTTTAATTTTTTAATTTTTTATGTCGTCAACCCGGATCTTCTCGTTTCCATGAAAGAACAAATGATGACTCAATTAGAGACAATGGATATGGAAATACCCGAAGAAGCCTCAGATATGATGGATACGAACTTCGGAGCTATATTTAAGTTTAGCTTGATATTTACTTTTGTTCTCTTTGGTGTTATTGTCGGGTTTGTGGGGTCTCTAATTGTAGCCTCAGCGGTCGAAAAATCTAGTACTCAGGAGGATGAATTTCCCACACTCTAAGAAGAATAATCTATATGCAAATAAGTATTATCGTTCCCTCATACAATGAGGAGGAGTCCTTGCCACATCTTCTCGATTGGATTGATCGAGTGATGCAACAGAAGGGTATTAAGGATTTTGAAGTACTTGTAATTGATGATGGAAGCAGTGATAATTCTTGGTCTGTACTCCGTTCACTCAAAGAAAAATATCCTTTCCTAAAAGCAGTGAGATTTCGCAAAAACTATGGCAAGTCTTCCGCTTTGAATACTGGATTCAAACTGGCGAAGGGAGAAGTCGTCATTACGATGGATGCCGATCTACAGGATTCTCCTGAGGAAATACCGGAATTGGTTCGGATGATTCGAGAAGACGGATACGATATTGTGTCCGGTTGGAAGAAAAAACGTCACGATCCGCTTTCCAAAACGATACCGACTAAGATTTATAATGCGGCAACTCGTTATCTAAGTGGAATTAAACTCCACGATATGAATTGTGGACTCAAAGCCTATAATAAGGATGT
>JALSTN010000036.1 GCA_026983735.1 Saprospiraceae bacterium | reverse complement strand
TTTTCTTACCCTTAATCGGTGTGTTGCTCGCATGGATATTCTGGGGAAGAAAAGGATTGATCAGTTCTTTGTATGGCATGTTATTTTCATTTATTCTATTCATCGTCGGCTATAGAGTCCACAGATAGAAATACAAGGTGCACTTTCAAATAGTGCTATCACCGGAGAAGTTATATTGAAAGTATTTGGTCGAGGATATCTTCCCATTGGTCTTTAATACTGATAGGGAGAAAAAATGCGTTTTACCTTTGTGTGTAAAATGTGAAAGGATGAAGTACAGCTTATTGGTTATTTTAATGGCTCTGACATTGCCAGCTTTTGTCTCCGGACAGAAATTTACCGTTAGTGGATATGTCAAAGATGCTCAGACAGGAGAAACATTAATCGGAGCGAATGTGTTCGATGCATCCGATCCTTCTCTAGGAACATCTGCTAATGACTACGGTTTTTATTCCCTTCGACTTGCTCCGGGAGCGCATACTATTCGAATTTCTTATTTGGGTTATCAGGATAAAGAAGTGCAAATTGACCTTGATAAGAATATAAGAATCAATATAGAGCTTACATCCGGTGTGCAAATAAAAGAAGTACTTGTAAAGGCCCAAAAAAAGGATGCCAATATCACCAGAACCGAAATGGGGGTCGTGGATCTCCCTATAAATGAAATTAAGGCACTCCCGGTTCTAATGGGTGAAACGGATATATTGAAAGTTATCCAACTCTTGCCAGGGGTATCTTCGGCAGGAGAGGGGAGTACCGGACTCTACGTTAGGGGCGGAGGCCCGGATCAAAATCTAGTCTTATTGGATGAAGCCGTCGTTTATAATACCGGACATATGCTAGGTTTTTTTTCTGTTTTTAATGGTGATGCTGTTAAGAATATCACCCTGCATAAAGGGGGAGGACCTGCCAAATATGGTGGCCGCCTTTCGTCTGTTTTGGATGTCAGAATGAAGGAGGGCAATAACCAATCCTTTCATGTCAAGGGTGGGGTAGGACTTATTTCTTCAAGACTTAATATAGAGGGGCCGATCATCAAGAATAAGGCTTCATTTATGGTGTCGGGAAGAAGAACATACATTCTTGATCTTGTCCAGCCCTTCCTAAAAGAAGATAATTTCAAAGGCACTAACTACTTCTTTTACGACTTCAATGCCAAAGTAAATTACACTATTTCAGATAAGGATCGGCTCTATCTCAGTAGTTATTTTGGACGAGATGTATTCAATTATAAATCCTCCAAACGGGATTTTAGCGTCAATTTCCCCTATGGCAACGCTACCGCAACCCTGCGTTGGAATCACCTTTTTAACGATAGGTTCTTTATGAATGTATCCACTATATTTAATAATTACAGATTTGATTTTAAAGGGGGACAGTCCAATGTGAATTTTACGCTTTCCAGCGAAGTGGTGGATTATACACTTAAAACCGACTTTGATTATTATCTGAATAATGCCCATACCATCAAGTTTGGTGCAAATATTGTTTATCACAAACTTACACCTCGCACCTTTAAATTCACCCAAGGAGAACAGCAAATATCTTCCCCTTTTCAACCTAAGTACGCTGTCGAATCGGCTTTCTATTTGCAAGATGATTGGAAGATATCCCCTAATTTGGCGGTACATGGAGGGCTGAGGTGGAGTGTATTTAATCATATTGGTCCTTATACATCAGGAATCTCAGGGGAGAAATACAACCGGGGCGAGATTGTTAAGACATACAGTGGTCTGGAACCTAGGGTAAGTATTAAATATACCCTCAATGAACTTACTTCGATTAAATCAGCCTTGTCCTATGGCAATCAATATATTCACCTAGTATCTAATAGTACGAGCACTTTGCCAATAGATGTTTGGGTGCCAAGCTCAGAGTTGGTCCCTCCCCAAAAGGGCCTTCAAGGCGCAGTAGGTCTATTTAGAGATTTTTATGACCATGATTTTACAACATCTGTTGAGATCTACTATAAGCGATTGTCAGGGCAGATAGATTATGCGGAGAGTTATGTCCCCAATTTTGAACATCAATTAGAGGAAGAATTCGTATTTGGCAACGGTAGGGCATTTGGAGTTGAATTTTTTATTAAAAAGCAAACGGGACCTTGGACGGGTTGGATCGGATATACCCTGTCGAGTGCAGATCGCTCCTTCCCTGATATAGAGGATGGTAAGAGGTTTAAGACGGTGTATGACCGGCTGCATGACCTCTCTATAGTTGCCAATTACCGATGGAGTGACCAATGGTCCCTTAGTGGTGTTTTTGTGTATGGTTCCGGCAAGCATTACACGCCTTTGCGCAGTTTGTATCGCATTGACAATGGACTCAATATACGTTATGGCCCTAGAAATAGTGCACAGTTAGAACCCTATCACAGATTGGATTTATCCGCGACCTATAAGCCGAAGCACAAGAGTAAAAAGTGGAAAGATGCTTGGGTCTTCTCCATTTATAATGTTTATAATAGAAAAAATCCCTTGTTTATATACTATGATTTGTCGGAAGATGTATCAGGGGATGCTTTTCATAGCAAAGCATATAAAGTAACTATTTTCCCAATCATCCCTTCCATCGCATGGAACTTTGAGTTTTAATTATAATGTGGTCTTGTAATTTACCTTCGTATTCATAAGGAGGTATGAAATGGTTGACAAAGGATATTGACTATACACTTAGCAGTATTTATAAAAAAAATAGATTAATGAGCAGTTACATAAAGATATTTTACTCAATGAGCGTTTTTGTGAGTATGATTCTAATAATTATTTTGTTGGGATCATGCGAAGAAGAAATTACGCCGGATGTCTCATTACAGGATATTGAGATCGTAGTGGACGGCCATATAGAAATGGGAGATGGAGCATTACCGCCCTATGTTATTTTGAGTCACTCCTTACCCTATTTTGGAGATTTAAGCCAAGAAGAGCTCTTGAAGAGCAATATCAAAGAAGCACAAGTAACCGTTATCTACGACCAAAAGACATACCCCCTTGATAAAATCTGCTTGAATGATTTACCGGATGTTTTGAAGGCACAATTAGCGAAGCAACTCGGGATTGACCCGGATCAATTGGATGGCGTTGATTATTGTTTCTTTTCAGATCTAAAGGGGCAAATCCCTATCACAGAAGGAGGTAAATACGATTTGACAGTGGAGACGGAAGGAAAGACGTTAACCTCTACTACGACTATCCCTATTGGTGTGCCATTGGATAGTTTGTATTATAAAGAGGTCCCGGGTGCAGCGCCAAAGTATCGGGAAATGTTTGTGCGTCTAAACCCACCGGAAGGAGAACATTTTTATAGATATTTTATTGGGCTGGGCAATTCAAATCCGGGGCAAACCTCGGTTAGGTCTACCTTTTCAGATAAGCTATTTTCTAATGAAGCTTTGGATTTTAAACTGCTTAAGCCCGTCACGCGTACTTCTGAAAGAAGAGATCCTACTGTTTTTTTCTATCAATTAGGAGACACGGTCACCCTTAAATGGTCGATTATAGATAAGTCACACTATAGATTTTGGCGTACCTTGGAATACAATCGTCAGAACCAAGGACCTTTTTCTTCCTACACTAGAGTTGAGACCAATATTGAAGGGGGGATTGGTATTTGGGGTGGTTATCGATCCTTTGTTTATCGTACCATCGTCCAATAAAATGATAAAGTAGCTTTGGCCAAAGAGGGTCTGTTATAATGTGCATTGTTTTAGCAAGAGTATCCCAATAATCCATCCGATCCCCTTAAGGAAGAAAAAAGAAAAGGCGACAATGCCTAACCGTTTGCCATTTTTAGAGTAAAATTTTTTCATATTATATCGATCTCCTAAAGGAACTAAGGTTAAATGTAAATTATAAAACTATATTTAACCATAAGAGTTCATATGAATTATGAAACGAACATGAATTTTATTAAACATAAATTTCACACAGAAGTATGTCTAAAAAAAATCATGTGAGAGCGAAGCGGTTCCATAGGTGCAGAAAATTTGTAATACATTTATTTTTGGTGAGAGTTTTAGGGTAAGGACACATTAATGAAAAATTGGATTAAAATTATTAGAATTTCTGTGTTGAATTTTAAATATTTTATCATGATCTCAATGATGCATAATTTATTGGATTCTAAAGGTGCTGATTTATAGGCGTCAATGTATTTAAACTTTTTTAATAGATATTTTTTTCGTTTTACTTTGCTAATATAAAATAATGTATTACTTTTGCTCCATATAAGTACTGTTAAGAAAAGACGAACAATTCTACAGTATTAATATTCAGTAAATTACAATTCTTTTGTGTGGGGAATGCTCTGCACAAAAGGGTAATGTTTTACAAGACGAACAATACGTTAACTTATTAAAACCCCATCTCATGAACAATTTTTTACCTAGTTCTGCTATTCGATTAGCAGGAAAATGGGTTACTGCCATGGTATTTTTGGTAGGTATAGTTGGAGCTTATGCACAAGGCCCAACACAACCCATACATCGACGTGCAATTCAACCCGGAGATCTCGGTGGTACCTATGCAGGCTGTAATGGCCTTTTCACAGATACAGGTGGCGAGGCCAACGGATATCAGTTTGGAGAAAACATTGTATGGACGCTTTGTCCCCAAGGACCTAATGACATCCAAGTCGTATTTAAGCAATGGGATGTTGAGGCAGGAGGAGATGGTATGCGTATTTATGATGGTGAAAACACCTCTGCTCCTGTTATTTCAGGTGGAGAAGAACTCTTTAGCAGTCTTTGTGGACACATTAAAGATGCTTGGAGTAAGAATTCTCCTGGAGTCGTTACCCCAACCAATTCAACAGGATGTCTAACTTTCGAGTGGTGTTCTGATCTATCCGTTAGACAGGGAGGTTGGAGTGCTGAGGTAAAGTGTCTCTCGAAAGCTATTGGTCCCGGGGATCCCGGTGGAACTTATACCGGCTGTACGGGTCAGTTTACTGACACGGGTGGAACAGCGGGTAATTACGCGAATAGCGAAAACATAGTCTGGACATTGTGTCCGGATAATCCTGCTACGGAAGCGGTACAGGTGCAGTTTGACAACACCTGGAATACAGAGACGGGCTGGGACGGTATGACCATATATAATGGTGCTAGTAC
>JALSTN010000035.1 GCA_026983735.1 Saprospiraceae bacterium | reverse complement strand
TTGGCCACCTTGAGCAAGGCAAAAAACTTCTCTCCTTCTTTTGGAGGGCGGATTTCTCCTTGTACAGTGTCCCCTGTCTTCAAACCAAATAATTTAATCTGAGATGGAGACACATAAATATCATCCGGTGAAGACAGATAATTGTATTCTACAGAGCGTAAAAATCCATACCCATCCGGCATCATTTCGAGTACACCGGAGCCCACTATAACACCTTCCAATTCAGCAATTACATCGAGTTTTTTCTTTAATGGCTTAGGAGGGGCAACTTCTTTAACTTCTTCTTGAATGGATACATCACTTTCGATAACCTGTGTAGCTTCTTCCTTCTCGTTCACATCCTTTTCCTCTGTTTCGGCATTGGAAGGGTCCGGATTTGATTTTTGTTGGGATTGCTCTTGTTTTTTCTTTAAGAGCATCTGAACTTTTTCTTCCGGGGTTAAGGCTTTAGTTTTTTTTCGTTTTTCAGCCTTTTTGGGAATGGATTCCTCTTTAGAATCGGCTTTTACCTTTTGTTCTTTCTCTTCCTTTCGAACTTGGGGTGCTTTTTTAGCTGCCGGCTTTCTACCGGATTTGGACTTTGGTTTGCTCTTCTCTATAGGTGCTTTTTCTTCAGCATGCGCCGCCGGATCAGCAAGCAAGGCTTGTTGGTCGAGAATCTTATAGATTAGGTCTTGTTTATTTAATGTAGTAGGGCGTTTGACCCCGAGTTCCTTCGCAATGGTTCTTAATTCAGTAACGAGTTTGTCGTTCAACTGGAGTATATCATACATAACACAATAATATTGGTGAATACAAAATAATAGAAATAAGTAGGCTTATTTTAATAACTCAAGCGTTAATAACTGAGGGAATTTCGAATACCTTAAAGACTAATTAGAGTAGGGTATTTGAATAAGATGCCGCAAAATTATAAATAATTTAGGAATGTGTAGTGTATCTTTGCAAAATATTTAATTGAATGATTGACCATAAAAGAGCTATATGCTTAAAGTTAAGTACATTAGAAACAATACAGAAATTGTAAAAAAAGGTCTGCTAAAGAGAAATTGGAGTCCGGAAGAGATTAATATCGTAGATGAAGTGCTTCTTTTAGATGAAAAACGAAAAAGTATTCAACATAAAAAAGACCAACTTTTATCCGAGATAAAAACACTCTCCAAGCAGATTGGCGGATTGATGCAATCCGGGAAAAAAGAACAAGTGGAACAAATTAAAGCTTCCATTCCACAAATAAAAAAGCAGATTAAAACCCTAGATGAGGAAGGGGGGCAGGTATACGCCAAACTGGAAGAGCTTCTTCTTTCCATTCCCAATGTGCCCCACGATTTAGTACCTCCCGGAAAAACGGAAGAGGATAATTACGTGTATAAAGACTGGACAGGTCCTATGCCGGAACTTCCGGAGGATGCCTTACCACACTGGGAACTTGCAGAGCGATATGGTCTTTTCGACTTCAAACTCGGTGTCAAATTGACCGGAAGCGGATTTCCCGTATATAGAGGAAAAGGTGCGCGCTTGGAACGCGCATTGATTAATTTCTTTTTAGATCAAGCTACTACAGCAGGTTATGAGGAAATATGGGCGCCTTTAATGGTCAATGCAGCATCTGCTCGAGCCACCGGACAATTGCCGGATAAAGAAGGGCAGATGTATCATATTTGCAAGGATGACCTCTATATGATTCCAACAGCGGAGGTGCCTCTTACGAATATATATAGGGATGTCATACTAAAAGAAACAGACTTTCCCATCAAACTTACTGGATACACGCCTTGTTTTCGAAGGGAAGCCGGCTCCTATGGAGCCCACGTGAAAGGGCTCAATCGGGTTCATCAATTTGATAAAGTTGAAATTGTTCAATTACAACACCCCGATCATTCTTGGGAAACCTTGGATAGTATGGTCAAGCATGTTAGTCATGTATTGGATAGGCTAGAACTCCCTTATCGTATCGTGCGACTTTGTGGAGGAGATCTAGGTTTTACATCCGCGATGACATATGACTTCGAAGTGTATTCTGCTGCTCAGAAGAAGTGGTTGGAGGTGAGCTCTGTATCCAATTTTTTAACTTTTCAAAGTAACCGTCTAAAATTGAGATTCAAGGATAAGGAAGGAAAAATTCACTTAGCGCACACACTTAACGGCAGTGCACTTGCCCTGGCAAGGATAATGGCATCTCTCTTGGAGAACAACCAAACCCCGAAAGGAATTGTTATACCAGAGAAACTTCGGCCATTCACCGGATTTGATATTATTCAGTAAACTAATTTGCCATGATGTTAGGCTATTATGATATGGGTTTCTATGGGATAACCATCGTACTTTCGTTAGTAGGAATGGTCGTCAGCAGTATCCTTAAATCCAAGTTCTCAAAGTATTCTAGAGAAAAACTAGCCAATGGGCTGACAGGGAGGGAAGTCGCGCTAAAGATGTTGGAGTACTACGGAATACCGGAAGTTCAAGTTATTGAAGGTCGTGGAAAATTGACAGATCATTATAACCCACTTAATAAAACCGTTACCCTCAGTCCGGATGTGTATAGGGGAAATAATGTAGCCTCAGCTGCAGTAGCAGCGCATGAATGCGGGCATGCCGTACAGCATAAAGAGGCGTATGCTATGCTGAAATTGCGTTCGGCTGTGGTTCCCGTAGTGAGTTTTGCCGCTAGAGCGCAGCAGTTTTTACTCATTGGAGCCTTCATTTTTCTAAATAGCTTTCCGCAATTAATGCTCTTGACTATTGTATCCTTTTTAATTACTACTTTTTTTGCATTTGTCACCTTGCCCGTAGAGTTTGATGCGAGCAAACGGGCACTAAACTGGTTGTCAGAATCAGGTGTTGCCCAAGGAGCAGATTTTAGTGGCGCCAAAGACGCATTGTTTTGGGCAGCTATGACCTATGTCGCTGCAGCTTTGTCCGCACTCGTGATGGTCGTGTACCTTATGTCGAAATACAATAGCAGAAATTAGATATAAATGAAGGAGACACAACCCTTCAAAAATAGAAATTATACAGAAAAGTCACCATTTCATACCTAAAAAAACTAAAAATAATAATATGGAATATACCGTCGAAGAATACATGGAATTAGGCAAAGAGTACATGGACAAAGCGATTACTCACCTCAACCATGAGCTCGTTAAAATTCGAACCGGGAAAGCCTCTACTTCTCTATTTGACGATTTGAAAGTAGAGTATTACGGCACACCGACGCCTCTCAGCCAAGTGGCCAATGTATCGGTCTCAGATTCTAAAACAATCGTAATTCAACCTTGGGAGAAATCTATGCTGGCCCCGATCGAACAAGCTATATTCAGCGCCAATCTCGGGCTTACCCCTCAGAATGATGGCGAAATTGTTCGCATTACGATTCCGGCACTGACGGAAGATAGAAGACGAGAGCTGGTAAAACAAGCTAAGCACGAGGGAGAAGAAGCCAAAATAGGTGTACGAAATGCTCGTCATAAAATGCTTGATTTCGTCAAAAAGGAAGTTAAAAAAGGATATCCGGAAGATATGGGGAAGCGCAAGGAAAAAGAAATCGAAGATCTTGTCAAAAGCTATTATGATAAAATTGATCAACTTTTGGCAGCTAAGGAGAAAGATATAATGACCGTCTAATCCGAAGCTCACCTATTGCAATGAAGTCCATTGGACTTCGGATTGATTTTTGTACTTTACAAAGTAGGAGGAGTGCACTCCTATTGGTGCATTTGTTGTAATTTAGCGCCCGCAAAACAAATACTATTCTAAATAGAAACATAAAACTATGGCTAAAGTCGAAGTAATCATGCCCAAACTGGGGGAAAGTATCATTGAAGCTACGGTGCTTAAATGGCTGAAACAACCCGGAGAAAAAATTGAAGCAGATGATACCCTCTTGGAGATCGCAACAGATAAAGTAGATTCTGAAGTTCCTTCTCCGGAATCAGGAGTACTGGTTGAAACCCGTTATAACGAAGGTGATGTGGTCCCGATCGGTGAAGTAATCGCCGTGATTGAGACGGATGCTTCGGCACCTGTAGAGCCATCTTCTACTGCTACACAGGATATACCTGCATCTGCGCCTACGGCTTCAACTTCTCCTTCACCAACTCCTCCCGCCCCAACTCCGGCGCAAGCTCAACCATCTAGTACGCCTATTGTCAAAAGAGGGTCAAGCAATAGATTTTATTCTCCATTGGTTAGATCTATTGCCCAAAAAGAAGGGATCAGTATGCAAGAGTTGGAATCCATTGCAGGAACGGGTAAAGACGGACGAGTTACGAAGAATGATATTCTTGGGTATGTTCAAAATAGGACTAAAACGACTGCCCCAGCCCCTGTACATACCTCTCCGAAACCCACCCCTTCTCCAGCTTCGAAAGCAAGTACTCCCCCGGCAGCCGAGACAAAAGACTACGGACCGGATGTAGAAGTAGTACAAATGGACAGGATGCGTCAACTCATCGCCAAAGCCATGCAAAACTCATGGCAAACAATACCTCATGTGACTTCCTATGTAGAAGCAGATGTTACAGCTATATGGCAATGGAGAAATAGAGTAAAAAAGGAGTTTCAAGATAAATATGGGGTGAAGCTCACCTTTACACCTATCTTCTTTGAAGCAGTAGCCAAAGCATTGCGAGACTTTCCGATGGTCAATAGTTCGATAGACGGAGATAAAATACTGCTCAAAAAACGCGTTAATATCGGAATGGCAACAGCCCTGCCCAATGGCAATT
The DNA here is from genome assembly GCA_026983735.1 of Saprospiraceae bacterium. Lineage (GTDB taxonomy): Bacteria > Bacteroidota > Bacteroidia > Chitinophagales > Saprospiraceae > JALSTN01. The sequence goes on along the minus strand of JALSTN010000035.1, from coordinate 18,256 downwards.
TAATCGTGCCGGTCATCAAGGATGCTGATCAACGCAATCTGGCAGGGCTCGCTAATCAAGTGAATGACTTGGCAACAAAAGCTAGAAACAATAAACTCGCACCCGATGATATCCAAGGGGGAACCTTTACCATTACTAATGTAGGTTCATATGGAGATTTATACGGTACCCCGATCATCAACTTCCCCCAAACGGCTATTTTAGGAACGGGATTAATCCGCAAAATGCCAGCCGTCCTGGAGACCCCGGAAGGAGATGTAATCGCGATTAGATATAAGATGATCTTAAGTCTTTCCTATGACCATAGAGTAATCGATGGATTCTTAGGTGGGTCATTTGCCAATAAAGTAAAATACTACTTAGAACATTGGGATATAGATCAAGCTATTTAATCTATCCTCAAATGATCGTTTATGGATAGATGGTTAGATCGGATTGTTAGTGGGTTTGCCGTATTGATACTCTTATCATGTTCGGCCAACTCCTCTTATAAGCTATCGAGAAAAGCCGAGACTTTTTACCAAAAGAAAGCGTTTACTCAAGCCCTTCCTTTCTTCATCCAATCTATTGATGGACATGGGAAAGATAATACTGCCTGGCTCCTTAAAGGAGCCGAGGTTAGTCTAAAGGCAGGAGATGTAGAGCACGCCTATCAATGGTTGGATAAAATTATAAAACGGAAAGGTTATAAAGAATTGAATGCGTATTTCTTAATGGGGCAGGTACTTCAGAGAAAGCATCAATTCAATGATGCTATTCTGGTTTATAAAACCTGGCTTAAACATGCAAACCGGAAAGACCCAAAACGTCCTTTGGTGAAAAATTATATCGCCCAATCTGATCTTGGAATTTGGAAACTCAAAGAAGGTGAAATGGCCTTAATTTCACCATTTGATACTGGGATTAATACTTCATCTTCTCAGTTTGGTGCACTCCCAAGTTATTCTACAGAAGGAAAAATCTACTTTACTTCGACTACCCGGGTAACTAACTCATCTAAATGGAATGCCCGTATCTTTTACACGTTGGACCTTCAAGGCAAATGGTCTGACCCGGTCATGTTGACACCATCAGAAAAACCAACAGAAAGTCTTATCGACATCGGAGGGCTGGGAAAAAGCCTCTTGTATTATTCCGGCAATACGTGGAAAGATGGCAACCTTTATATCCGACCATACACCTCTGCTACGAAGGAAAATACATTATTAGGGGTTCAGGCTTACGGGTTCGATGGCCGGATGGGAGCCGATATTTTTAAAGATTCGATATTGATCTTTGCCTCTGACAAACCCGGAGGTTATGGTGGTTATGATTTGTATATGTCTATTTTCAGAAATGGTACATGGGATTACCCCGTTAATCTCGGTCCTCAAATCAATTCAGAGTGGGATGAAATAACGCCTTTCCTAGCCAATGATGCCCGGACACTTTACTATAGTACAAATTCAGCATTGAGCATGGGGGGATATGATGTAGTGCGTACATTTCTGGATGAAAGAACTTTAAGTTGGCAAAAACCCCAAAATATAGGGATACCGATTAACTCTGGAGCCAACGACACTCATTTCCGCATTAATAAAGACGGGTACCGAGCATTGGTTACTTCGGACCGTCCCGGTGGACAGGGAGGCCAAGATATTTACAATGTCTTTTTTAACACCTTGCATACCGACCAATTTTACAGCAATGACCCTTTTGTTTTTGCTATACTCTATGATGAATTAAAACAATTGGGTACTACTTGGCAAGAGACCTTTCAATATCTGTATAAAAAGAAAAAATTGAACTTAATTAAGAACAAAAAAGCGCAAAAATACCACCTTGTCCTGCACCCGATTTATATAGAAGCAGATGCTTATTTATCCGATCCCCGTGTACTTCGCTTTTTGGAAAAATTAGCTACCGTAATGAAAAAACACCCCAACTTGCATCTGGATGTAAACGGTTATCTCTCTCCTAAAATCAAACCCTGGCAAACAATGTACTACTCCTTTCAAAAGGTAGAAGTAGTACGCAATTATTTACACAAATTGGGGATTGCTTCGGAGCGAATAACTACAAGAGGCTTCGGAGATAGATTTGAGGTCGCCCAAAATTCTATAAACGACCACCCAAGTGAGGTGGGACGCAGATTCAATAGCAGAATAGAATTTACATTGATTGGAAAGGCAGATTATTTAAAAATAGAGTATGAAAAGCCAAAGGTCCCGGATTATTTGGCGATTAGATATCCTGAAGTATATCCAAATGGGGTATACTACAAAATATACTTGCAATCTTCCGGACAGATGTTTATCAACCCCCTAATCTCTAAGCAAAATAAAGCCGTCATAGAACGAATTGACGGTAAGGGAAAGGTCGATTATCTCATCGGATCCTTTACAACTTATTCTGCTGCCAAGTATGGGATAAAGAATTTGAATGCTAATCGTTTCCGATCAATGAAGATTATCCCTTATTACCAAGGGAGGAGATTAGACAGAAGCGAAATTATGGATTATGCTTTGAAATACCCCGACCTAAACAACTACTTAAAGGAAAACAACTGATATGAGTTATCTGTCCTTCATAAAGGAAAGCGTTAAAAATCTTCGTACCACAGGGACGATCACACGCAGTTCACAAGCGGCGTGTAAAGCCATGGTTTCATTTACAGATTTTGATAGCGCACGCAATATTATAGAACTCGGGGCTGGGGATGGTGTAGTAACTCATCATATTCTCAGACGAATGCATCCCGATGCCAAACTCCTTTGTTTTGAAGTGAACGATTTGTTTTGTGAACAGCTGAGAAATATCAAAGATGATAGGCTCATCGTTATTCAAGATAGCGCCGAAAAATTAGACGAATACATGAAAAAACACCAAATGAAACAAGCGGATTCGATTATTTCTGCTATCCCATTTGTAGCGTTAAGTAAACCCGTTACCCGCCGTATTCTTACTACATGCCAACAGGCATTAAAAGAGGGTGGAGTTTTTAGTCAAATTCACTATTCACTGGTTCTCAAAAGCATTTATAAAGAGATATTTGATGGAATTCGGATCAAATTTGTACTTAAGAATATTCCACCGGCCTTCATTTTATATAAGAGAAAGTAGAATTCTACATTACATTGATTGATCTATAAAAACATATAAGAACATATGATTGATGTACAGGCTTTAAGTTTGTTTTGTAAGACACCCGGCGCACCCGGCTTCGAACACCCGATCCGCAATACCGTAATCAACTGGATTAAGGATTATGTCCATGAGTACTATATTGATAACATGGGCAATCTAATTACTTTAAAAAAGGGACGAGATCGTTCCAAAAAAATAGTATTAGCCGGACATTTGGATGAGATTGGGTTTATCGTGAACCATATCGATGACCAGGGATTTATACGCTTTTACCCGTTAGGGGGGTTTGATCCAAAGACCTTAACAGCACAGCGAGTAATCCTCCATGGCAAGGAGGATATCATCGGCGTAATGGGAACCAAGCCTATCCACATGATGAGTAAAGAAGAGATGAATAAACCCCTACAAATTAAAGATTTCTTCATCGATACCGGATTGCCTAAGGAAAAGGTAGAAGCCATTGTGAGTATAGGAGACCCCGTCACGCGCGAACGCAGCTTAATAGAAATGGGAGATTGTGTCAACTCCAAAAGTCTCGACAACAGAGTGGCCGTTTATATTATTGCTGAAATGATGCGAGAGCTCGCTGAGCAAGACGTCCCCTACGATGTTTATGGAGTATTTACAGTTCAGGAAGAGGTGGGAATACGAGGAGCTATGGCAGCTGCCCATAGTTTAAATCCGGATTTTGCCCTTGCTATTGACGGAACTGTCGCCTTTGATTTGCCAGGTGCACAAGCACATGAATACTGCACTAAACTCGGTGAAGGTGCTGCTATTAAAATCATGGATAGTGCTACGATATGCGATGTTCGTATGGTGAGATTCCTAAAGGATTTAGCGATAAAACATGAGATCACTTGGCAATCGGAAATACTTCCAGCCGGAGGAACGGACACTGCAGCTCTTCAGAGATATGGCAAACACGGTGCAATAGCGGGTGCCATATCTGTTCCCATGCGGCACCTCCATCAAGTCATTGAAATGGCTCATAAAGCAGATATCAGAAATGCTATCGAATTACTAAAAAAAGCAGTACTACATTTGGACCAATACGACTGGAAACACCAATAGTAACCATTTATAAAATAGTTAAAACAACCTATTTATTTTGATTTATTAAAAAAAATGCTTGTTTTTTGTAGCACTTGAGGTTTTTAGACTCTATTAGGGGTATATTTCTTAACTTAATAAAACCTTAACGCTATGAAATCAATACGATTCTTATGCCTTTTTCTACTTCTGTGGCTTTTGAACACAGGCCATTCGTTTGCCAATAAGGGAGCTTTTCATCACCGGGAGCTGATCAAGTATTCTTCGCTAGACCATTTCATACCCTTTCCTCCTTCTTACCCCATTGTTAAGGGGGTTCAGGGGGCTTTAGAATGTCGGATTTGGGATCTTGAGGTCAAGCGGACAGACTGCAGACACGACGGAACATTTGATGTAAAAATATTCTTTAACCACATGAATACAGGAGATTTCTTCAAGGTCGTAGGCAGTGGACATGATTACGGTACCTTTAAATATTCCGACCCACAACCCTATATTATAAAGGGGCTCAAAGGAGACTGTAAAACGCCCTATGAATTTGTTATCCTCGATCAAGGAGAGGATAACTGCACTGCGGCAACAGAACTCGGAATGGTCTGCTGCGTTGATTCTTCAGAATGCCGTATTTGGGATCTCGAGGTCAAGCATTCAGACTGTAGACCCGACGGCACCTTTGATGCTAAGATCTTCTTCAAGCATAGGAATACAGGCGATTTCTTCAAGGTCGCAGGCAATGGACATGATTACGGCAACTTTAACTATTCCGACCCACAACCCTATATTATAAAGGGGCTCAAAGGAGATTGTAGGACCCCCTATGAATTTGTTATCCTCGATCAAGGAGAGGATAACTGCACTGCGGCAACAGAACTCGGAATGGTCTGCTGCGTTGATTCTTCAGAATGCCGTATTTGGGATCTCGAGGTCAAGCATTCAGACTGTAGACCCGACGGCACCTTTGATGCTAAGATCTTCTTCAAGCATAGGAATACAGGCGATTTCTTCAAGGTCGCAGGCAATGGACATGATTACGGCAACTTTAACTATTCCGACCCACAACCCTATATTATAAAGGGGCTCAAAGGAGATTGTAGGACACCCTATGAATTTGTTATCCTCGATCAAGGAGGGGATAACTGCACTGCCGCTATTGATTTAGGGAAAGTATGTTGTGAACCCAAAGAAAAAGGCTGTAGCTTGTGTGACCTTCACGCTGAGATACTACCTTGTAATGAAGATGGCAACTTCTCGGTAGTTTTAAAGGGATTTCATAAAGGTCGAGGAACAGAATTCCACGTAAGAGGAAATGGGCATTCATACGGAACCTATAAATATTCGGATTTTCCAATAAAAATAGACGGTTTAAAGGCCGATTGTCATACAGAATACGAATTTGTCGTGTATGACACAAAGCAAGAACACTGTGGAGCAGTAGTAGAGATAGGTAAGGTGTGTTGCGACAGTATGATGGGCTGCCCTTTGAAGGATAGTGTGATAGTACGCGCCGTAAAATGCAATGAAGGAGAAAAAACTATACAAGTTTCCCTATATGTTACTACGGGACCCAATCGATCCTATGATATATTTAACAGGGATACCTTCCTTGGATTCTTCAGGAGTAATGATGTTGGTAATATAACAATAGAGCATTTTCCTATTAGTGGAAAAGAACATGAATACATCAAAATTTGTCTAAATGATCATCCGGATTGTTGTGCCGAATTTGAGTTTAAAGCATTAAAGTGCCATACTGCAACAGCATCTCCGGAAGAGGCACTAACCCAAGTAAACTATAATTGGATAAATACTTCTGTGAGAATCAAAAGGCAAACCCTCGAACCCTACCAAGTTCAAATCCTCAACTTAGAAGGGAAAATGCTATTGAACGAAAAAAATATACGCGGGACCCATACACTTTCGGTTCAAGATGTACCTGCGGGATATTATCTTGTCCGACTGATAACACAGCAAGGCATTATGGGGTATTCTTTCATAAAATCACGATAATTTCATTACCACTACGAATGGACGACCCGTTCTCTGAAAAGGCAGAGAACGGGTTTTTTATTTTAGTTATCAAATAGATAAAACAAGCGCTCATTCTTGTTGTTTAAGCATTGATTGAATTGAGAGACCACCAGTGCATTGCACAGTGGTATTCCATTTATAAAGTGACTAAAACGATACTTATGCGTTATTATATCTCAACTGTTGTAGAGGACGGTTCTACTTTTGAACAAGTAATTGATCGCACTTTAGAAGCATTAAAAGGGGAAGGATTTGGCGCTTTGACAGACATCGATGTACGCGCTACTATGAAAAAGAAACTCAACGCCGAATTATACAATTATAGAATCCTTGGTGCTTGTAATCCCACTTATGCCTACCAGGCCATTCTCGCCGAAGATAAAATCGGTACTATGCTGCCTTGTAATATCATAGTACAAGAACGGAAACCCGGGATAATAGAAGTTTCAGCTGTGGATCCGCTTGAATCTATGAAGGCAATAGAGAATCCCGATTTAGGACATATTGCAAAGGAAGTTAGAGAGAAATTGTCTCATGTCATTGACTCTATTTAGTGTCGGGATATAGACCTGAACCTTTTGATAGAAAGCTTCTACGTTTGGAGGATATGGGTATTTCTCCACCAAAACCCCGTTCAAACAGGGAGAAATCGATAGGGTCAACAGCTTGTATATTTGGTTTTATTAATGGAAATCGAGAAAAGAGAAATACTTTACCTTAAATGATTACAGCGCATTTGTAGTATACTAACATCCAGCTCATTACACATTGGATAAGAAAACCAATGGTACATTAGTATGAAAAAAAAGGAAATAGGAGCTTCCACTTGGTAAAAAGTCCGTAATTTGCATTCCCTTTTATCCCAAAACATGTATTAAAAGGAATAGGGAAGAACATTGGTGTGAAGGTCACAGGTAATTTGATCTATATTAAACCATTCCCTAAATACATAATAAAATTATGAGTTGCAACTAATATTTAATATTTTATATGGATATTTAATTATATATCAAGTTTATATTGCGCAATAAACGTTAAATCAAGAGAAGTAGAGGAAGAATAGCTATAACCCTTTAAAAAACAAATCCGTTATGGTATATCTGGAATTTGAAAAACCTTTGGAAAAGCTCCACAGTCAATTGGGTAAACTTCAAGAGATTATTGAAGATGGAGAGATTGATATGTCGGATAAAATCAAGGAACTGGAGCAGAAGATTAAAAAGAAACAAAAAGAAATATATAGCAATCTAACAGATTGGCAGCGAGTACAATTGTCGCGACATCCTGAGCGCCCCTATACCTTGTACTACATCAATAACATCACAAAGGGGTTTGAAGAATTGCATGGAGATCGGTGTTTTGGGGATGATGAAGCGATTGTAGGTGGTCTAGCCATGATCGATAATATGCCGGTAGTCATTGTCGGCCAGCAGAAAGGCATCAACACGAAGGAACGGCAGCGTCGCAACTTTGGGATGGCCAACCCAGAGGGTTACCGCAAGGCTTTGCGTCTGATGAAAATGGCAGAGAAATTCGAGCTGCCTGTCATTACCTTTGTCGATACTCCCGGTGCAGCCTGTGGCCTAGAGGCCGAAGAGAGAAGTGTAGCCCAAGCCATTGCACAAAATCTCATTGAAATGGCACAATTGCGCACTCCTATTTTGGTCTATGTGATCGGAGAAGGAGCATCCGGAGGGGCGATTGGAATTGGATTGGGAGATCGCGTATTCATGCTGGAGAATACCTGGTATTCCGTTATTTCACCTGAATCCTGCTCGTCTATTCTATGGAGAAGTTGGGACTACAAACAACAAGCAGCAGAAGCCCTTAAATTGACAGCTAAAGACATGCTTGAATTTGGAATTATCGACGATATTGTCAAAGAGCCATTGGGCGGTGCTCATTTCAATCCGGAAGGGATGGCCAAACTCCTTAAAAAACATATAAAAAAACAATTGAAGGAGGTTTCGGAGATTCCTATCGACACGTTGTTAGAACAGCGAGTGAAAAAATTTGAGCAAATTGGCCAGTATGAAATAGTAGGAGAATAGAGCCACATGTCAATACTTACCCGTTTGAGGACCTACTTATTCCATCGCAAAATAGATCGTATTCCCCACACGACACAGAGAAAGGGTCCGATTAATCCCTCCAGTCGGATTTGTCTATTTTTCAAGTTATCCAATCCAAATCAATTCGCTTCACTCCTTCGATTTAGGACCTGGCTCATCGCTCAAGAGAAATCTATAGAGATGATACTTTATGCAGATAAGATTCCCGACTTCGAACTTCCTGATTCTATGTATTTGTTGATTCGTAAGGACCTAAACTGGCTTTTCATACCAAAAGAAAAAGTATTGGAGGCGCTTCCGGAATTAGAGTTTGACCTTCTCATTAACCTCAACCGAACACAGGTGGACGCCTTACATTATTTGACGGTTAGGAGCAGGGCCGGCTTAAAAGTTGGGTTTTATCCAACACGGGAAAAGGTATTTGACCTACTAATAGATACGCCTACGGATGGATTGGATAGGGATATTGCCCTTGTCAAAGAAACAATTGGACAAATAAGTGTTTAAAGGGTAGGTATTTGTTGGCGTATGAAAATCCATTGTTCTACCGGATTGTAATTCCGTTGACCGGCAGAAAAATGGGCGGTAAAGGGTACGTCTCTAAAATTTATTTCGGGTATTCACCCCTTATTCAACAGTCAAGTGAAAATTAATATTGGGAGCATTAAATCGCGATTCAATCACCATGTCAGAAGACCAGTTTATTCAAATTAAAGGCGCTCGTTCTAACAATCTCAAAGGAATCGATATAACTATTCCCAAACAACAGTTTATCGTAGTAACCGGATTGTCAGGATCGGGCAAATCATCCCTAGTGATGGACACCTTGTATGCTGAAGGACAACGAAGGTATATCGAGAGCCTATCTTCCTATGCACGGCAATTTCTCCATCGCATGAAAAAGCCGGAAGTAGATTATATCAACGGACTGTGTCCGGCTATCGCCATCGAGCAACGCACCGTTTCGGGCAATGCTCGCTCCACAGTAGGATCTCTAACTGAAATATATGACTACCTACGGATGCTTTATGCACGCGTAGGAAAGATGTACTCCCCCACTTCGGGTCAAGAAGTAAAACGACATTCGGTAACGGATGTCGTCAAGTTTTTGGAAGTACAAGAAGAGCATAGTAAATGGATGATCCTTATGCCCCTCTATGAAAGACATTCCGACAGACCGGTTTCTGAAGAATTGGAGTTTTTGTTGCAGAAGGGATTTAGTAGAATTTGGAGAAAGGGAAAGCTTTATGATATTCAAGACTTGCTGGAAAAGAAACCCAAATGGCTACCGAAGAACATCGGTGCGCTTAGAAACCAAAAAGTATCCATTCTCATCGATAGAATCATCGTAAAAAAGGAAGAGCCTTCCCTCTTCAAACGCATAGCGGATTCTGTTCAAACCGCCTTCAATGAGAGCGGAGGATACTGTGTAATTCGAAGTTATGAAGAGGACAAAGAATACACCTTTTCCAATCGGTTTGAACTGGATGGAATATCCTTTCCCGAACTAACTCCTCAGTTGTTTAACTACAATAATCCTTACGGCGCTTGTCCCCATTGTGAAGGTTACGGAAGAGTGATAGGAATAGACCCAAAAAAAGTAATCCCCAATGAAAAACTAAGTATATTTCAAGGAGCTGTTATGTGTTGGCGTGGTGAAAAATCAGGCGAGTGGCTTCATCGATTCATCCGCAAAGCACATGATATATCCTTTCCGGTACATACTCCTTACTCGGATTTGGATGAAACACAACGACAAATGCTATGGGAGGGTACGGAGCATGTTCCTGGAATATATGATTACTTTAAACAATTGCAGAACGAGATGTACAAGATTCAGAACAGGATCATACTCTCTCGTTTTAGAGGAAAAACCACTTGTTGGGAGTGTTCCGGAAGTCGTTTGAGGGTAGAAGCCTCCTATGTCCTGGTCGCAGGAAAAAAAATAGGGGAACTTATCCAAATGCCCATTGAGCAATTATTTGATTTTATGAATACGGTCGATTGGAGTGAACAGGAAAGGAAAATTGGTGAGCGGTTGATGAAAGAGATAACGTTACGGTTGGGTATTTTGAACGATGTAGGACTGGGGTATTTGCATTTAGACCGGCTCACCAATACTTTGAGCGGAGGAGAGACTCAGCGTATACATCTCACGCGAATGCTGGGATCAAACCTTACGGATTCGCTGTATATCTTAGATGAGCCGAGCATTGGATTGCATCCCAGAGATACGGATAACCTCATCCAAGTACTTCAGCACTTAAGAGATCTGGGGAATACGGTTCTGGTGGTAGAGCACGAAGAAGACATCATTCGCAAGTCAGACTACATCATCGATATGGGACCAGGTGCCGGAATTCATGGAGGGGAAATCGTATTCGAAGGACCCTTTAAACAGTTGAAGAAAGGAATCAAAGAATCTCTTACCGCACAGTACATTTTCAAGACTAAACAAATCCCTATACCGGAAGTGCGAAGGCCGATTATCAATAAAATTACCATTCGTCAAGCCAACCAAAACAACCTCAAAGGGATTGACGTCTCTTTCCCTTTAAATATGATTACGGTGGTTACGGGTGTATCCGGATCCGGTAAATCTACGCTGGTAAAAGATATTCTATACCCCGCCTTAATGCAACACCTGGATTTGCGAACAAAACAATCTCTGGGAGCACATGCCTCTTTAGAAGGAGATCTTATCCAGGTCCATCATGTAGAATTCATAGGCCAACGTCCCCTTGGCCGTTCGGGACGTTCGAATCCTGTCACATACACCAAAGCCTATGATAGCATTCGAAAACTAATGGCACGTCAACAAGCTGCTAAAATAAGGGGCTTAGGCCCCGGGCATTTCTCTTTTAACATAGATGGGGGGAGGTGCGAAGAATGTGATGGAGAAGGTGTTATCCATGTCGATATGCAGTTTATGGCTGATGTCCAACTCATCTGCGAATCCTGCAAAGGAAAGCGATTTAAAAAGGAAGTGTTGGAAGTCGAATACAATGGAAAAAATATCAATGATATCTTAGAAATGAGCATCGAAGAGGCTTTGGATTTCTTTGTAGATCACCGCGATATTATTAGGAGATTACAACCGCTTGAAGAGGTGGGGTTGGAATACATACGGCTAGGACAATCCACTAGCACCTTGTCAGGAGGAGAAGCCCAAAGACTCAAATTGGCTTCGTACCTCATTCAAAAAAATAGATCTGAAAAGATACTATTTCTCTTTGACGAACCGACTACAGGATTGCATTTTGACAACATTCTAAAACTGCTCAATGCACTGAATGCACTGGTGGAAATAGGACATTCCGTCATTGTGATCGAACACAATGCTGAGATTATTAAAGCATCAGACTGGGTAATTGACCTAGGTCCTGAGGGAGGTGATAAAGGGGGCAATATCGTTTTCGAAGGGAGACCGGAAGAATTGGTTAAGTGTAAAAAATCTTATACCGGAAAATACTTGAAAGCTAAATTTTAAGCCATTTCATATCTTAAAAAATTTCTATTAAATTGACAATAAATGTATTACAAATTTTCTGCACATATGGAACCGCTGCGCTCTCACATGAATTTTATTAAACATAAATTTCACACAGAAGTATGTTTAAAAAAATTCATGTTCGTTTCATACATTTACAATCTGAAAGTTATACCGATAGACAAATGTCAGTTGTAGTACAATATCGGAATTAAGATAGCAGAAATAACGCTTGAAAATAAACAACCTTCCTTCCAAAACGATGTAAGGAGAAACAACGATGTGATGGATAAAAAACTTAATATTGGGATCGTCTGTTATCCGACCTTTGGCGGCAGCGGGGTAATCGCTACAGAATTGGGGATAGGTCTGGCCGGTCAAGGACATCAAATACATTTTATAACTTATGACAGGCCTGCCCGGCTTACCGGAATGGTGCACAATGTCAGATACCACGAAGTCAAACCTACAGCTTATCCATTATTTGATTACTCTCCGTATGATTCAGCTCTAGTGAGTAAAATGGTAGATACGGCCAAGTATGAAAAACTCGATTTATTTCACGTGCATTACGCTATTCCGCATGCCACAGCCGGTTATCTCGCTCACCAGATTCTCAAAGCCGATGGCATCGATGTGCCTGTCATTACCACATTGCATGGTACGGATATTACACTTGTCGGCAATGATCCGTCTTTCTTTAATGTCGTAGAATTTGGTATCAATCATTCTGCAGGAGTAACAACGGTATCCAAGTTTCTAAAACAAAAGACCATTGAGACCTTTGATGTCAAAAATCATATTGAAGTTATTCACAACTTTGTGCCTCCGCATATTTGTGCTTCGACTCCTGCTCGGGAAGAAGAAAGAAAAGAATTTGCACCAAAAGGTGAAAAAATACTAGTCCATATCTCTAATTTTAGACCCCTCAAACGAGTAGAGGATGTATTAGCTGTTTTTGAAGAAGTGCGTCGAAAAATTCCTGCGAAATTGCTGTTGATAGGGGATGGCCCTGACCGGGACAAACTAGAGAATTACTGTCGCCAAAAGAAACTGTGTAAGGATATCTCTTTCTTAGGGAAAATGGCAGATATTGGACAGATCTTATGTATTTCAGACCTTATGTTGCTCACTTCGGTCACAGAGAGTTTTGGCCTGGTCTTGCTGGAAGCAATGGCCTGTGGGACTCCTGTTATAACAACGGATGTAGGTGGAATTCCCGAAGTAAATATCCATGGAAAAACAGGATTTATGGCCCCCGTTGGAGATATAAAATCCATGTCAAAATACGCCCTTTCACTTTTGGAAAATAAACCCCTTTTAGAGGTATTTAAAAAACAGGCCCTAGAACAGGCCAATGCTTTTACCCTGGACAAAATATTGCCACAATACGAAGCGTTTTATCACTCTATTCTCCTAAAGAAACAACAACATTTTGGCGAACTATCTACTAGATAGTCAAAGAATCTTAATTTTAAATAAATGAAAATAGGCCGATGCACCCGTTCATTCTAAGAAGAAGTACCCCATTGGTAAGTCTTATCATACTGCTATATTCTTCTGCACTTTTAGGTCAAAGCGGGAGGATTTATCATTATTTTACTTTTGACGGAGAGGGAAAAGTTGATTTTATATTCGACCAAAATAACTACGGCCGTCCGGAGATGCTCTACAGAATTAAACCCGGATATGGATACGGGATCGGATATGGGGTAGATATCGGCAATCGACATAAAATACAAACCGCTTTGAGATATGTCACCGGTGGGCAGTATTATAAAGATGTCTTCGCAGGGCTTGAACATGTCAAGAACATTGAATTTTATTCCCTTCAAATACCCTTGATTTATAAATTTATCTTTAATAACCCGAGTAAAACCTACAGAAAAGACTTTCAATGGATTCTCAATGCAGGCTTCAACTTTTCATACCTGATAAGAACAGATGCTACCTATAGGATAGATGGGCAAACCGTGAGCTTCTATGATTTTATGAAATACAACAATTCTCACTATGATGAAATCCTTGCCAACCCGGATGCGACAGACCCGATTAGCTTGTTCAATAGATGGGATATAGCCCTCTACGGTGGCGTGAGCGCTTTGTATTTTGTATTGGACTACGTAGCTGTAGAATTAGAATTGAATGTCACCTATGGAATGTTGGATATTAATCGGTTGGAGTGGCAGATTAAAAATGTCAATGGTCAATACAGTGGTTCGCACAACGGTCAAATAGGTAGTCGTCTGACCGTATTGTATTACATTCCATTCTGGTAACGCTATAGCGCACTTTGAATAAGTAAACTTCAGCGTATCTGTACAATTCCATAAAATCATTATTGGAAAGAATATCATTTTTATCTCTCCGTTAAAGCCAAATGAATGCCATCCTTTAGCCCTCAACCGTTATGCTACTGTATGCCATGGCACGAAAGCAATACGGGAAAAGTATTAATTGAATGAGTCATTTATACATGTCGATATATTTATATACTTTTGTGCTGAAATGGAAATAATTCACAATATTGATGCCTTAAAACACGTAAAACGCCCGGTAGTGACCATCGGGTCGTTTGATGGTGTTCATTTAGCACACCGGAAAATTATTAAAAAGGTAGTAGGCATCGCAGAAAATATAGAAGGCCAAAGCGTCATTGTCACATTTGACCCACATCCTCGCCAAGTGGTCTATCCTCAAGCCGGAGATTTGGAGTTGATTAGCACAATGGAGGAAAAAGCAGCTCTTTTAGCTGATTTAGGGGTGGATTTTTTGCTTGTTGTTCCTTTTACTATCGAATTTTCCAGAATGTCACCGGAGGAATATTTAGAACATTTTATAATTGAGGGACTACATCCTAAAGCCATCGTCCTCGGTTATGACCATCGATTTGGCCTAAACAGAATGGGAAATATAGACCTCTTTGAGGCCTATCAGAAACAAGGCAAATTCGCATTCCACGTACTTCCTAAACAATTAATCGAGGATCAGACTATCAGTTCATCGGAGATACGACGAGCCCTTAAGGTGGGTAATGTCGAGCGGGCTAAGGCTCTTCTCGGAAGACCCTACAATATCCGGGGAAAAGTCGTCAGAGGTATGCAAGTAGGTCGAACATTGGGATTTCCGACAGCCAACCTAAAGGTGAGTGACCCCAATAAATTAATTCCCGCATTTGGCATTTACGCTGTCGAACTAGAGGTCGATGATAGCGAGTATAAGGGGATGTTGTACATCGGAACAAAACCCACACTAGAAGGCAAACATCATCCCGTTATTGAGATACACATCTTTGACTTCAATAGGGATGTATACGGCCACGAACTCAATGTGCGTTTTCTTGCCTTTATACGGGAAGACAAAAAATTTGATAACCTGGAGGAACTTAAGAAGGCTATCGAAGGGGACAGGTCCGCTGTTCTGTCTTATTTCAACAAAATAACTGCTCCCTTAAGCGCCTCCCACCCAAAGACAGCTGTTGTCATCCTCAATTACAATGGACTAAAATACCTTAAGGAGTTTCTTCCAATGATCCAACAGCATCTCGGAAGACAGCATAAAATCATTATCGCCGATAATGCATCTACGGATGCTTCTGTCGAATACTTACAACTGGAGCATCCCGAAGTACAACTACTAGAACTTCCACAGAATTATGGGTTTGCAGGAGGATACAACCGCGCATTGGAATCGATCGACGCAGACTATTACGTCCTGCTGAATTCGGACATAGAAGTAACATCAGATTGGGTAACGCCGATCATATCCGAAATGCAAAAACATCCGGATATCATTTGCGCTCAACCTCGGGTTATATCGTGGAAAGAACGGGACAGGTTTGAATATGCCGGCGCTGCAGGAGGATGGATAGATGCATTGGGATATCCCTTTTGTAGGGGAAGAATTTTAGAGAGTACCGAGCTGGATAAAGGCCAATATCAAGAAGATGCCGAAGTATTTTGGGCCACAGGTGCTGCCATGATCGTACGCGCTCGTTTATTCTTGGAATTGGGAGGATTTGACGATTGGTTTTTTGCTCATCAGGAAGAGATTGATTTTTGCTGGAGAGCCAAACGGGCAGGATATCGTGTAATGGCATTTCCCAAGTATAAAATATTTCATGTAGGAGGCGGAACCTTATCCTACAGCAGTCCGCGAAAGACCTTTCTCAATTTTCGAAACAGCTTGGCTATGCTCCTTAAAAATGAACAAAAAAAACATGTTTGGTGGAAGTTTTTCGCCCGACTAATTTTAGATGGAGCAGCCGGAGGGTACTTCGCCTTCAAAGGGGAGTTCAATCAGGTTTGGGCAGTGATTCGATCTCATTTTAGTTTGTACAAACACCTACCGGTGATCTGGAGACAACGCCGTACCATAAACAAAAAAATAGAGCGAAATAGTATAGGCCCCTCTCGAGCTGACATCGGACGTTATAAAGGTTCCATCGTATTCAATTACTATTTCAAAGGCATCCATTCCTTCAGTGGTTTGCCAGGAATGAAAAAAAAACGGAACACTCCTCCTAAAGAGCCATCTCCCCAACCCCATTTAATCACAAAATAAACCAGACGATGAACCTCAAATCGCTCCAGCAAATGATCTTGTATGACGACAAGGATGTTATCATCGTCAACAAACCTCCCGGTATCCCTTCTATCCCGGATCGCTGGCAAAATCCGGAGAATATGACAGATTTGTTGAACCGTATTTTCGAAGAAGTCTTCGTGGTACACCGCATCGACAAACCCACAAGTGGAGTGATGATTTTTGCCAAAAATGCAGCGACACACCGCAGCCTGAGCATGGCTTTCGAAAAGCGGGAGATCCAAAAGAAATACTGGCTCTTAGTTCAGGGGAATCCCTACAGAACAGAAGATGTAATCGACATCCCTTTGATGCGCATAAGCTCCGGATCCTTCCTTATGAAACCCTCCTCTAAAGGCAAAAAAGCGCTGACAAAATATAAGGTGTTGGAATCTTTTAGGCCTTGTAGTCTGATAGAAGCAGAAATCCTAACCGGAAGAACTCATCAGATCCGGGCTCATTTTAAAGCGATAGGGCATCCGTTGCTCATCGATGAGGAATATGGCAACAACCAGGCGGTATTTGTATCCGAATGGAAAGGTAGAAAATACAAATTAGCCAAAGGAGAAGAACAACCGATCATGAGTAGATTGTCCCTCCACGCCCGTCAAATCACCTTCCGACACCCAAGTACTAATACCTCTATGACCTTTGACGCCCCACTTCCAAAAGATATGAAAGCCGTCATCAACCAATTGCGCAAATGGGCTCCACTAAAAACATAAAATATCCACAGATACTCCTCTTCCTTCTGGCCATCCTCCTACTGATGATATTAACAGTCTGGAGGTCGATCCTTCCTTTTGAAATCCCAAACGTACAGGAGGTGTCTGCCGATACATCCCTACCATTTAGCCCCTTGAATCGGTGGCCTTTTGATCTCCCAATAGTATGGAGTATCAGCATACTCCTATTCCTATGGTTCTTACAAAAAAAAGGAGCATGGTTTCTAGGTGCGCCTATAGCTGGTATAGTGGGATTAATTTTGATAGCACAGCCTTCTATAAGCTATTATATCACCCAACCCATGGGTTTGGAACTCTTGCTTGATGGCATCTGGACCCTCTCGCTAATGGGACTACTCTTCGGGTATAAACGCCGTTGGTCACTTATCTTCCTACTTGCTGCACTCTTCACCAAAGTGTATTTATTCGGGATCTTGGAAGGTGTATATCCGATTCTTCTAAGTATCACATTACGTGTTTTTCATGAAAGAGGAAAGGAAATTTCACTGAGCGCAATAAGCGGAATTCTATTGGTTTGGGTCTTTGCCATAGGGATGTATATGTGGCATCTTGGAGTAGAAAATGGCTTAGAGTATCTGCCCGTAAAATGGTATTCTGTCAGGGCTAATTCATATCTGTTATCGACCCTTTCATACCCACTCTTGTTCTTTAGTTTTTATCTATTGCACCTCTTGAAAACGATAAAAAACAGCTTACAAAATAAGGAAGGTAAATTATTCGCATGGAGCCTATGGTTCGCCCTTAGTGGGCTGATGTCGCTTATTTTTCTTCGTCCATTTATTATTTTACCCCTTATCTTCGGCTTGTCTATCGCCGTCTATCGCGATTGGAAAACACCCTATCGAAAAACTGCAATGCGAGTGATGGCGATGGTCCAACTGCTTGGATTAATGGCCTATATCCTCTTTATTTATCTAGGCTTATCGTCCATCGACACCCTGTCCGGACTGCTGCCGGGTATCGTGACCGGGATCGTTTTATTGGCCGGTATAGTAATGTTTTTAATAGGGTATGAAATGGGGAGACGCAGGATCGCTTTTTATATCTTAGCTGGAACGCATTACCTATTTGTCATCGGATACCTCCTCTTTTTTTAACCGATGAGTACAAGCAGAAATAAAGTCGGACCCACTCTAATTCGACCAAGATGAATATCT
>JALSTN010000034.1 GCA_026983735.1 Saprospiraceae bacterium | reverse complement strand
ACTGTCTTAAGTTTCTTTTTCATTCGACCATTAGTAGTCCGGCTCTATGGAGATAGCGTCCCGATGAATGTCTATTCACTTGTAGGGAAATCTGCCATTGTCACCCGCAGTTTTGACCCCAAATCTCACATCGGAAGGGTAAAAATCGACGGGGATGACTGGCGGGCTGTATTAGACGATGGGAGTGAGGTCACCCCAGACTCAGGTGACCTTGTCCGCATCGAAGCAGTAGATAGTAATACGTTAATCGTTCAACCTCTAAAAAATTCATGAATATGATTCTATTATCCATACTTAGCGGAGGCGTATCTGCCGTGGCATTGGCCATGTTGCTCCTTGCGGTATTTATCGTATCTAAAGGCCTTAAAATCATCAAACAATCAGAAGCGATGATTATAGAACGTCTAGGAAAGTATAACCGGACTTTGCATGCCGGACTCAATATTATTATCCCCATACTGGACGCACCCAGAAAAATACATTGGAGAGAACTGCGAGTATCTCGGGATGGAAGAAAAATACCGGTCCTTACTACAAGGGATAGAATCGACTTGCGAGAAACGGTTTACGACTTTCCCAAACAAAATGTTATTACACGAGATAATGTAGTTACGGAAATCAATGCTTTGCTTTATTTTCAAATCGTTGACCCTGTCAAGGCCGTGTATGAAATCGCAAACCTCCCTAATGCAATTGAAAAACTAACCCAGACCACCTTGCGTAATGTTATCGGAGAAATGGATCTCGACGATTGCTTGAGCTCTAGGGACGTTATCAATATGAAACTACGTGAAATTCTAGATGACGCTACTAACAAATGGGGCGTCAAAGTAAATCGTGTAGAACTTCAAGACATCAACCCTCCTAATGATATACGCGCCGCAATGGAAAAACAAATGCGAGCAGAAAGAGACAAACGCGCTCAAATTATAGAAGCTGAAGGACTCAAAAGGGCTCAGGTCCTCGAAGCCGAAGGTAGTAAAATAGCCGCCATTACAAAGGCCGAAGGAATCAAAGATGCCGACATCCTGGCTGCTGAGGGAAAGGCACAAGCGAGAAGACTCAAAGCCGATGCGGAAGCCGAAGCTATCCGACTTGTTACGGAAGCCATCCAGAGTAAAGACGCCGGAGATCCTACCAATTATCTTGTAGCCATCAAATACGTCGATGCCCTAGAAAAGATGACGGAAGGCAAAGACAATAAAATCATATATATGCCCTATGAGATATCCGGCGTCCTGAGTTCTATAGGCGGCATCAAAGACCTTATAAAAGATAAATAAAACGCGTATATTTAGGCTGCCATTAAGGCTAAAGAAAAATTTTCTCGACTAATTCGACTTTGTTGAATCGCAGGAAAGCAAGGTCAGCAAAACTATTTGCAAAAAAACAAATCTTTGCCCCCCTAATAAAAGCCCTATTTAACCCCTAAAAAAGCACCTTATGGACAGATAAAACAATAATAAACACAAGGGATCTAAACCTTTCTGTTGTTTTTAACAATAATTTTCTTCGTGTTTTTTTTTGCAGTTATGAAATATTGGGCTACCTTTGCACTGAACACTAAAACACACTAATCATGAAAAACAAGACCCTTTTTTTTCAATTCATGCTCATTTTAATTGTAGCGATTACTTTTTTTTCCTCCTGTACCAAAGAGAAAAAAGACATCGTTGTCTACGGGATGGCCCCCATCTATTTAGAGGAAGTCGACACAGCTCAAATCCGGCGTGAAGACCCAAGGGCGTTCAGTGAATTAGGCATATTAGTTACACAAGGAAACTATTTGTTTATTAATGAACGCTATCAAGGGATACATGTCATCGACAATACAGACCCTTCGAATCCCGTCAACAAGCACTTCTGGCGAATACCGGGCAACCAAAGATTCGTCATCAAAGGAGATCTTTTGTATGCCGACAATTCGATTAACCTTCTGACCATTGATGTATCAGACTATAGGCACATTAAAGTAATCGATACAGACGAGGATTATTTCATAATAGAAAACGATGTACTCATTCGTCCTCCACTAGACTATTCAGGGCCTTTCGAATGCTTTGACTCAAGTAAAGGAATTCTGTTGGGGTGGGCACAAAAAGAGCTCAAAAACCCCAAATGTAACGCCTATTAATGCTCCTTCTAAAGACTGAGAACAACTCAAATCACCTAACCATACACACTATTTACATTATTAACAAAACCATTTAATCATGAAACATCTATTCGTATTTTTAATCCTAGTTGTTATTTTCACAGGCTGTGGGGAAGGATTTGGAACTGCCAGCAGCAATTCCGGAAGCAAGACAGACCCCACTACGGTATTACAAAGTTCTTATGCCACGCTCTTGACGGTTGGAGACTTCCTCTATGCCATCAATAATTCAGAATTGACGACCTTTAGCCTTCGTGACCCTAAGAATCCGGAAGAAATTAACCGGCAAGATGTAGGGTTTGATATTGAAAACATCTTTCATCAGGCAGGGGTGCTCTTCATTGGCTCCCAGCAAGCCATATCCATCTTTTTAATTGGTCCGGATGGCATACCTAGGAGACAAAGTTCAACAGACTATTTTTCTTCAAAGGATATCAAACCCTGTGACCCTGTAATCGTGGATGGAGAATTTGCCTACGTCACCCTTTCTACAACTGCACAACAAGGCCCCTGTAGGAGAACTATCCAGATAAATGAGCTAAGGGTATACAATGTTCGGGACCTCTCACATCCTAAACTCGTATCCACATTAGAAATAGATAAACCCAAAGGTTTAGGGATAGATGGAAATTATTTGTTTGTTTGCATGGCTACAAAAGGGGTAGCTGTATTGGATAAGTCTAATCCGCAAGAATTGAAGCAAATCGGAAACTTAGAATCTTTTGAATCCTATGACCTAATCGCCCATGAGGGCCTGCTAATGGTTGTCTGCCCAAAAGAAATTAGACAATACGACTATACTGACATTCACAATATCCTATATCTATCTAGCATAGAATTGTAACAATGGAGCAATGACGCGCTCGGTTCCAGAGCACTAATCGCACCCAAACACCTGCCATTGTCCAAGGAGGATCTCAACTTTTATACGTTGAGGTTATCCATTAGTACAATTTTACTTTTGGAAGAGGCCTGAGAAATGTATAGGCAGGAAATATAAATATAGATGCATGATGGATTTGCTTCCGCAAAGCGTTTGCGCTTCTTCACCTCTTCCGAGTTATGTAGCAGTAGAATCTACATTCTAATTTGGAGCTCCAAAAATACGCTCCTAATTGTAATACCTAAACAATGCCAAATTATGAGACAATACCAACAACTAACCACATACCTCCCTATTGCAATATCCTTATTCTTAAACCTTGCCCTGCCCCTTACATCTCAAGGTCAGGAGACATTAGAGTTATCACACCCAAAGCACTTGTTCAGATATTCCAAGCTGGAAATAGGTCTATCCCCTTCAGCTCTTACAAATATTGTTCCCGGCA
Organism: Saprospiraceae bacterium; assembly: GCA_026983735.1. Classification (GTDB taxonomy): domain Bacteria; phylum Bacteroidota; class Bacteroidia; order Chitinophagales; family Saprospiraceae; genus JALSTN01. The sequence continues at coordinate 19,562 of JALSTN010000034.1, read as the reverse complement.
TCCAAGTCAGTATTGACAAAGGGGTATACACAGCCCCTTTAATAAATTTCACTTTGGAGATGGCATATCTTTTCCAGTACGAAGATTTCAATTATTATCTTACCCCTTCTTATAGAATAAAAGCGGGAGCTGAATATATGATCTACAGATATGAACATGGAACTATAGCATCGGGAATATATTTTCTTAGACGCTCCACCACTAATATAGCCGAGTTTACAAAGAAAAATTATCAATTGAATTTCACTAAAGTAGAGGAATATACCCATAGAGAAACCATTCAAGGTGCCTTATTGGGATCGTCATTAAGAGTTCAAATGCCCAACAACAGTCGATTTTCAATAGAATTTGGAGGGGCTATTGGCTTGGGGATCTTGTCTGTCAGGAACTCAAAAAGTTTCTCAGTGCCGTTCTTTTTTTATGAATGGGTTATTCCTAAGCGTTATGATGCTATTACCCCACTTGTGTCTTTAAATTTCAACATAAGTTACAGGCTTTTGTCGTATGCTCCAAAACAGCATAAGAAAAAACGCAAAAGAAGAAGAAGAAGAAGAAGAAGAAGAGGTTAAACATCATGGCCAAATATTCACTTCGGGTTCAATTTTCAGACCAAAGGTGCGAAAGACATCCTCCTGTATACGTCGAGCAAGTGCTAAGACTTCTTGCCCTGTAGCGTGGCCATGATTGACTAATACAAGCGCTTGGTCTTTGTGGCACCCGGCCCTTCCCAATCTCTTTCCCTTCCAGCCACAACGATCAATTAACCAACCGGTAGGTATTTTATACCTTCCGTCCGGCAACTCAAAGTACTTCGCATCCGGATATCGGGCAATTAGCTGTCGGAAGACATCCGCACTTACCTCCAAATTTTTAAAGAAACTTCCTGCATTGCCCAACACCTTAGGGTCCGGCAATTTACTCTTCCTGATCTGAATTACAGCTTGGCTAATATCCTGAATACTGGGCTTTGTAATGGCCCGTTCTGACAACCACTGCTCAATCGCCCAATAGCTCGCTTCTATAGAATGATTCTTTTTTGTAAGTTTGAAGCGGACGGAAGTGATAAAGAATTTTCCTTTTAATTCTTGTTTGAATACTGAATTGCGATACCCCAGTTCACAAGCCCCCTTGTCAAATAAAAAAACTTCACCCGACTCAAGTTCTACCGCCTTTACTTCTTCGAGCACCGACGACACTTCTACACCATAAGCGCCTATATTCTGTATAGGCGCAGCTCCTACCGTTCCGGGTATCAGAGACAGATTTTCCACCCCCCCATACCCATGCTCTAAAGCCCACAATACAAACTCATGCCACACCTCGCCCGAAGCGACTTCTACGACTACATAAGCATCCACCTCTTCGACAATATTTATCCCCTTTAGACGATTTATTGCTACGGTACCGGAGATGTGCTCGGTCAACAAGATATTGCTTCCACCACCGATAATGTACAACGGTTCCTCCCGGATAGTCAACAACTCATCGACATCCCTTTGGCTATGCAACATTATAAGCCTATCCGCCGTACTGTCCAGTTGAAAGGAATTGAACGGAAGAAGAGAAGCTATTGTATCTGATGGAGGCATAACTACTGATTTCACCCTTAGAAATATTATTATTTATTTTGGTGTTGATCCGGCGACACTTTTCTCTTATAGAGTACTTCTGTTTTAGCCTTTTTCATCCTTTCAGCTCGAGCATCCGCTCTCCGTTTTATCATAAATGTAGCGATTTGATCTAAATCAAGTGGCTTTTGATTAACTTTTCGATACAAAGCCCGCACGATGAACTCAGACATATCTTCCGGGTGTGAAACACCGTATTTCATCTTGATATGATGGGATAACCTCGATCCTTCTTCAAACCCCCATCGAACAAGAATCCATTTTCCCAGTCGTTTGCGCAATCCATTGGCTGCCATTTCTTCGGAGACACGCTTCAACCTAAAGAGGCCCGACGAATCTGAAGATTCAATAATAATATCAAGTGCTTCTTGGACATCCGCAGGTATGTATATCCCATTAAGGGATTCTTCTTTTATACGCCGATTATAATTTATTTCGTATTCTTTCACAGCAGGGTTTGATCCGTAATTCTCCTTTTGTCCAAACAGAGTAATGAATGTTCCTACCCCCAGTAATACGACCATAATAAAATCCTTCATCTTAATATTATTTGAGAATCTAACGACTTGTTATTGCGTTTTGTTTTGAAGACTTGACTTTAAGAAATTAGAAAAACCAATGTTACTTTTTCTTTCAATTATGCTATGGATCCAAAATTAGGTCACACGCAAGGAATGGAACAATCACACCCTATAGGTGTTTACTCACTCAAACCACTTTATCATGAGTATGTACGTATTGGCAATTGATATAGGTAACTCATCTGCAGCTATAGGGCTTTTTAACAGGGATATTTTGATTGGGACAACGATTCTTCCATCTAATACTAACTGCAACAGTCAGAGCTTTATGGATAGAATATCCAGACTTACGGAAAAGCATAACATTGAAATAAGTAACCTTGAAGTCTCTATCCTCAGTAGTGTACATCCGCATTTGTCAGACGACATCTGCCTGCCTTTGAAAGAACGAGGTATTCCATTAATTTTATTTGACAGAACAGTATTTTCTCACCTCCCACTTGATATCCCCAAAGAAGATGAGATCGGTAGTGATATCGTCGCCAATGCATTAGCAGCTCATCATTATTATCCGGGCGATCGTATTATCATTGATTTCGGAACTGCTACGACGATCACGGGGTTAAAAGCAAGTGGTCAAATCTTAGGCGTCAATATTTCTTTAGGAATTAAAGCATCCCTCCAATCTTTAAACCACAGAATTCCCTTGTTGCCCAAAGCACCTTTGCATATACCTAATCAATCATTGGGTTACGACACCATCTCCGCCATTCAAAATGGGGTTATCAAGGGGAACATCGGACTTATCCGACACCTAATTGATGTCATTCGTACAGAATATAATTCCGAATTTAAACTCATTTATACAGGTGGTCTTTCGGCATTTATCGCCCCTTATATCGAGTATCCCGGAATTTTAGACCGACACCTCGCATTGAAAGGATTGAACCAATATGTCCATTTCATCCATCCATGATTGAGCCCTGTATAGGTTTAGAATGAATTATACCTTTATGTCCGGTGAATACCTTATCTTTGGACTCCATTAATTTATTGAATTATATACAAGCGAATACTATGCCTTATAAGGTGCAAATCGAGGGTTCCCCCCCTATAGAGGTCGATGACCAAATGTTAAAAAATACGGATTTTGCGACGATCGACGACAAGCATTTTCACGCTATTATAGATGGACTGGGATACCGCATCAAATTACTCAAAGTCAATAGAAAAGACAAGGAAATGGTATTGTCAATTAATGATGAAAAGTGCCATATCAAATTAGAAGATGATTTGGATCAATTGCTCAACTCAATGGGGTTTTCCAAGAGAATAAAACGACGCATAGACAAAATTGAATCTCCAATGCCCGGTTTGGTTTTAGAAGTTGATTTACACCCCGGACAAACTGTCCAACAAGGAGACAAACTAATCATCCTGGAAGCCATGAAAATGGAAAATATCATCAAATCACCTGTAGATGGGACCATCCAAGAGGTGTTGATTAAGCCCGGAGAAAACATCATGAAGGGACAGTTGCTCATTCGATTTGAAAACGAATAAACTAGTGATGAAAACCCGATTTCCATACACCTCCCGCGCCGAATGGTTATCTCTGATACGACAATCTCTCAATGGGAAAGAAATAAATACATTGGATTTGGAGATTGAACCCGGGCTAAGTATTTCCCCCTTTCAGCATCTAGAAGATATTCAACCCCAGCAGACCTACCCTTTAGGAGGCAAGAGCCAAATGCTAGAAATTGGCGCTATTCTCACCCCGTCTCCATCTGCGGATTTAGTTCAGGACATAAAGGATTCACTAAACTTTGGGGCGAATGTCCTTCAGCTACCCTATGATATTCTCTCGCAAAATGATCGATTAGAGCACATCTTTACGGGAGTCCATTTGCCTTTTACTCACATAGAATTTTATCCTTACAAGCAGATTTCTATTCAACAGAGAATAGAGGCAGAATCTCTATGGGTCGATTTTCTGCAAAGAGACCAAAACACCCTTCCTCTATCGACATTATTTCACTGGAGTCCAAAGACATTTGTCCATCGGTATGAAATGGCAGGAGCCCCACCATTTCATACAAAGACTTCAACATCTCTGACTCGATGGGTTCAGATCGATATAGAATTAACAACTCCATCCGAAGGCATCAGCGAAGCTATGGCAGAAATGGTGCGATTGTATGAAATGAGAATATGGTCTGAAGAAGAATTTATGAGCCGGATTGTTCTCTCCCTCACTCCATCCAACAACTTTCTCATCAATATTGCGAGTGTCAGGGCATTAAAAATCGTCCTTGCCAATGTGATGGAAGAGCTACAGCTTAGTGAATTCGAATTGCCTATTCTCTCCTCTACGATAACAGAAGAGCCTATTCGTACAGATGTGAGATTGGAGTATATACCTCTGACTTATAAAGCTATGTCAGTCATTTTGGGTGGCGTGAACCGAATTTTTGTTCGTGCATCCCAAAACACCGGGGAAAGTCGGCGAATTACACTTAACCTACTTCACCTATTGACCTTGGAAAGCCAATTCAATGTAGTTCAGGATCCGGCTGCCGGGAGTTATTATCTGGAGCGGATGACAAAAGAAATTGCTACACAATCCTGGAATAAGCTACATCAAAAACTCTATGTAAATGATTAAAAAAGTACTCATAGCTAATCGAGGAGAAATAGCCCTCAGAATAATGAAAACACTGCGTAAAATGGGTATTCGCTCAGTTGCTGTATTCTCAGATGTTGACCGAAGTGCCCCATTTGTACTATATGCAGATGAAGCCGTATGTATCGGCCCGGCCCCCTCTTCTCAGTCGTATTTGGATGAGGATAAAATAATTGCGACAGCGCTCGATAGAGCCTGTGATGCGATACATCCCGGATACGGCTTCCTAAGTGAAAACGCCAATTTTGCAGCCCGGGTCATCAAACAAGGGCTTATATTTATCGGGCCTAATCCAAAGGCAATCGAACAAATGGGAAGTAAACTTCAAGCAAAAGAGGCAGCAAAAAAAGCCGGGGCCCCATTAGTCCCCGGTACAGATACTCCCATATCTAATAAGGCTGAAGCCAAACGAATTGCAGCGGAGATAGGTTACCCCATTCTGCTAAAAGCAGCTGCCGGCGGTGGAGGAAAAGGAATGAGAATCGTAGAGTCTGAAGCCGTGTTCGACGAGCAACTCGAAAGAGCAGCAAGCGAGGCTTTGAGTTCATTTGGTGATGATGCTGTATTTATCGAAAGGTATATCTCTTCTCCAAGGCATATAGAAATCCAAATTCTCGCAGATGAACACGGACAGGTCATTCATCTGAACGAAAGGGAATGCAGCATCCAACGAAGGCATCAAAAAGTTATTGAAGAAGCCCCTTCCTCTGCACTTAACTCCGATCTGAGGGAGGCCATGGGAACCACAGCGGTACGTATCGCTAAAGCCTGCCAGTATACCAACGCAGGCACTGTTGAATTTTTAATCGACAATGAAGGTAACTATTATTTTCTTGAGATGAACACCAGACTACAGGTAGAGCATCCCGTAACGGAATGGACAACAGGAATTGACCTTGTGGAGGAACAGATTCATATCGCATCCGGGCATCCACTCAGATACCAGCAATCAGACATTCAAATCAAAGGTCACGCCATTGAACTCCGGGTTTATGCGGAGGATCCCCTCAACGGTTTTCTACCTTCTACAGGTATCCTAAGCCATTATCGTCCTCCGAAGGGGCATGGTATCCGGGTTGATGATGGTTTTCGAGAAGGAATGGAAGTTCCAATCTATTATGACCCGATGCTTGCCAAACTTATAACCTATGGAAAAACACGAAGTGAAGCGATAGATACCATGCGAAAAGCTATAGCATCTTATGATATAAGAGGGGTGGCGACTACCCTTGACTTTGCTGCCTTTGTAATGCGTCATCCTGCCTTTGTAGAAGGGAGGTATGATACCCATTTTGTAGATAAGTACTTCAACCAAGTTGAAAATAAAGATAATAAAATGCACAAGGCGATTATAGCTGCGAGAGTTTGGGAAACGCTTGGAAAAGAAATTCTTTTGCGAAGTTCATTTTCAGATATTTGGGAATCTGCGAGAAAAAACCAAATACAATGATTCAACTCAAGGATACAATTGATCTCACACTTGGGCAAGTTAGAAGCCCCTCGAAGACAAAGTGCGTATTGTTAGAAGGCATACCATTAATGAAGCACTATTTTCCGGATGTAGATCTGCAAAAAGAATATGGTGGATATGTGAGCGGGAAAGCTCCTTTTCTAAGAGGCCCCTACCCTACCATGTATGCGGTTCGACCTTGGACGATCCGGCAATACGCAGGATTTTCGACGGCCCAAGAAAGCAATGCCTTCTATCGCCAAAACCTCAAATCAGGCCAAAAGGGATTGTCTATTGCCTTTGACTTGCCTACACATCGGGGTTATGATTCAGACAATCCAAGGGTTTCAGGGGATGTAGGAAAAGCAGGCGTAGCCATTGACAGCGTGGAAGACATGAAAGCATTGTTCGAGGGGATCCCCTTAGACCAAATGAGTGTATCGATGACCATGAACGGAGCTGTTATCCCGATTATGGCTTTTTACATTGTGGCTGCTGAGGAGCAGGGGGTTCCCATGCGTTCATTAAAAGGGACTATCCAAAATGACATTTTAAAAGAATTCATGGTGAGGAATACTTTTATCTATCCACCTGGAGCCTCCATGAAAATCATAGCGGATATATTCAAATTTACTTCCAAAAACATGCCCCATTTTAACTCTATTAGTATTAGTGGTTACCATATGCATGAAGCGGGGGCAACAGCTGATTTGGAGTTGGCTTATACGCTAGCTGACGGATTGGAATATCTTAAGGCAGGGATAAACGCAGGATTAGAGATAGACGATTTTGCTCCTAGATTTTCTTTTTTTTGGGGGATCGGGATGCGTTATTTTGTTGAAATAGCCAAGATGCGCGCTGCCAGAATATTATGGGCATCTATCGTCCGTCAATTCAATCCAAAGAACAAGAAATCCCTTTCTCTAAGAACCCACTGCCAGACTTCCGGATGGAGTCTAACCGAACAAGACCCTTTAAATAATATAGCTCGTACAACTATCGAGGCGCTCGCCGCCATATGTGGGGGAACCCAGTCTCTCCACACTAATTCCTTTGATGAAGCCATTGCCCTGCCCACTGAATACTCTGCAATGATCGCAAGAGAAACACAAAAAATCCTTCAGCATCAAAGTGGACTCACACATGCTGTAGACCCTTGGGGCGGCTCCCATTACATCGAAAAGCTCACACAACAACTCATACAAAAAGCCCTGCTTCATCTTGAAGAAATCGAATCTATAGGAGGCATGTCTCAGGCTATAGAAATGGGAATTCCTAAACAGCGAATCGAGGAAGCTGCAGCAAAAAAACAAGCCGGTATTGAGATGGGAACCGAAAAAATTATTGGAGTCAATATTTTCCAATACGATGCGGTCTCCAACTTTGAAATATTGAAGATTGACAACAGAAGTGTAAGAGATCAGCAATGCAATAATCTTGACCGCTTAAAAGCTACTCGAGAAGATAATGAAGTAATCATGGCTTTAGAACGCTTAACAAAATGTGCAGCATCCGGAGAGGACAACCTTTTGGAGGTCGCTGTACAGGCAGCAAGAGCACGAGCCACCTTAGGGGAAATCTCTCTGGCAATGGAAAAATCCTTTGGGCGTTACAAACCAAAAAATACAGTAATCAGTGGAGTATATTCCAATATTATGAAAAAAAATAAAGCCTTCCAAAAAGCTCAAGAACTCACTCAGTATTTCTTAAAACTGCATGGGAGAAGACCACGAATAATGATCGTCAAACTCGGGCAAGATGGGCATGATAGAGGGGCGAAAATAATAGCTACTAGTTTTGCTGATATTGGATTTGATGTTGATATCGGGCCGTTGTTCCAGACTCCGGTAGAAGCAGCTCAAAGTGCAGCAGATCACGATGTTCATCTATTGGGTATAAGCTCATTAGCAGGGGGACATGACACATTGGTGCCGGAGACGATTCAAGCACTCAAAGCCATTGGCCGACCTGATATAAAGGTGATCGCAGGAGGCGTCATTCCCAAGGTAGATTATGATGCACTCTATCAAGCTGGAGTTTATAAGATATTTGGCCCCGGAAGCAACATTGCACAAGCTGCTGTGGATATTTTAACAGATCTCAATTCAACAACCTAAATATTTTTTATCATCGAAAGGTTATAAGATTCATGCAAGACAAATTAAAACAGCTTCAAACACTAAGACAAAAAGCGCTTCTGGGCGGGGGGGCAGAACGCATCTCAAAGCAGCATGCTAAAGGGAAACTCACAGCTAGAGAACGAGTCGAATTGCTGCTTGACCCCGGTACTTTTGAGGAATTGGATATGTTGGTCACTCATCGGACGACAGATTTTGGCATGGACTCACAGACCTTCCTAGGGGATGGTGTAGTGACTGGTTATGGTCTTATCGACGGTCGACTCGTCTATGTTTTCTCTCAAGATTTTACGGTATTTGGGGGTTCGTTATCTGAGACACATGCAGAAAAGATATGTAAGGTGATGGATATGGCCATGAAAAACGGAGCGCCTATTATCGGTCTTAATGATTCCGGTGGAGCCAGGATACAAGAAGGCGTTAGGTCATTGGGAGGATATGCAGATATCTTTTACCGCAATGTAATGGCCTCAGGAGTAATCCCTCAGATCTCTGCCATAATGGGACCCTGTGCCGGAGGAGCTGTTTATTCACCGGCTATGACGGATTTTACTATTATGACAGAACACTCTTCCTTTATGTTCGTCACCGGTCCTAATGTTGTTAAAACCGTCACTAATGAAGCTGTAACCGCTGAAGAACTTGGTGGTGCGCACACACATGCGACCAAATCAGGAGTGACACATTTTACAGCCGAAAATGACTACACCAATATAATGCTCATCAAAGAGCTATTGGGATACCTTCCTCAGAATTGTGAAGAAAAAACTCCTATACTACCCTATGAGTTAGCAGAAGAGAATAGACCTAAGTTAGATCATATCATTCCCGATAGCCCAAATATCCCTTATGATATGAAAGAGGTGATACTCCAACTTCTAGATGATGCACAATTCCTTGAATCCCAACCTGAATATGGGGCCAATATCATTACCGGATTTGGTCGCATCGCCGGAAGGAGCATAGGTGTGGTCGCTAATCAACCTCTAGTATTGGCTGGGGTTCTCGATGTCAATGCTTCCAAAAAAGCAGCTCGTTTTGTCCGTTTTTGTGATGCCTTCAATATTCCATTACTGGTATTGGAAGATGTACCCGGTTTTTTGCCCGGGACGGAGCAAGAGTGGAATGCGATTATACTCAATGGAGCAAAACTACTCTACGCATTTAGTGAAGCTACCGTCCCTAGAATTACAGTAGTAACAAGAAAAGCATATGGTGGAGCATATGATGTAATGAATTCAAAACATATCGGCGCTGACCTCAATTATGCATGGCCATCGGCTGAAATTGCCGTGATGGGAGCTAAAGGAGCGAGTGAAATTATCTTTAAAAGAGATATTAAAAATGCCCCGGACCCGGAAGCCAAGCTGAAGGAATTAGAAGATCAATACGCAGAAAAATTTGCCAATCCCTATATCGCTGCGTCAAGAGGTTTTATCGATGAGGTTATCCCTCCAAGTGCGACAAGAATAAAACTAATAAAAGCATTTGATATGCTGCAAAACAAGGTGGATAGATTGCCTCGCAAAAAACATGGAAATATTCCGCTTTAGCATCTTGTTGAATGATTTTATCTTAAGATTGGATACAAAAAATACTCGATAATAATTTCAACAATTTACAAAGGCTTAAAGATATGTAACGAACATGATACTATCCGAGATATGCCATTATTGCCCTTTTAGAATCTGTTGAAAGCTATCTAACATTCTACTCTTTGGAAGCGCAAAAATACCCCAAAGTACAATAACCAATATTACACTTACTCCCAAAGTAAGAATAGAGGCTACCTTCAGAAGTATCTCCATAGTAGAAGCACTCAATTCATAAATACCTATTCTAGTATTAGAGATGGAAAAAAGAACCAATATAAAGAGTTTCCCCCATAAAAAGACAAACAGTATAATCCCCCCATATAGGACAGCTTTCATTTTATCGAGGAGCTTCATAGGAGTAGCTAGGAACAATGCAAAAAACAATATTAGCGGAATAGAGAAAAACTGATAGATAAAATATTTCGTAAATCTATGCGGCACGGTGAGGTTCTGAACTTTCTCCTGCAATGCCTTTTGGGTCATTTGATTAATTTGCTCCTTTGTCCAGGAGAAATTTACCTGCATTACATTAGGAGACCTTCGCCCATTATCCTCCTTACCGGTCACCACTTTAATAGAAGCATCCGGCAACAACACCGTCAATATTCCTTCACTAACTCTGAGTATGGATGCATTGAACACTCCTTCCACGGGGGGTAGATTAAATGCGGCTATACACCCAAAATATATTAGTCCTGCAATTAGTATAAATCGAACAAGAGGAGATTTCATGTTCATGAATTAGACTTTTTAGTAGTTGTCCTTTCTTTTATTCTTCGGTTGACCCATACGATCCATAATAGAACAGCAAATAAAGAATACAAAATCACTCCACCATGTAAATGTAAAAACTCAAAAGCGGATCTCCAATACAATCCACTGAGAAACAAAATAACTATTCTAATGATGTTAACAATCCCTAAAATCACTACACCTACGATTACACCTTTAATCTTACTACTCCATGTTGCAAAGGGAAAAGCTAATACACCGGCGATATATAGTGCAGTTCCTTCCAACCCATCACACCCGCCTCGAATGTTAACACGGAAATCATTATTGAAAACTGTTTCTTTTAATGCCGAAGTCCCAAAACCCATAAGATTCAAAAAAAAGCTGGATATCCTAGCTTGCAAGCTCAAAAGAGGAGGCATGATATGTTGCTCATACCATGTAGAATAATAAAACCCATAAAAGAGGATCATAAGCAAAATGAAAAATCCAAAAAAGCGCAACAAGGCTTTGCTTCCCTTATTCGAGGTGGTCTTCTCGCTCATTGATTAAAGTTTAATAATTCAATAAAAGTAAAAGGAATGTTCACTTTTGTATATCTAACCATCAAAATGCCCTTAGGATGAATATTCTTTACCATCCCTCATCTATATCATATGCTAAATCATTTGAAGGGATTAAAAAAGAGGCATAAAAAAAGCCGGTATCACTACCGGCTTTTCATTTTTATTCGGCTCTTCGTATAAGCATTAGTACATGAATGAGATACGCCATTACGGGGATTGTTATAATCATGCCGATAATATCAGCGACTAAAAACTTACCCCAAATCAAATATATGGCTATCCATCCAAAGATAGCGAGAACACAAGCTATCCAAAATGCTTTGTCAAAGACTTCCCGATCAAACGGAAAGTTCATTATTCAACAACGGTTTTTCTGCTGAAGTTGTAGATTGATACTACACCAAGTGTAAGAACAATCAAACCAAACAAGAACAATCCCCATTGTGTCATGGTAGGTACACCATCTCCAAGATTTAGAGATGCATTACGGCATATACTCAATCTGTAGTTCAATCCTAAGAATTGACCAGACTGGAAAGCACTGGAACACAATTTGTGATTTGTCCATCGTGGGCATGCACTGAAAGCACCATCTCTATCTACAAACTCAATGTAGTATGGAGGATGTCCATTAGCATTGTTTGAAGAAGAAGCGGTAGAAGTCCAGAACCATCTAGGTCCGATATTAGCAGTAGTATCAGAGAAGTTAAAGACACTTACCCAGTAGTCATTGCCTGCTCTTACCGCTGCATTCATCGCCTCAGATGCATCGTAAACAACATTTCCCTGTACGGATCCTATTGCTTCATTTACAATACGTGGTCCGGGAGCACTGCTTACATCTCTCATGATATTGATTTCACCTGCAGGTCCTCCTTGTGTACCCTGAAAAGCCATAAACTCAATCACTTGGCCAGAACGTACCATTCTAGGATAATGAAATTGCTGAGCAAGTTCAATGGTAATCCAGTTACCAAACCAACCAAATTTACGTGTACTTGTCAATGAGGCAGGACCGTCAGCAGGATTAGATATCTCTCCTAATTTCTGGTCACACTTAGAAAGAACATCGATAGGTGTTCCGCTTTGCAAGGTATGCGTCGGACTATTTTGAGCAAAAATCATTCCGCTCGCTAACACAAACGCCAAAAAAGTTAATAGTTTCTTCATAATTCACAGGATTTTTAAATAATCAAATAATTTGTTTAAGTTAATTTAAGTAGGTTTCACAATAGAATTAACTCATTAAACATAACAACAATACTTGATTGGGGGCAACCAAATATAATTAATCCTGATAGCAGAGATTGTAATAATGAAATTGTTCGTCTAATAAGTTCGTCTTTTTTCGAAAGAAAGCATTCTCCCCTTCAATTCAAATGCGAAAATAGGTAATAATTCTAAATTACATATACACAAAAGTAGGTATTTTTCGCATAACTAAATTTTCATATATATAAAATGCATATTTATAATACATTCAAAAATTACATTTTTTTTATCATATAAAATAAAAATACAATTTGTATAAAATCATAATATATGTGCTCGGTCACTTTCCGACAGATATCGCGATCTATTGCAATACGAGCATCCTAAAATGCCGATTACCGTTCTTGTGTAAAATTTGAACCAAATATGCACCTCTAGGCCATGATCGGGTATATACTCGGCCAAAGGATGGAACTCCATCAAATAGTTTTCCTCCTGTAGAATTGAATACTTTAACATTGCGAATTAGATTATCCTCTCTTATCAAAAAATAATCATTTGCCGGGTTGGGATATAGAGTAATACTTTGCAAATCTTTACCTCTTTGGGTTGACTGGATGATTTCAATATCCTTTGCATATCGGGGGGATAGTTGGTATCCGGAGGTGTAAGGAGACCTATTATCAAACTGTGACCCAATACCTGTAATATTCAATAACCCTTCCGGTGCCGACATTGTACTCAGTTCCACCGCATCGTCAATGTAGAGGGTAAATTCCCTAACCCCATTTGTGATTTTTACTGTAAAGAATCTACCATTGCCTCTCCACTGGCTAGGATCGACTAATCTGACCTTTTGCAGCCGTATCAACTTTGATTCCGTATATTCTCCAAGGCTATCAACATCCATGGGATCAACGAGAGGACGTCCTTGTTGTATAACTTCTACCCCACTCAACACAATCTGAGTCACGCCGTTAAAAAAGCCCACTTCCCCCTCTATCTCTAAGGAGTCTCCTTCCTGTACTTCGTATCCACTGCCCGAAACTCCAAACACACCAATTCCGGTTTGAACAGATTTATCATACAACGTAAACTGCACCCGGTCACTCTTTTGTAAATCTACCCCATACACGACTCCTCGAACACGACACTTGACACCCATACTATCCGGTAGACCTTCTACATCAACATTTCTAATTTGGTCAATCGTATATAGAGGTATTTCCTTCTGAGTTTGGTCACACTTATTTTTCTTCCCGGGACTAGCATAAATATCTCTACCTGCGATATCAATTCCAAGTGGTTCTTCTTCTGTACCCCATGCCACAGCTTCAGCATTGTCACTCACGGGATCACATAATACCAGAGCATATCCATTGCCATCCGCCTCTGTTGGCCAGTCTCCTTTATCTGAATAAGTTACTTTGTCAATAACCGTATTCAGCTCAGTACTCAACTCAATCGTCTCACTAGTATTATTCAGACTACCAAATCTCCACTGAATAGCAGGCACTCCAAATACATTCATAAATGCAGCTGAATCCTTCGCCACTATTAGATATCCATCAGCAGGTAATACGACCTCCGGAAGTTGTCCTTCGATTCCAGCAGTAAAGTGGATACCGGATAGATTTATCCCTTTATCCGACGCATTGTACAATTCAATATATTCCAAGCTGTCATCACTATTTCCCGGTGGATTGTACATGATTTCATTAATGACAAGATCCGGTGCTTGATCCCTTACTACATGAATTACACCTACCATCCCGTTTAGGACATGGGCATCACACTGATACTGATAATCACCTACTGAATCAAAACGAAAACTATATGTCCAGTCCCCTTTCATCGGGATTCCACTGTAAAAATCATCTGGATTATCAGGATATACATCCCTTTTACCATTTACATTATGCCTTCCCTCCTTATTCTGCCATTCAACTGTTTGCCCAACTTTAATTGTAAGCTCTGCGGGTTCAAAAACAATATTTTTTGCCTCTACTATAAAGTCAGAGCACGTCACTGTATTAAAGACCCCGGGACTTCCGAATAGCTGCTTTCCATTGATCATCACCTTGGTCTCCCTATTGGACGCTTTCCAAAAGCGCGCTTGACTATTATCTACTCCTATATTACACAACTCTAACGAATGTCCTCCTCCGCTTGCTTCTAATGGCCATGCTCCGGAAGGGGAATAGCTTACACTGTCCAATACCATTCCATTTGAATCTACCAGTACGATAGATTCCCCAGAATTGCGCAAACCACCACTCGTCCATTGCAATGCATCTAGACCAAAAACATTTTTCATAGCTGATGAACGAACTGCTACGACGATGGATGTACCACCTACAACGGTGGTATCCCCAAAGGTATACATCACACCTGCAGAAAAATGATACCCCTTAAAGTTGATATTGGCTCGGTATCCATTATAGATCTCAATATACTCCAATGAATCCAGACCCGCCTCTGGTGGATTATACATAATTTCCGTTATGACAATCTGTGAGTTTGAGATGTAAACTACAGCTATAAATAGAATGGAGAGTAGGAACTTTTTCATATTTATACTATTTCTAATGATTTGAAAATTTAAAGTATACATTACATAATGAGGTATGAAAATACAACATTTTCCCAAACTACATCGAGTTTAGGCAATAAAAAAGGCAGTACTCATAGAATACTGCCTTTTTAGCTTGGATTACACCTGTGTACCCATTAATTTGATAATGCGTCTAATTTCTTCTTACAATCCATGGATTTATCCATCATATTCTTTCTCGCATAAATCTCTTTAAGAGCGATCAATGTATTTCTATCCTTAGGATTTATCGCAATTGCTTTTTCAAAATAAGGTAAGGCTTGATCAAAATATCCATCCATTTCAGCCTTTTTAGCTTCATACTTTTTCATACCATCTTTAGAAAAATCATCTGCAAGGGCATTTACCTCTTTCAATACGGAAGCTGCTTTATTATAGTACAAAGCACCAATGCTATAGGTCGCAATGAAGTTCTTTGGGTCCATTTCAAGTGCATCTTCATAAGTCGTCTTAGCCATATCAAAATACTTGGCTGCAGTCTCCACATCATTGCTATCCAGTGACTTTTGGTAGATATTGTCATAAACGTTTGCCTCTGTAACAACAATAGAGACATTATTGGGCTCTTTTTTACGTGCCAATTTGAGTTTATCGACGAGTTTGGACAGTTCTCCTTTTTTTAGATAGTAGTTAATCTCTGCAAACAAAAGGGAAGTCTCCTCCGGATATTTAGCCCTTCCTTGCGTCAAGTATTTCTCAGCTTTTGCTTGATCTTTATCGAGATAATAATTAAAAAGCCCTTGGTATACAGCAGGCTTATCATATCCTTTAGACAGTAAGTTTTCAAAATGCTTTTTCATATCATCTGAACGGTTGCCACTCATCGCTGCGATTCCTGCGATGTACACTTCATTTAGCAAATCTTCTTCTTTGGAAAAGACCGGTTTTTTATCATTGGCCTTAAGTAATTCATCGATTTTTAATACGTCATTAAAGTTCTCATAAGCGGCATCAAAATTCTTACGGCCATAAAGGGCATAGCCTATAGAATTGAGATATCGCGCGGTCTCTCTCAATCCCTTCAGTGCATCTTTTTTATGATATTTTTTGACCGCATTATCATAAGTCATCATAAAGGACTTATAGGCTTTAATAGCTACTTCGGGATCCTTAATTTCATAATTCGGATTGAGTTGCAATTGTACTTCGTCTCGTGCGGCCATTTCATTATAAATCTTACCTCGGAGCGTCCATGCCTTATTGGACATCTTATAATCCTCTGAGTTTACAACTCCATCCATCAACGCAGCCGCTTTCGGCAATTTATCTACATTGGCTGTCTGATCAAAAATGTATTTGGACAAATACTTTTTTG
Organism: Saprospiraceae bacterium; assembly: GCA_026983735.1. Lineage (GTDB taxonomy): Bacteria > Bacteroidota > Bacteroidia > Chitinophagales > Saprospiraceae > JALSTN01. Next base: position 3,105 of record JALSTN010000034.1, on the reverse strand, counting down.
CTCGTTTTAGGTCACTCTTATAGTCATGATTACCATCTTGTGCCAAGGCGGTACCCAAGAAAGAAAGTGATAATAATACAATTAGAATCTTTTTCATTGGTCTAAAATTTTGTTTCAAAATGATTTCACCCCTATAACCTAATTTATCAGGATAAAATTACTAAATATTTATTAAAGTATATTAAACAAAGGTTAAACTATTCCTCCTCTTCACCTTCATCGCCGCGTTGGATGACCGCGACATCGGCTATGGCATCATCGCCTTTGAGCTTAATGATTCGGACCCCCTGAGTGGCTCTCCCCATCACTCGAATACTATTCACTGCAGTGCGAATAACGATGCCTTTTTTAGTCGTAATAATCAAATCATCTTCGTCACTTACGGCTTTGATGGCAACAAGAAATCCGGTCTTCTCCGTAACCTGAATAGTTTTCACTCCTTTCCCCCCTCGATTTGTCATGCGATAGTCTTCTAGCTCTGAGCGTTTGCCCAGTCCCTTCTCTGAAACGACGAATACCGTCTTCTCATCCCCTTCTTTCATACAAATCATACCTACTACTGTATCTTCCGGACTTTCCAACTCCGTACCCCGAACACCTGTCGCTCCTCTACCCATAGTTCTTACTTTGGATTCGTGGAACCGGATGGCCTTTCCATTTCTCTTTGCCAAAAGGATTTGATTATCTCCATCCGTTAAACGAACCTCTATTAACTCATCATTTTCATTGATGTTAATCGCAAAAATTCCGTTTACTCTTGGTCTGGAGTAGGCCTTCAGCAAAGTCTTTTTAACCAGTCCTCGGCGGGTAGCGAAAATGATGCTATGACTTTGCAAGAATTCCTCGTCATTCAGATTCTTCACAACTATATAGGCCTTAACTTTATCTTCTTTAGGGATGGATATGATATTTCTTATATTTCTACCCATAGAAACCTTGTTGGCCTCAGGAATCTCATACACCTTTAACCAGAAGCACCTTCCTCGCTCGGTAAACAACAAAAGGTAGTTGTGATTGGTAGCGGTAAAAATATGCTCGATAAAGTCTTCGGAGCGCGTTTTGGACCCCCTGGATCCCATTCCACCTCTTCCCTGTCTTCGATATTCCTCTTCTTTGGTTCGCTTAATGTAGCCCAAGTGTGAAATGGTGACCACCACTTTTTCATTTGGGATCATATCTTCTATACTGATATCGCCACCTGCAAAAGTTATATCCGTCCGGCGAGCATCTCCATATTTCTCGGTAACTTCTTCCAATTCATCTTTGACAATTTGCTTTTGGCGCTCTACGCTCCCAAGGATAGATTTATACTCTGCTATTTTAGCCTGTAATTCTTCATATTCAGCTTTTAGTTTGTCCCTCTCCAGCCCGGTTAGCTTTTGCAAACGCATGTCTAGGATCGCCTTGGCTTGTATTTCGGTCAAGCTGAAGGTACTCATCAATCCCTGCTTCGCATCATCTACTGTTTTGGAGGCACGTATCAAAGCAATTACCTCGTCCAAATTGTCTAAAGCTATCAACAACCCTTCCAGAATATGAGCTCGTTCTTCTGCTTTGCGCAAGTCATACTGTGTTCTGCGAACGATGACTTCCAACCTGAACTTTACGAATTCTTCAATCATCTGTTTTGTAGACAACATAACCGGTCGTCCATTGACCAAGGCGATGTTATTTACACCATAAGAGGTCTGAAGAGGGGTGTATTTATACAAGCTGCTCAAAACAACATTTGATATGGCATCTCGCTTTAATTCAATGACAATGCGCATCCCCTTTCGATCAGACTCATCTCGCACATCACTGATCCCAGTCAATTTTTCTTCATTGACCAAATCCGCAATCTTCTTAATGAGCATTGCCTTATTTACTTGATAAGGAATCTCCGTGATGATAATAGACTCTTTGCCGGTCTTGGAGGTCTCTATAGAGGCTCGCCCCCTCACAAGTACTTTTCCTCTCCCCGTCTCCATGTAATCTTTGATCCCCGACACTCCATGAATAATACCTCCGGTAGGCAAATCCGGTCCTTTGATATGCTCCATCAACTCTTCTACGGTGATATCCGGATTGTCAATCGTAGCTTTTATTGCTGAGGTAACTTCATTGAGGTTATGTGGGAGAATATTTGTGGCCATTCCTACAGCGATACCTGAAGCGCCATTGATAAGCAACATTGGAATGCGGGAAGGCAATACCGTTGGCTCCTTAAGGGAATCATCAAAATTGGGTCTGAAGTCTACCGTATCTTTCTCAATATCTGTAAGAACAGCTTCGCTAATACGAGCCAGTCTCGCTTCGGTATATCGCATCGCAGCAGGGCTATCTCCATCTACAGAACCAAAGTTCCCCTGCCCGTCGACTAGAGGATAACGCAAGGACCAGGGTTGGGCCATTCGCACCATCGTATCGTATACCGAACTATCTCCGTGGGGATGGTATTTTCCCAAAACCTCCCCTACAATACGCGCGGACTTTTTATGTGGGCGTCCGTAGGGAAGTCCCAATTCGTACATCCCATACAATACCCTTCGGTGTACGGGTTTTAACCCATCTCTGACATCAGGTAAAGCCCTAGCCACAATTACCGACATCGAATAATCGATATAGGCGGATTTTAATTCCTCCTCTATACTAACTGGAATAATTCTTCCGTCTGCCATATTCTATTTTATCTCCAAAAATTCAAACGACAAAGATACCTATTTTTCAATTATTGTCAAGTAAATTAAATATATAAAATAATTTAATCTAAAGCCTGTGGTAGAATTCGTAGCGAGGGGGATTTATGCAAAATTAGAATGCATTTTTTGGAGAATGTCATAGTGGGCTATGACTTCGAGAAAAAATGCTTTATAATGAAGCAGAAATGCTCCGAAGTAGAACTTCAATATACTCGAATCCTCCCTTTTCAGACACTTCACTTCAGGCTGTTGTCGTGCTATCCTGTTCTATTATCTTCTACGCAGGATTTAGATTAAAATCTAAAGCCTGTGGTAGAATTCGTAGCGAGGGGGATTTATGCAAAATTAGAATGCATTTTTTGGAGAATGTCATAGTGGGCTATGACTTCGAGAAAAAATGCTTTATAATGAAGCAGAAATGCTC
>JALSTN010000033.1 GCA_026983735.1 Saprospiraceae bacterium | reverse complement strand
TCACCTGAAGGATCTTGGCTTCCATTTCAGCTTGTTGAGTCATTATTTCCTCTTGAGCCTCCCGTTTTTCTTTTTTAAGTTTTCTCTTACGTCTCTTACTCGATTTATCTACTCCTTCACTTAATTTTGCTCGGATTTGTTTAATCTTTCTTTCAATCTCCTTTTTATCAATCTCCTGTTTTGGAGCAGGACCACCTTTTTTCTTTCCCTTCTTTGAACCGGAAAATTCATCAGCGCTGACCTTTCTACGCATTCGTTTCCGCTTTTTACGCTCTTTATTCTCCTCTTCTTTTTTCTTCGACCTAGAAGGCTTTTTAAGACTATCCAGGTTTACTTTACCTTTTGTTGTTAACCCCTTAAGTGTCGGAGCATCTGCACGAATCACTTCATCACCGACAGGCTCTCCCACTTCTTCATTAGGCTTAGTTTTCGATGAATGCTCCTCAGGAGTATGAGGTGTTTCTTCTTGCGGCTTTACCTCTTTAGGCTCAATCTCTTCAGCTTTTGGTTTTGGAGAAGGTTTTGGAGGGGGAGTATCTTTCTCTTTTTCCTTTTTCTTATGAACCTTATTTACTTCTTTCAGATCGATATTGCCCAGCACTTTTAGTTTTGGAGTCTCCTTTTCTTCATCGATTTTAGTCTCCTCCTTATTAAGCTCGGGAAGGACTGTTTCCTCTTTCTTTTCCTTATCGGGCTCGGCCCCTTCCTCTTTTTTAATTTCAGGAGCAGGAGGAGGGGAAGGGGCAGTTTCTTCTATTTGTGTAGATGGGGAGGACGATACAGGAGTGTCCTTCACTTCCGGAGTGGGTTCCGGAGCTTTAGGTTTAGTACCTATTGTAAGCTGTTCCGCCTTTTCTTTGATCTCAGCGGTGCCATGAAACTCCTTCAGAAGTTCTTCATACATTTCAGAAGAAATCTTCACTGTAGGCTTATTCTCAATTTCATATCCCGCACCATTGAGATATTCGATAATTGTAGCTGTACCTACGTTTAGTTCCTTGGCGACCTTTACTAATCTTACTGCCATTAAAAATTTTTATTTCTATTATATACAAGAAGCAAAGAACAGGCCATTTTGCCTATTTTGCTTAGTCTTCAAATTCAGCTGCTAATATTCTTAACACATCATCCACAGTTTCTTCTTCTAAATCGGTTCTTCTGATGAGCTCATCTTTATTCAGTTCGAGTACACTTCGAGCGGTATCACACCCTATAGATTTAAGCTGTTCAATTACCCATTCATCTATCTCATCAGAAAATTCTACGAGATTAACATCATCCACTTCCAACTCATCCGTATCCCGATATACATCTATTTCATACCCTGTTAACCTACTAGCCAACTTGATATTGGAGCCCCCACGACCTATTGCCAAAGATACTTGATCGGGCTTTAGGAATACTGAAGCTCTTTTCTCCTCAGGATTCAGCTCAATAGTAGAGACCTTTGCAGGTGTTAGCGAGCGTTGGATATAGAGTATTTCATTGGTCGTAAAGTTTATGATATCTATATTTTCATTCCTCAATTCTCTAACAATACCGTGAATTCTAGACCCTTTCATCCCCACACAAGCGCCTACAGGATCGATGCGGTCATCATAGGATTCGACGGAAACTTTAGCTCTTTCACCCGGCATTCGGACGATATTTTTAATCGTGATAAGTCCATCTTCTATTTCGGGAACTTCCTGCTCCAATAATCTTTCCAAGAACATTTCATTTGTTCTTGAGAGGACAACTGCCGGATTGCTATTTCTTATTTCTACCTTAGCGATAACCGCACGCACCATATCCCCTTTTTTGAAGAAATCTCCTCGGATCATTTCAGATCTAGGCATCACCAATTCATTGCCTGTAGCGTCATCAATCACCAATAGTTCATGCTTAAGTATCTGATTGACTTCACCGATAATCAAATCACCGATTCTTGTAGAGTACAGTTCATATACCTCTTCTTTCTCTATTTCCATTATCCTAGAGAGAAGGGTTTGTCTTGCAGCTTGAATCGCCCTTCTTCCGAAATGATGAAACTTTAATTGCTCATACGCATCCTCGCCTACTTCATAATCCTCTTCCAGCGTCTGCGCCTCAGATAGTGAAATTTCCTTTTGATCGTCCGTAACCTCACCATCCGGCACGATCAGTCTCACCCTCCAAATCTCTAAATCCCCCTTGTTATTGACGATGACATCAAAATTTTCATCTGAGCCAAAGCGCTTTTTGATCAAACTCCTAAATACATCCTCCATTACCCGAATCATTGTAGGGCGATTGATGTTTTTAGTTGCTCTAAATTCCGAAAAGGTTTCTACCAAATTCATTTCAAAAAAATTTTTATTTATTTATGAAATATCGGCTACAGTATATTCTTGTCAGCCGTCTATTTAGTTTTCATTTTCAATTAATAATATAATACTATCTATTCGATCTCCTGTTATGAAAAGGAAATTTTTACTTTTGCTTGTTTGATCTGGTCGTATTTTAAAGGCATCTCTACACTTTCTTTCCTTCTTTTATCCGGATGTGGGACGGCCATCCGAAACCCCGACTCATCTACTGAAAGTAGTTCACCTTCCATTTTTTTACCAGATGTTAACACGACATCGAGCTTTCTTCCGATGTTCTTTTGATACTGACGATATATCCGAAAAGGTCTATCCAGACCGGGAGAGGATACTTCCAGATTGTAATTAGGAACAACTCTTTGATCTTCATCCAAATAATGCTCTAAATATCGGCTAACTTTTTGACATTCTTGTATGGTAATTCCAGACTCAGAATCCAGAAAAACCTGAATTTTACGATCTCGAATAACGACCTCTACCAAGAAGTGATGCTGCCATTCTTCCTCTTGAAATAATTTTTCCAAAAGAGACTCTATCCAATTAGAAACATCGTTCATAACATCATTCGTTTAACAAAAAAGAGGGAACACATCGTTCCCCCTTTGTCATATTTCACTAATTAGGTGCAAAGATAGTATTTTATTATCATTTTTTCCTATTTGAGGACTTGATTTCTTTAAAACGGAGGAAGAGGTATGAAATGGTGACCACTATTGGTGAGTAAAAACTGACTGACCGCTATTAATAAATGAACGGTTAAACCCAAATATTATATGCACATCTGGGAAAATGGATAATAATAAATACTAGTGATACTACCCCTATTATCTACCCTACTTATCCCCAAGCCCCAATACAGAATAACCCAATAGAGAGTAACACTATTTGCTTTCGAGTTCGACTACGGGACATAACATTTCTTCCATGGATATTCCCCCATGTTGGAAAGTATTTCTGAAGTAATTGTTGTAGTGGTTGTAATTATTGGGGTATAGAAAGAATTTATCCTCTTTGGCGAAGATATATTTTGCGCTGAGGTGCGGAGCCGGAAGCCCTCCTTTTTCCGGTTTGTCTATGGTAAAAACATCTTTCTTTTCAAAATTTAGGTTTCTTCCCATCTTATATCGAAGATTAGTTGTGGTATTCTTGTCCCCTACGACTTTAGAAGGCTTTGTCACTCGGATGGTACCATGATCGGTGAGGACAAAAAGTTGAATTTTCTTTTCGGAGGCCTTTTTAACCGCCCTCCACAAAGGCGAATGCAAAAACCATGATTTGGTCAACGAACGATACGCCTTTTCATCACCTGCTAGTTCCTTTATCACTTCCATTTCTGTCCGTGCATGAGAGAGCATATCGATAAAGTTGTATACGATGACAGTCAGATCATTTTGCAAATAGTTAATGATATTATTCTCAAGGTCCTTTGCTTTTTGTAGGTTAGTGATCTTCGTATACTTGTGGGTTATGGGGTTTCTAAAGGTGCGTTTTATCTGGATATCTAACAATTTATCCTCAAAATTATTTTTCCCCCCCTCTTCAAAATCGTGCCTCCAGTATTCGGGATAATGCTTGGCAATCTCATCCGGCATCATTCCTGCAAAAATCGCATTCCGGCTATATTGGGTAGAAGTGGGCAGTATACTGGAAAAGAAAGATTCATCTTTAATCTTAAAGAGCTCCATAAAAATAGGCTCCAGGGCTTTCCACTGATCATACCTCAAGTTGTCCAGCAGTAAAACTACCGTAGGAACCTCATGATTTATGCGTGTAAAAACCTTATTGCGAAGTAGATTATGGGAGAGGGTATCCGGACCATTTTCCGGTGTTGAATCTCCGACCCAAGAGAGATAATGTCGTTCTACAAATCGACTGAACTCGCTGTTGGCTTCAGATTTTTGCATCGCTAAGATACTCTGCATATCCGGAGTAGCGGAAGCCTCCATTTTTAATTCCCACTGAACCAACTTCTTGTAGATTTCCACCCATCCTTTATAATCCGGACCGGAATTGATATCCATGGATATACCGGTAAAACTCTGTTGATAGTCTTGGACTGTTTTAGACTGTACCAGACGTTTGTTGTCTATTATCTTTTTGAGCGTGAGCAATATTTGATTTGGATTGACGGGTTTGATAAGGTAGTCATCTATCCGGGCTCCGATCGCCTCTTCCATCAGATTTTCAGCTTCATTCTTAGTTATCATCACAATATGGAGATGGGGGCGGATGGTTTTGATTTGCTCGAGTGTTTCCAAGCCGGTTAATCCCGGCATAGATTCATCCAGGAATACGATATCAATATCACTATCCGATTTTATTTCTTCGATGGCATCATAGCCGTTGGTAACGGTAGTCACTTCATATCCTTTCTTTTGAAGGAAGAACAATTGAGGTTTTAGCATATCGATTTCGTCGTCTGCCCAAAGGATTTTTATACTACTCATAAATTGGTGTGAAATTTGTTTTAAAGGAAATGAATGTCATTCAAAGATCTGCGTTTGTCGAAGACCGATATCAGATTTGTAGTACACAAACGATAAAATATATTTTATTATTTCAGAATTGAAGTCTAATTACAAAATATTTAATGACCCGGTATATGGGTTTATTACTATTCCACAAGGTATTTTGCTGGATGTAATTGATCACCCTTGGTTCCAGCGATTGAGAAGAATCAAGCAGACCGGGATGACGCATTTAGTTTACCCGGGAGCCTTGCACACGAGATTTCACCATTTATTGGGGGCGCTTCATCTCGCTATGCAAGCAGTAGATGTACTTCAACAAAAAGGAGTAGACATCTCAGAAGAAGAAAGAGAAGGGCTCTACTTAGCTATACTCCTACATGATATAGGCCATGGTCCTTTCTCTCATGCATTGGAAAAGCATTTTGTCGATCTGCCCCATGAGGAGATTTCACTTCTTTATATGAAATATTTCAATGCCCTTTGGCCAGGCAAACTGGATATCGCAATACAAATATTTTCAGATCAATATCCCAAAGCTTTTCTCCATCAGCTCATCTCTGGTCAAATCGACCTCGACAGGATGGATTATCTCAAAAGAGATAGTTTTTATACAGGTGTCGCAGAAGGGGTCATCGGGCACGATCGAATCATAAAAATGCTCCATGTCATAGATGGACAACTTGTAGTAGAAGAAAAGGGTATCTACTCCATCGAAAAATTTTTAGTGGCGCGGAGACTTATGTATTGGCAAGTCTACCTGCACAAAACATCCCTGTCTGCTGAATTAATGCTACAACACTTTTGGCAGCGATTAAAGGAGCTCGTACTGACAGGGCAATACTCCATTTCCAATCCCACGCTCAACTATTTCATACACCATCCTACACCTCCAGATCCTTCTACCGATCCTAGTAGTCTGCTACAGCGATATGCATCGATAGATGATATAGATATAGAGTATGAAATAAAAAGAGCTGTCCGTGCGCAAGACCCCCTACTCCAACTCCTAGCAACGGGTTTAAATGAGAGACTCTTGTTCAGTCTGGAGTATAACTCTACAAAATCTAAAACGGAATTAGTCAAAAAAATGAATCAATCAGAGCAATTAAACATGCAAAACCTTTCAGATAAATTGGTATGGCAAGGATTCGAAAGGAATATCTTTTATCAGTCCAATGTGAAAGATGAAATCTTTATTTTGGCTAAGAGTGGTAGTGTAAAACCTTTTGCGGAGTTAAGCGAATTTGAAATGCATCAAAAAATAATTGAAAAAAAATTCATTTGCTATCCAAAAAATAAGCTACTTTTGCACTTACTAAACAATTCGAAAGATTTCGATTAAATTAATTTCTAATTTTTTACTCAATCATTCAACTTTAAAACAATTTAAAAATGAGAAAGATGAACTTTTTATGGACATTGGCTTTCATGATGTTAGCTTATGTCGGTTATGCACAGCCTACCTCCAACACTGAAGTGGGTAAATGCTATGCAAAGTGTCTTATCCCGGAGCAGTGGGAGACTGTCACTGAGCAGATACAAACTCGTGCAGCCACTCAACGCGTATCTGTTATTCCTGCAAAATGGGAGACAGTTACTGAGCAAGTAATGACTGCGCCAGCTTACAAAACGCTTTCAGCTAGTGCCGCACAATTTGAGACTGCTACTGAGCAAGTACTTGCTATGGAAGCAGGTAAAGATCTCTCTATCGCGCCTGCACAATTTGAAAAAGTAACGGAACAAGTTCTCGTAAAGGAAGCTTACACTGTACTTAAAGTAATTCCTGCACAATTCGAAACTGTTTCCGAACAAGTACTCGAAAAAGAAGCTTACACTGTACTTAAGAAGATACCGGCTAAATGGGAAACGGTCACAGAACAAGTATTGGCTAAAGAGGCCAGCAAAAGCTTTAAAGTTATTCCCGCTCAGTTTGAAACTGTTTCCGAACAAGTACTAGCTAAAGCTGCTGGAACTAAGATCGAGCGTAGACCTGCAGGATATGAGACAACAACAGAGCAAATGCTCGTAAAACCTGCTGCTCAAAAATGGGTAAAGCAATATCGACCAGAAAATTGTGTTTCCGATAACCCCAAAGATTGTAATGTTTGGTGTTTGGTAGAAGTACCGGCTGTTTATAAGACGGTGACGAAGAAGACCCTTAAGAGTTGTGGTGATGGTTGGACTGCAGTGGGATCAGACTGTATCCGCACAGTAGATATTCCAGCTGTATATGAGACTAGGACGTATCGTAAAGTCGTTAAGCCTGCTACAGTTGAAGTAGTTGAAAATCCTGCTAAGTATGAGACTCGTTCTTATAAGAAACTCGTAGCTTCTGCTACTACCACTGAAACTAAAGTTCCAGCTAAGTACTCTACTCGTACTTATCAAAAACTCGTAAAACCCGCTACTACTGAAGTAGTTGAAGTTCCTGCTAAGTATACTACAAGAACGTATATGAAGCTCAAAGCTGATGCATCGACTACCGTTAGTGACATCCCTGCTAAATACACGACCAGAAAGTATAAAAAACTCGTTCGTGACGCTCAAACTACTGAGCATGAAGTAGCTGCTAAGTACAAGACACGTTCTTATAAAAAATTAGCTTCTGCAGCTTCGACAACTACTCAGGATGTTCCTGCAGAGTATGTTACTATCACTAAGAGACAAATGGTTAAGCCGGGTGGATTTACCGAGTGGAGAGAAGTAGTTTGTAAAAGTGATATGACCAATGACCTCATCAACAGAGTTCAAAGAGCACTTAAAGATAGAGGTTACGATATCGGAGCAGCCGGTGTAGATGGTGTTTTCGGAAGAGATACAAAAACTGCTTTGGTTAAATTCCAGAAAGACAATAAACTTCCTGTAGGAAGCCTCGACTATGAAACATTGAAGGCATTGGGCGTCAAATAAATGACAACCTTCAATAAATTTTTAAAAACCTCGCATTTACCTGCGGGGTTTTTTTATTTTTGCTCCCAAATAACAAAACCTCATGGAAGATATTATCTTTTCTCTTATTCAGGATGAACTTCACAGACAGCAATCCGGCATAGAACTCATCGCTTCTGAAAACTTTACCAGCAAGGCGGTCCTGCGTGCCATGGGCTCTTGTCTGACCAACAAATACGCTGAGGGATACCCTCGTAAACGCTATTATGGAGGGTGTGAGATCGTCGATAAAGTCGAACAACTCGCTATCGATCGTCTTAAGACCCTGTTTGGGGCCGAATATGCCAACGTACAACCTCATTCCGGCTCTCAGGCGAATGCTGCTGTTTACTTAGCGGTTTTAAAACCGGGAGATACAATATTGGGTTTTGATCTATCGCATGGAGGACATCTCACCCACGGCTCTCCGGTCAATTACAGCGGAAAAACCTACAATATCGCATCCTATGGTGTACAGCCGGATACCGGCATCATCGATATGCAGGATGTCCGAAAAAAAGCATTGGAATCCCGTCCCAGATTAATCATTTGTGGAGCTTCAGCTTACTCAAGAGAATGGGATTATCAAGAATTCCGAGCCATCGCTGACGAGGTGGGAGCTCTTCTGATGGCGGATATAGCCCATCCGGCCGGGCTCATCGCCGGAGGATGGCTCGTCAACCCGCTCCCCTATGCGCATATCGTTACTTCTACAACCCACAAAACCCTCAGAGGGCCTAGAGGTGGAATTATAATGATGGGTGAAGATTTTGATAACCCTTGGGGACGAACAACAAAAAAAGGAAATACTATCAAAATGTCTTCCATACTCAATAGCGGGGTGTTCCCAGGGATGCAAGGAGGTCCACTAGAACATATCATAGCGGCAAAGGCCATCGCATTCGAAGAAGCTCTTACTCCTGAATTTAAAGCTTATGGTGCCCAAATTATCAAAAATGCGCAAGCCATGGCTGACACCCTCCGACAATTGGATTACAATATTGTATCCGGCGGAACGGACAATCACCTCCTCCTTCTGGATCTTAGAAATAAGAATATCACCGGCAAAGCAGCCGAACAAGCGCTCGCCCAAGTCGATATTACTACGAATAAAAATATGGTACCCTTTGATACGACGAGTCCTTTTGTCACCTCCGGGATACGAATTGGTACAGCAGCCATTACTACCCGAGGGCTTAAAGAACCGGAGTGTATCCGAATTGCAGAATGGATACATGAAATAATTACCCACCCTGAGGATGACCGTAAAATCACCTTAATTAGATCTGAAGTAAAGAATCTAATGCACAAATTTCCTTTGTACGAACAAGCTACCCTACAATATGACTGAGATGAATAAAGTTCTTTTTTCCCAAACTGCACTTGACCATATCTATCAGTTGCGTCAAGAATTACAGGTTCCGGAGGACTATGGCCTAAGATTGACTGTAGCCAATGCCTCCAAGCAGGGAATCCAATACGCCATGGGATTCGACATCATTCAGGAGTCTGATGAAGTATATGAAATGCATGGACTAAAGGTGTTGGTCGATCTTAGAGATGCCCTTCATATCTTAGGTATGAAAATAGAATGGAAAAATGTCAACGGAGATGAAGGCTTTGTATTTACTGATCCCACTAAGGTCGGGAAAGACTAATTCTTCCTACTTTAACCTCCCCTTAACACAATTCGCTCCACTCTCTGCGTTATAAACAGTGTTAATGGGTGTATCTTAGCGCAGCGTACAACCATTTCATACCAAAGCCAAATCGAAAAAATACTTCTCAATATGAATTCAATAAAAACGCAAGTCTCCCTATCTTTTGCCATACTTCTTTTTATTTGGTTGACTCCAAGCACTGTATCTGCTCAAACAGATGCCACACCGATACTTCGCAATTTGATAGATAAGTATGAAAAAGTAACCACACTCACTTCGGAAATACGGATTTCCATCCAGTTTCCGGAACAGGATCCCGTAGTACAAAAAGCGGTCATCTATCAAAAAGGCAAAAAGTTTCGCGTCGATGCCGATCAACAAATTATCGTAAGTGATGGAAAAACAATCTGGACCTATACTCCAGAAGATAACCGCGTCGTACTCACTTATGCGGAGGAGGGAAATGAAGGAATGAACTTCAGCTCTCCTCACGCGATGCTCAAAGAATTGGTCAACAAAAGCGAGCTCATGTGGGTAACAGAACATATCAAAGAGGGCAAGCGAACGGTCTCTGTCATCGAGCTCAAGCCCAAAGATAAAAATGAAGAATTCTTTAAGATAAAGCTCCATGTATACGAACCTAAGCTTTTACTCACCCAGCTTCAGTCTTTCTCTAAGGATGGCACTCGTTATACGCTATGGATCGACAAATCTACCACCAACCCCAAGATTGAGGAAGACAAATTTGTATTTGACCCCAAAAAATACCCGGGCATAGAGGTGGAAGACCTTAGAATCTAAGACAAGTAACTACAACTGCTTTTTCAAGGATATTTCGTTAGCCTTTGATATATGTGCTATTGGGGGAATGGACATTAAATATACCCGGTAGCAATGGCTATTTAACGCTTTGCCAAGCGGACTTATTTAAGCTAAAACCCTGTTAAAACCAGGGAATTCGGATTCGTTGTCTCCAATATATGGATATAGCTTTTCTCCGCATTGTATATCTACGCCAGGAGAATCGTAATTTCGCGATTCTCGAACTATCCATCCGCTTTCTTTTGGATATTGTTTTACCTAAGATTTTCATATGTTTAAAAATTTCTAATAAATTGAAAATAAATGTATTACAAATTTTCTGCACATATGGAACCGCTTCGCTCTCACATGAATTTTTTTAAACATACTTCGTTGTGAAATTTATGTTTAATAAAATTCATGTTCGTTTCAAATACTTAAAACCGGAAGTTGTAGTACCGGAAAGGGGATAAGCCGTATATTTGCCGCTCAAAATTAATTACTTCATTTAAACTATTTCATATCATGGTATTAACCGGAAAGAAAGCACCTTTATTCAAAGCACAAGCAGTACTCAATGGCACAGACATTGTCGATTCCTTTAGACTGGAGGACTTCATTGGGAAAAAATATGTTGTTCTCTTCTTTTACCCTAAAGATTTCACCTTTGTTTGTCCAACAGAATTATTTGCTTTTCAGGCTCGATTAGCAGAGTTTGAGAAGAGAAATACACAAGTAATAGCTTGTTCGACAGACACGGAACAATCTCATTGGGCCTGGCTTCAGCTAGACAAAAACAAAGGGGGTATCAAGGGCATCACGTACCCCGTAGTAGCGGATACCAATAAAACCATCTCTGCTAATTACGATGTATTGGCAGGCGACTGGGAATACAATGAAGAGGGAGAGCTAGAAGCAGTAGGAGAAATGATCGCCTATCGCGGATTGTTTATCATCGATTTGGAGGGTATCGTCCGCCACCAATTGGTCAACGATCTTCCCCTTGGGCGAAATATAGATGAAGTACTTCGCACACTGGATGCACTTCAATATGTAGAAGAGCACGGAGAAGTTTGCCCAGCGGATTGGAGCCCAGGCAAGGAAAGTCTAGTGCCTACTCACCACGGAATAGCAGAATATCTAAGCCAAAATTAATCTAACCATCATAGTGCATCCCTTTTTATCCAGAATAGAACGGGATGCACTACCTTTCTCCTCTACTATGAATCCTACGTATTCCTATATAATCCTAGCGGGAGCTATTCTCCTTTTTGCAGGGCAATTTTTCTTTAGATACAAAGTGATGCGGTCCCTTCAGACGCTATCTAAAAAAAATATTGGATTGGGAGTGCCACAAATTCTTAGTAAAAGGCGTTTGTATAATGATGTTATTAAGGATCATCCGGAAGAAGAAGAACAAATTCTATCTACTGTCGGCCATATCCGTAAGGCATTGGCCTTTACCTTGGGGATGGTCCTCTTAATGGCGATAGCCTTTGGGATGATGCTCCTTAAATGAAAAATTGATTCAGACAAAAACCGATTGTATATGCAGAGGTTAAAAAGAAAAGACGACATTCTATATCTCCTAATCCTAGGGATGTTACCCTTCTTTTTATCCAATTGTGAATATGACCCTGAGGAACCGGTGCCCAGCTACTTGACCATAAAAAATGTTTCTCTTGCTACGACACCCGGACAAGGTGCTCCTACCCACCTCATAAAAGATATTTGGGTCATTATCGATTCTGTAGGAGAACACGGCATCTATCCTGTAAAAGGTCGAATCCCTGTCATTGCGAAGGGTCAGAAAAAGCTGTTATTGTTACCAGGTGTACGAGTCAATGGTGTTCGCAACGAAAGTATCATTTATGAGCCTTATAAAGCTATTCCGCTGGTACATGAGTTTTCCCCGGGAAGAGTGGATACAGTGGATCTTGAGTTTTCATACAAAGACCGAACGAAATTTCCATTTGTAGAAGATTTTGAATCTTCTGCCAATTGGTCCTCACAAGATACGTCCAAATACTTAATAAAAAAATGGCAACTGGTGCCCTCCACGCAGGTGCTCAATGGAACAAAAGAAGCCCGCCTCACTTTACTGCCTAAAGACAGTATATTTCGCGCAGAACTAACCAGTGGAGAATGGATCAACGGTGCAGCATTTGTCAACAAGAAAGTCTATATGGAAATCGATGTCAATAGCAAAGATCTCCAGCTGGTACTAGGCTTTTATATCAAAGAGGGCACGCAATTCAGAAAGACACTAAACGCCTTTATTCTCCCCGATTCTGTAGGACAATGGCGTAAATTTTATTTTGACTTTACACGGGTATTAGAACCCAATGCCAATAAATATTACAAGGTACTCTTTTTTACTTCTGTAGATCCTACCACACCCAAAGAAGCAGAATTGCGTATCGATAATCTCAAAATAGTCACATATTAATATGGGAAAGGTACCAAGCAGATTGAGGGGAATCGGTTACATGATCCTATTGGATTATGTGATGGCTATGCTTGCCTGGATGGTATTTTTTCTCTATCGTAAAAAAGTAGAAGGTGTACCCCTCGATACGGATGTTTTTCTGGATACCAACTTCTTATTGGGCATTTTGCTCATTCCTTTAGCGTGGGTGTTAATTTATGCCGTATTTGATCACTACAAGGATATCTATAGATTATCCAGGCTCACTACATTTACCAAGACTTTTTTTACCTCACTTATCGGTGTCATCGTTATCTTCTTCGTCTTAATCCTAGATGATATCGTGCATAATTACAAGACCTACTACGTCTCTATTGCCGTGTTATTCACCACGCATTTTGTATTTACCGTGACTGCCAGGATGATTCTTTTAACACGTGCCAGCCATCGTTTAAAGAAGGGATTGATACGCTTCAAAACGCTCATCATTGGAAGCAATGAACGCGCCTTATCCCTCTTCCGTGAAGTTACTGGCAAACCCTACAGTTTGGGTTATCATTTCATCGGGTTTGTCTCTGTCAATGGTAAGGGGAATAACGTACTTAAAGGAAAAGTTCCCAAACTGGGAACAATCGAAGAGCTCGATCAAGTTATCGACCAATACGATATCGAAGAAGTGATCATCGCCATCGAAACCTCAGAGCACCAACTCCTCAACAAGATACTCAATGTCCTATTCAGCAGAGAGCGGCTCATGGTTAAGATCATCCCGGACATGTATGATATCCTGCTTGGATCCGTCAAAATGACGCACCTCTATGGTGCTGTACTCATCGAAATCAAACGCGAGCTGATGCCCAAGTGGCAACGCATCGTCAAACGAATGATCGACATTCTCGCTAGTATTTTAGTGCTTATCCTTCTATCTCCGCTCTACCTGTACATCGCCTTACGCGTTCGATTTTCTTCCAAAGGTCCCATCATCTATCGACAAGAGAGAATGGGACTCCACAGTAAGCCCTACACGATGTTCAAATTTCGATCTATGCGTACCGATGCGGAGAAAGACGGTCCCATGCTCTCCCAAGGCAACGATGATCGAACCACAGCCTGGGGTAAAGTGATGCGCAAATGGAGACTTGATGAACTCCCTCAATTCTACAATGTACTTATCGGTGATATGTCGCTGGTGGGTCCCCGGCCGGAACGTCAATTCTTCATTGACCAGATCGTACAAAGGGCACCACATTACCTCAAACTGCTCAAAGTACGGCCAGGTATTACTTCTTGGGGGCAAGTCCAGTACGGTTACGCTTCCAATGTCGATGAAATGATTCAACGACTCAAATACGATATCCTGTATATCGAAAATATGTCGCTCGGCCTTGACTTCAAAATTATGTTTTATACCGTCCTCGTCTTGCTACAAGGAAAGGGAAAGTAAACGGCTATTCCTGCACGATCCTCATATCAAATCTATGAATCAGTGTGGTCAAATCCGGATTCTGTTCGACCATCTTTTCATATTTCTCCTTATCTGACAAAAAGGGTTTTTTAATCGGGACTTCTTCGGTATCCTCTTTGACGATATTTATCGAGAGGGAGATGTCATAATCATTGTAATGGGCCCTTATCTCATCCATCAGCTTGGTCTCTTGCAACACAGTATTTTTGTCCAAGACCTTACTGAGCTGTACCTTTATCGTCTTATCATCCAGCTCCAACCGTGCTTGCTTCAATGTCTGCCGAATCGACGGAGAGGAACAACGCCCTGCATAATCCATCCATAAAGCGCGGATTTGGTCCAGATTCATCCCCTTGGACTTGTCTCCATTCTCCTCGTCGTGTTCCTTGATCATGGATTCCAACTTGTCCAATGTCGTCAAGGTCGGAATCTCATTTTCTATAGATGTTTTTTTCTTTACTCTCTTCTTTAATCCTCCGGTATTAGGAAGGAGATGAGGTGGAGAAGCCGGTGTCACCGGCGCCTGAATCGGTGGAGCCTGTTGCTTAGATGTCAGTTGAGAGGCGGATTGGGTTGAGGCACTTGAGGGTGTGGGAGTATCCAGAGGAAGGGTGGGACTGGGTTCTTCACTTTTGGAAGCTGACTTAACGGGCGGATCCTCCTTCTTGTTTACTTGAGTTTTTTTTTCCTGAGGAGATAACAACCCTGCCTTCACTCGGCGATGAATAAATGTAATCTTGGCCAATGCCATCTCTACATGTAGTCGCTTATTGTCCGCTCTAGGGTATTGGACATCCGCTTGATTGAGCACATCCAATGCAGAAAGTAGAAACCCCTTCGAACACTTAATCGACTGTTCCAACATCTTGGTTTTCCACTGGCCGGCCACAGAGATGAGCTCAACTGTCTTGGGAAACTTGGCCATCAAGAGATTTCTAAAATGCTCCGATAAACCCAGAATGACCTGATGCGCATCAAATCCCTTATCCAGTATCTCCTCCAATAACAACATCACTGCAGGCAAATTCTCTGTCAAAAATGCATCTGTGAACTTAAAAAAATGTTCGAAATCCAAGATGTGTAAACTCCGGATTACATCTTGATAGGCGATTCGCTTATCCGTAAACGATGAAATACGGTCGAAGATAGATAAGGCATCCCGCATGGCGCCATCGGCTTTTATTCCGATGAGATGAAGTGCATCTTCTTCTGCTTCTATGCCCTCTTCCTCACAGATTTGTTGCAATTGTTCGACGATTATGTCAGGTTGGATACGGTTAAAATCGTAGATCTGGCAGCGAGATAATATCGTCGGAAGAATCTTGTGTTTTTCGGTAGTGGCAAGGATAAAAATCGCATAATCCGGCGGCTCTTCCAAGGTCTTTAGAAAGGCATTGAACGCCGAAGAAGTCAACATGTGCACCTCGTCTATAATAAACACCTTGTACTTCCCGGTATAAGGTCCTACCCGGACATTCTCCAACAGTTGATGGATATGCTCTACTTTATTGTTAGAGGCGCCGTCCATCTCGAACACATTAAAGGAGGCATTCTTAGCAAATGCCTGACAGGAATCACAGGTACCACAAGGTTCAAAATGCTCATTGGGCTGTTGGCAATTGATGACTTTAGCCAGAATCCGGGCACAGGTCGTCTTTCCGACCCCCCGCGGGCCACTAAACAAAAAGGCATGCGCAAGTTGCCCCTTGCTCAAGGCATTCTTAAGCGTATTGGTAATATGCTCCTGCCCCAAAACCTCTTCAAACCTCTGCGGGCGGTATTTCCTTGCCGATACTACATAATTACTCACTGATGTCTTTCCCTTTTTTTGGTATGAAATGGTTCCCCTCTGCCCTCCCCATGTCAAGCAGAGTACAAATATAGAGATTCTTTTGTAATTAGCAGAAGATATTTGCTGGTCGTTCCACAGAAGGCAGTGTGACTACGTATACCCAACCGTCCTATTGGAAAATCGGTTTTTTCAGCCAAAGAATAGAGTACAGCATATTTGCACTGACTTATCATACTGTGGGATCCCCTCAGCTACGGAAACACAATTCTGGTAGTAGGGCAATGAACAAAAAGGCATATACATTCCGGATCATGTCCATTTTTGACTACTATCTTCAAAAAATCTTAATGATCTTTTGTCGCGAAAGGTTATCATCTTTATCTCTCAGTGAATGCCACATTATTGCCTTTGTTTAGCCTTGTTACTTTAGACATGTTTTGAGCTAAAGCTAGAATCCTCTTCCACTTAATTTTTACTGGACAACGATAGAATGACCTTTATACACTTCTCCGGATTCTGATATGGGTTGTATGAAATACACCCCTGCTTGCCACCCTTTGCAATTAATAAGGATTTGCCGCTCTCCCTTCTTCTTCAATCGAAGCTTTCTTTTCCCTTGCTCATCGAAGATACGTATCACTCCGGCAAAAGGTTCCGTAAAGACAATCCGAAATTTCCCATGGGCCGGATTGGGAAGCAGTTCCATACTCTTTTCTTCCAAAGCGGACGGGCTCTGTGTTCCGGTCCCCTTTAATCCTAAACCCTCCCTTGTAAATCGGCCACAGGCCTTTGCATACGCCGGGGCCCATCGTCTACCTCTATAAATAGTGTCTCGTCGCAAGCGTCCTGTCACATAGAAGGTCCCATCTTCCAAGGGCATCATATCCGCAATATTAAACATATAATTTTTAGGACTAAAGTAGATGTCCTTTATTCGTCGGAGGACACCGTGGCCATCCGTTTGCCAAATGGTCAATGTGGAGTCCCTATAATTCGCATCAGTGAAGACCGTTCCTTCGACTCCCGGTATCCTATAAACTCCGGGAAGATATATCTTCTCCCCATTCTCATCTACGGCCTTTACCCGCTCCAACAAATGACCTTTATGATCCAATATATAAAATACATCGTAATAATAAAAGAAGTCACTTCGCGGATATTTTTTCTTAAACCTGATATATAGATTATGTCTATCAACCTTGAATTCCTCCAATGTCAAAGTCGTATCAAAATACGGACTGAGGTCATAGCTCCCCCATAAGTTGAGTTCCCTATCTGTATAGAAGATACGGGCATATATACTGTCATCCTTCTCATAATGTGCATGTTCCATAAACACCAATGTATCAGAGCCAATAGTGTAAATTTGATCATAGAATCTATTTTTGAACTTTTTAAGTTTATTTGATCGCCTGTAATCAAATTGATATAGAAAAGTATCCTTTAATAAATATCCATTCTTATCAATTTTATTGAGTCTTACACCTATACTATATATCGTATCGTTACCTTTGAAATTTTTAATATGTGCATTATGATAATAATAATACAAGTTGTCAACAGTTGATGGAAGTATAAGGGATTCAGTTCCTGGCACTCGATTGTCTATAAATATACTACTCGTATCCATCTTTGAGCCATGCACAAAAGACTTCAATTGGAGGGTTGCTGTATCTATTACCAATGTACCAAATCTGGGTGGGGTCCAATCAAAAAACGAAGAAAGTTCATATCGAGTTGTAACTAGTACTTCTAGATCGCCATCTTCTGTAATATAGGCATTCTGACAACTATTACTGTAAGCTTCCGGATCATGCCTACGATCATAGACAATAGAAGCTGCTAATCTGCCTGTTTTCAAATTGACCTTTTCTATGTAACTACCATAATAACGCTCATTTGGATTCGAATATATATTGTATACAAAATCTCCCGCAAAAACAGTCTTTTCCAGCCCTAAATTAGTGTAGCCATTAAAATATATGTCGGGCATGGTATCATTTTTTCCCGGGATGGAGGTGTCTCTCGTCACATGGAGCCAGAGAGGAGGATCATTGAGCCATTTAATTTCCTTGTATGTATATAAGGAGTCAAAGGGCTGGGCGTTTATCACATTGAAACTAATTAGAAGGAGGAATACTAAGAAAGTATATGCCTTTTTTGAGTTCATTGGTATATTATTAGTATAGTTAAGAA
>JALSTN010000032.1 GCA_026983735.1 Saprospiraceae bacterium | reverse complement strand
GTTAGGTCCTCCAGTGTTATCACTCCCTGACAATCCCATAGCCTATAGCTCACTGCAATATCACAATAACCGGGTAAGGAAATAACCTCATTTGTCACAGTCTTCAAATTCCTACAATCAGGAGTAGGCTTCCAACATGGATTTTCATACGGAGCCTCTCTTAATGAACTTACTTCAGCAATATTACGGGGTTCCGAAAGATCAGAATCGGTGCATCCCACGAACTTCAACATGAGTAAAAAAATTGGTAAGAAAGCTGCAAACTGAAATAAAGAAGGAGGTTGAAATTTAGAGAGCAGAGGCTCTTTAAACTTGTAATCACTTGATAACCTGTGTTTTAAACGATAGAGGGGGGGTAAATCCCGTTGAAGAAAAATTAAATCGTCTCATAAGAATAAGATTTTAAGGTTAGATAATAATCAATTCGAAACGAGCATGTGTTATTGCAAAGTTAAAACTTTTTTTAAATCAACCAAAAAATAACACTATTTTTTTCATCGCCTGCATTAGAATTCCTAACAATGGGGCTTTGGGGCAATATAAAGCAGGTATTTCGCTAAGGAGGCATAGCGAGCTATGGCGACGAGAGGAAATGCATGATTTTGAAGTCAAAATGCGTTGCAGTAGAAGAGCAACCCAGCGTTAAGTGAAAGCAATAATTTAATATTTAAGCAGAGATAATTATCACACCCTTTTGGCAGATAAGCTTACTCGAAATTAATTAGTAGACAATGAATTAAAATATACATCATTCGTATTAATACGTGGTTCAATAAAGGGTCTAATGCAGGGTTTGGGTTTAAGCGCCATTAACTTATAGCAAATTATAAATAAACACTACCCAACCTCAACATCCGCGTTTCATTTCTCCTCGCTCCACAAAAAGGACGAATTCGGCTGAACATCCCTATGACTTCTTATAAGCCCCCCTATTATCTTGTCACAAAACCCTTCCCCCTAAAAAATCGCTATGATCGACCAATGAGGAACGGAAATTCTCCGCTTTTATCCCGGATGCTGACCTCCTGCCTTGATCGCCGGAAAGGCCTCAAGTGCTCGCTCTAACCTTTGGATAGACCGCTCCCGGCCGATGATTTCCATGGATTTGTATAAATCAGGCCCCTTCATCGTCCCCGTCAACCCAATCCTGAGCAGGGGCATGATCGCCCCAAAAGATAAGGCATTCTCTTGTATGAAATCGCGGACCATGGCTTCAATGGCTGGAGCCTCAAAGGGATCCAACCCTTGCAATACATCCTTTAAGGCCTTCAAATGTCTAGGACTATCTTCCTTCCACTTTTTACGGATCATCTTGGCCTCATACGCCCAATCCTCCGTAAAGAAAAAACGAGTAGAGGGAACAAACTCATTCAGGGTTTTGATTCTCTCTTGCATCAAAGGGATAATCTCCTTGACATAGGGTGCATCGAGGACTCCGTAGGCCGATTGTACCCGATCCTTTACCATTTCATACAACTCCTCCACCGTACACTTCATGATATGCTGCTGATTGAACCATAATGCCTTGTCGTAATCAAATCGCGCTCCGCTCTTGACGATATTCTGTGGAGTAAACACCTCTACCAACTCCTCCATTGTGAATATCTCCTGCTCTCCCCCCGGATTCCATCCGAGAAAAGCTAAAAAATTGATCACTGCACTGGGCAAAAAACCCGCTTCTCGGAAACCCAAATAATGCGTTCCGTCTTCCGCTTCCCAATCCATCGGAAACACCGGAAATCCAAACTTGGCCCCATCTCTCTTACTCAATTTCCCCTTCCCCGAAGGCTTTAATATCAAAGGTAAATGAGCAAATACAGGCATCTCCGCTCTCCAACCAAAGGCCTCGTACAATAACACGTGATGCGGTGTGCTCGACAACCACTCCTCGCCCCGAATAACATGCGTAATCTTCATGTGGTAATCATCGACGACATTGGCCAGGTGATACGTCGGCATTCCATCCCCCTTGAGCAATACCTTATCATCGAGCTCCGAAGTGCTAAACCGCACTTCTCCCCGGATCTCGTCCTCGAAAGCCACCTCTCTGCCCGGATCCACCAAGAGCCGAACCACATGGGGGGCACCCGACGCCACTAACTCCTCTACCTCTGAAGGGGACAAAGTCAAACTATTGCGCATACTCTGCCGCGTCACCGCATCGTACTTGGGGGAATGCACTCCCTTGGCCTGCCACGCTTCCTTCATAGCAGCGATCTCTTCGGGTGTATCAAATGCCCTATAAGCTTTCCCCTTCTCCAATAGCATTTGAACCTGCTCCCTGTAGCGCTCCTTCCTCTCCGACTGCCTATATGGACCATAGGCACCTCCCTGATCCGGCCCTTCCTCCGGAACCATCCCAAACCAACTCAATGCCTCCTTGATATACGCCTCCGCTCCGGTTACAAATCGCGTCCTATCCGTATCCTCTATCCGCAAAATAAACGTCCCTCCTTCCTTGCGTGCCAGCAGATAATTGTACAATGCCGTACGAACACCCCCTATGTGCAATGGACCTGTCGGGCTAGGCGCAAACCGAACTCGAATTTTTTTCATATTTTATGTATTAAATATTTTTGCTATATGTAAAATTGTTTTATCTTTGCCTCAGATTGATCCCATGTTCAATTTTTGTGCCGCAAAGGTACGGTTTTGTTATTAGAGTGTTAATGTATTCCTATCGAACAACATTATCACCGGGATGCAGTTATAAACTGTAATTGTTATCCCAGGACAATAACCGGCACTTTTGGTACCGGCCCATATGCGAAATTCCATGAGCTTTGCGCGGCATTGTGCCGTGAGAATGCTTTATTGATAGAAGTCGGCAGTTAGATACTGTACCACACCTGAGATATTATTCATTCCGTGTACACCCCCGATAAGGAGAGGGTATGTGGTGAACATGAATTTTATTAAATATAAATTTCACATAGAAGTTTGTCTAAAAAAATTCATGTGAGAGTGAAGCGGTTACTTATGTGCAGAAAATTTGTAATACATTTATTTTTAATTTATTAGAAATTTTCTACGCATATGAAACGGTAAAAGACAGGCTCCCGTTGGAGTTCCTTGTCTTTTTTAGAAAAATCTTCCCTTTCACCCAACCATTATCGACCCGGAACCGTCTAATGCTAAAGGGTAGGACTGTGTCCTCACAAACAGCCGCCTTCACATCCCGTAACATATCCAAACGATTGAAAATGTATTTGATTCACACACCCAAAATTATACAAAACCTCTTCCCGGGTTTTGTATGGCAGTTACCCGCAGAAGAGCCGACGGTGTACCTGACCTTCGATGACGGCCCCATACCTGAGATTACCCCTTGGGTACTTGACCTATTAGCTCAATACAGGGCTAAGGCAACTTTTTTCGTAGTAGGCGAAAATGTCGAAAAACATCCTGACATCTATGCCTCCATATTGGAAGCCGGTCACCATGTGGGCAATCACACTTACCACCATCTCTCCGGATGGAGAAATGAGGATGTGCCCTATCTACACAATGTACGTAAAGCAAGTCAACTCGTAAAGTCTGACCTCTTTCGACCTCCTTATGGCAAACTCAAACCCGGGCAGGTACAGTTCTTGCAACGCCATTATAAGATAGTCATGTGGGATGTCCTTAGCGGTGATTTTGATGCGAGTATCACTCCCCAACGCTGCATTAAGAATGTCAAGGAGAATGTATCGCCCGGTTCTATCGTCGTCTTTCACGACAGCAAAAAAGCCTGGAAAAACCTAAAGGTTGCACTCCCGCAGGTCTTGGAATATCTGACAACTGAAGGCTATCATTTGGATTCGATACCGATGAGACGGAGCAAATTAAACTCCCTGTCCAACAAGGAGACTCCCAAAAGTGTTCCCGTCGTAGTCCCTGGATAAATCCATCCTCAGTGCTGTAGGAAGAGGGAGATTCTATCGCGCACTATGCTTATAGATCGGCCTCCATCCAATGGATAACACTCTTTGCTATACCCGAATATCGAAGTCGTCCACACGATTTCGCCCGACCGAGCATTTCATTGAAAGGATAATAGAGGTACAATTGGCTCCCATAGGATACGATCTCCTTACTGATAATACTTTCTACCTGATTAGCCAAATTGGTGATGCATATCAAGTATTCATCAAAATAAATTATGAGTATAAGGAGAAATTACATGACTTTGCCTACACGATGCAAGAACAGCATGCACTAATAGCGCCTAATTCATAAGCTAAAACGATGATTCGGTACAACCCAACGCATTTATAGAAACGACAAAAACACTATTTTGAGCTCAGTAAGACACCTATCACTCCACTTGATTCAGCATAGAGTAAAAGATATGATTGCGTGTAGTGTATAAAATAAGATTAAAAGAAAAATGGGAATGGACTTGTGATGATTATTCAATAGGAAAATCGGAATTAGAAGAAATAAGTACAAAAGCCAATCAAGAAGACGACCCTGCCCCTAAATAAGGCTGGAATGCACCGTTCACACCACCAAGCGCACATGAGTTTCGCTCCTCCCTTTCATTCTGAATATTCACCAGCTATTCAGAACTCAAGCACATATTAGAAGGTGCAATAAGGATGCTTACTTCTTACAGTATTCGACGACAGGGACATAACTACTCCTTTTTAATCGTTTGAAAGTTACTGTAGTACGCAATATAGGACAAAAGGTATCGCCCATCCTCCCCTTTCTAATTACAAGTCTTGATTCAAAAAGAAGTGGGCTTGGTCAATCTCCTGACCAAGCCCACTTTCTCATAGTGTGTCAGCCCGAGATAGGGTGACTAAAGGTGGTGTTCATATTACAAAGATAGGCTGCGGATATCCTTCAAAATTCTCAATATTTGAGACTTTTTAAAAAAACTGTCTCAAAAAATGAGACAGATAGACAATAATATTGCAATTATATCTTATTTTTCATTATAACACATTGTTTTTCTTTATATTATGAAATTTTTTCCTG
>JALSTN010000031.1 GCA_026983735.1 Saprospiraceae bacterium | reverse complement strand
CCCCTTCACCATCATTATCAGAAATTGGGCTTACATGAAGCCCGAATTGTTACCCGGTTTTGGATCGTTCAGATTCTTTTGGCGGTCGTAACAATTATAACATTGAAAATACGATGATTGTAGTTCTTGGAGCGGGAGAAAGTGGAATTGGAGCTGCACTACTTGCAGCACAAATGGGGTTGGATGTCTTTGTCTCAGACCGTGGAAAGATCGCCGACCATTTCATACAAGAACTACAACTTCACCATATCCCTTTTGAAGAAAAGGGACATACTATTGAAAAGATTAGACAAGCGCGAGAAGTTATCAAAAGTCCGGGCATACCACCACAGGCAGAAGTCCTTAAAAAGGCCTCTGAATTTGGGATTCCCGTGATCGGAGAAATCGAATTTGCAGGGCGTTATTGCAGTGGAAAGATCATCGGAATAACGGGTAGCAATGGTAAGACTACGACTACTAATTTGATACATCATCTGCTTACTTCAGCCCGTATAAATACTGTAAAATGTGGGAATGTAGGTGTGAGTTTTGCCCGTGCTGTAGCGAGTAGGATATCGTCGCATTACGTCGTGGAGTTGAGTAGTTTCCAGCTTGAAGATATCGTAGATTTCCGTCCGGATATCGCAGTGATAACCAATATATCACCCGATCATCTGGACAGATATGACTACGATTTAACCCGGTACGCAGCAGCCAAGTTTCGTATCGGGATGAATCAATCTTCAGAGGATACGCTCATCATTGGCGAGATAGATGCCGGACTGGAGGAGCTGTTGTATGAAATGGCGCCCTCCCCTCACAAAATTAAAACAGGTCCCGGCAGATCGAATCTGGTATGTATAGACGAAGAGGAGCTATTGAAATTTGATACCTCCGCATTGCGGGGCAAGCACAATGCACAGAATGCATCTTGTGCCGCTGCAGCAGCTTTGGCCGAGGGCATCAAATTGGAGGTCATAAAAACAGGTATTCAGACCTTCGTGAACGACCCGCACCGGATGGAGGAGGTAGGGATTGTAGAGGGAGTCCGGTATATCAATGATAGCAAAGCGACTAATGTAGATGCCGTGTACTTTGCGTTGGAAGCGATGGAAACCCCGGTCATATGGATTGCGGGGGGGGTTGATAAAGGTAATGATTATTCACAACTTTATTCTGCTTTAAAGGGTCAAGTTAAAACTCTAATTTGCCTAGGAGTAGATAATACAAAATTAAAAGCATCCTTCGAGGGAAGGATTGGAGAAATAGAAGAAGCCTCCTCGATGGAAGAGGCCCTTCAAATAGCCCAAAAAAAGGCTCTTCCGGGAGATACCGTACTACTATCTCCAGCTTGTGCCAGTTTTGATTTATTCAACAATTATATTCACCGTGGAGAAGTATTTTCTGCATGGGTAAAAAGATTAAAAAACGAATGATAAAAGGAAAGAACATATTGCTTCAACTCAAGGGAGACAAAGGACTATGGGTCGTGCTCATGTTCTTATCGATCGCCTCTGTGCTGGCAGTATACAGTTCGACTTTTACCAAGGCTTTTGTATCTGCCGGGGGCAATACAGAATACTTTCTCATCAAGCATTTGATGGTATTGACGGTAAGTGGTATGGCAGCATGGGTAGCATATAAAACTCCCTTTCGGTGGTTTATCAAACTAGCTCCCCTCTTGCTCATAGTAAGTATAATACTTTTGATCGGGGTATTGCTATTTGGTCCGGATATAAATGAAGCGAGGAGATGGATGCGTATACCTATCATAGGAATGAGCTTCCAGCCCTCAGAGTTGGCCAAATTATCTTTAATCCTTTATGTTGCTGCTAAAATAGCAGAGAAACAAGACCGGATTAAGGATTTTAATGAAGCCTTTCTTCCGATACTCATCCCTATCCTAATAGTAGTGGGACTTATCGCACCTGCAGATCTTTCAACGGCTGCATTGCTCTTCGTTACATGTACGATGATGATGATTATAGGAAGAGTGGACTGGAAGTACATCGCCTTACTTATCCTTCTTGGCGTAGTAGTATTGTCCATACTTGTACTTTTGGGGATGTTTTTTCCTGACTTGGTACGAGTGGAAACATGGGTAACTAGGATTAACGAATTCATTCACAATTCTGATGGTGGATATCAAGTACAACAATCCAAGATGGCCATAGCCCATGGAGGGTGGTTTGGCGTAGGGCCAGGCAACAGCATCCAACGCAATTTTCTCCCCTACCCTTACGCAGATTTTATCTATGCGATAATAGTAGAGGAATACGGATTGATGGGAGCCATATCGATAATCGGAGTGTATTTGTTTTTGCTGTGGAGGGTGGTCATATTAGCCACACGGTCTAATTCTGCCTTTGCGATTGTTTTAGCAGTGGGATTGGCATTGAACATCATCATTCAAGCATTTGGAAATATAGCGGTATCTGTCCAATTGGTACCTGTAACAGGACTAACCCTTCCGTTGGTAAGTATGGGGGGGACTTCTATTTTAATTGCCAGTGTTTCTCTAGGGATGATGTTGAGTATAAGCCGGTATGTCAACGCCGAATATAAAAGGAGATTGAACCTGCAAAATACAACAGTGGATGAAGGTCATCATTAGTGGCGGAGGAACAGGCGGACATATATTTCCCGCATTGGCCATTGCAGAGGCATTGGTCAAGAGTGAAAAGGATATTGAAATATTATTTGTTGGAGCGAAGGGGAAAATGGAAATGGAGAGAGTGCCCGCCGCCGGATATCCCATAAAGGGATTATGGATCAGCGGCTTCCAACGCAAAAGATCTTTGAAAAATTGGTTGTTTCCTATCAAACTCTTAGTGAGTTTGATTCAAGCTGCCCGGATTAATTTCAGCTTCAAACCTGATGTAGTCGTCGGTGTAGGAGGATTTGCAAGTGGTCCCTTATTGGAAACCGCTTACAGAATGGGAATTCCGGTAGTGCTTCAAGAACAAAATTCTTGGCCCGGAATCACCAATAGGATTCTCGCTAAAAAAGCGAAAAAGGTCTGTGTAGCTTATGAAGGAATGGAACGCTTCTTTCCCAAGGAGAATATTGTATTGACCGGGAATCCCATACGATCCAGTATCCTTCAAGGAGGGGCTACCCCACAAGAAGCACGTACGCATTTCGGATTGGCTCCGGACAAAAAAACCATCGTTGTACTTGGTGGCAGTTTAGGAGCCCGTACGATCAATGAAGCACTGGCTGCAGGCGCACCGCTCCTATTTGGAAAGCAGGAAGACGTCCAAGTACTTTGGCAGACCGGTAAACTATATATCGATGAATTTCACAATTCGACAACCGCACAATTGCCCAATGTTCAAGCAACGGCATTTATAGATCGAATGGATCTGGCTTATACTACAGCGGACTTGGTTATCAGCCGGGCGGGGGCTTTATCGATATCTGAAATTGCCTTGACTGCCACACCGGCCATTCTGGTTCCTTCCCCCAATGTGGCGGAGGATCATCAACGGAAAAACGCTTTGAGTCTAGTCCACAAAAATGCAGCGGGGATGATCGAAGACCGAGTGGCGGTCGAGCAGTTGATACCGGAAGCCTTGAAGGTAATTGGAGAAGAAGAATTATTGGAAACGTGGAGTAAAGCATTGCAATCTATCGCTAAACCCAACGCTGCACAGACGATTGTTCAAACGATAAAGGAGGTGGTGTCATGAGAATAGAATTGAAGACAAAGGGGGAAATTACACTTCGCAAAATGTATTTTGTGGGAATCGGAGGCATCGGGATGAGTGCATTGGCTAGGTATTTTGCGGACAATGGAGTAAAGATCTACGGTTACGATCGAACAGAGACGACATTGACCCAGCAACTTTCGAAAGGCGGCATGACGATCACTTATAAGGATGAACTGCAGGGGCTTCCAACAGATCTGGATCTGGTAGTCTATACACCGGCGATACCGGAGACAAATAATATTCTCCACCATCTAAAACAATCTGAAACTCCGGTACTCAAAAGAGCAGAAGTATTGGGAGCTGTCGCAGATGGAAAACGTACTATAGCTGTCGCAGGTACACATGGCAAGACCACGACTAGTGCTTTGACGACCTATCTCTTCAGATCATGCGGAGTAGATACAACGGCGATATTGGGTGGGATCATCCCCCAATTCAACAGTAACTATATCCACGGAGATAGTGATTGGTTAGTGGTGGAGGCAGATGAATACGACCGTTCATTCCTTCATCTTCACCCGGAAGTAGCAATAGTAACCTCTCTGGATGCAGATCACTTGGATATTTACGGGAGTCACGCTGAAATGATGAAAACGTATATTCGTTTTATGGAGCAGGTCAAATCCGGTGGCCATCTAATACTACATTGGAAAGTAGTAGATTTATTGCCAGCTTCGATACTTGAAACGCTAAGATCTACCAGAAGTATAAAAGAATACGGCAGACCCGGAATCAATGGGACGATGCCAACCATTTCATACCAAAATGACCTGGCCCATTTCCAATGGATAGAGGACGATAATCGTTATCCGACGACGCTTAAAATGCCTGGGGAGCACAATGTAGCCAATGCCTTAGCGGCTATTCATGCCTGTCAATGGGCAGGAGTGTCTCCGAAATGTTGTGCTGAAAAGCTTCCGGGATTTAGGGGAATTTGGCGACGATTTGAGGTGAGGCACCTCGATTCTAACCATGCACTGATAGATGATTATGCACATCACCCTACGGAATTGACTGCTGCGATCCATACAGCGCGTTCCGTGTATCCGGAATGGAGTATAACTGGAATTTTTCAACCGCATTTATACAGCCGGACCAAGGATTTTTATCTGGGTTTTGCAGAAGCACTAGACCTGCTGGATGAAACTTGGATTCTAGATATTTACCCGGCTAGGGAACAACCAATGGAGGGCGTCACCTCCAGACTGATAAAAGACAACATGCGAAGTGCAAATGTGCATCTCGCGTCAAAAAATACAATTGTTAACCAAATTAAAATATTAGACCAACAGGTCATCATGATATTGGGAGCAGGGGATCTGTATCTTCTTATTCCTGACCTTATCCGCAAGATAACGGACCAACAGCGATAATGAAAGCAAGAATACAACATATCGTTCAAAACTTTAGCCGCTTCGAGCATAACGGCCTGCTCTTGGCCGCTGCAATACTTACGTTAGTAGTCGCCGGATCTTGGTATAAAAAAGAGATGAAGGTGCGCAAAATCAAATTGCATATTACCAATACCACCCCTAAACAGCGACTCATTACCAAGCAGGATATTACTCGTATTCTTCTAAAGGTTCAACAAGGCGACGTAAAAAATCTCAGAGTGAAAGATGTAGACTTCAAAGGGCTGGAATCCTCCTTGGAAGATTATCCGAGCATTCAAGATGCAGAAGTTTTTCTAGATATGACCAATGTATTGCATATTGATATACGACAGCGCATCCCAATTGCTAGAATTGTGGACAACAACGGGATTCAATATTATATGGATGCCCAAGGATATAGAGTGTCTCTTTCCTCACATTGCAGCTATCGGGTACCTGTCGTAACCGGGGTGATCCCCTCCAATGCAGCATTGGAAGGAGAAAAATTGGAAAGCCCTGTTTTCGAACAACTGCGAAAATTGCTCCTTGCAATTCATAATGACAAAATGCTGAATGCACTGGTAGAACAGGTATATGTGGATGCGCATGACCAGGTGACGCTCATCCCTAAAGCTGGGTACAAACGAATATTCTTTGGACATGTAAAAGACATTCCCGCTAAATTAGATAAACTCAAAAAATTCTATAAAAAAGGGGATTGGGGAAAGTATGAAATGATAAATCTAGAATACGAAAATCTGGTATTTGCTAAAAAACACATTAAAACAACTTAATCAAAGGAAGAAATAACTTCATATAAAACTATTTACTATGAACATGTACAACAATCAAGATCTCATTGTCGCTCTCGATATCGGAACAACCAAAGTTGTTGCTGCAGCAGGCATCATGAATGAAATCGGTTTGATCGAAATTTTGGGATATGGCAAAGTAAAATCCGATGGGGTAAAACGCGGAGTAGTAGCCAATATCGACAAAACGGCTAAAGCGATCTCCGATGCCATTGATATGGCGGAAAAACGCGCTAAGCACGAGTTTCAATCGGTATATGTGGGTATCGCTGGCCAACATATCAAAAGCGTACACCACATGGGCCAAAAACTAAGAGATTCCCCCGAAAAAGAAATTTCAAGGGATGAAATAGAACTACTTATCAACGACATGTATAAACTCGCCTTGGCCCCCGGAGACAAAATCATCCATGTCGTACCTCAAGAATACAGAATTGATGGTGAGGAAGGAATCCTGGAACCCATCGGCATGTGCGGCTCAAAACTCGAAGGCAATTTTCACGTCATTACAGGAAAGGTCTCTGCAGCAAATAATATTCTAAGGTGTATCAAAAAAGCAGGATTAGAGGCCAAAGAGATGGTCTTGGAACCCATAGGATCTGCTAGTGCTGTACTTTCCGAAGAAGAGCTCAAAGGGGGGGTTGTCATGGTGGATATCGGAGGAGGCACTTCAGATGTTACCATATTTCATGAAGGAATAATACGACATACAGCGGTTATCCCCCTAGGAGGCAATATCATTACAGAAGACATCAAAGAAGGTTGCAGTGTAATGACTGAACAGGCAGAAAAGCTGAAGGTAAAGTTTGGTAGAGCACTAGCTGAAGAGATTGTAGACAATAGAATCATCACCATACCCGGGCTAAAAGGGAGACCTCCACGAGAGATATCAGAATTAAATCTCGCTAGAATCATTCAAGCTAGAATGGAAGAAATACTGGATTATGTCATCTGGGAAATCAGACGTTCGGGCTATGAGACTAAACTTCTAGCAGGAATGGTGCTAACCGGTGGTGGAGCTCTATTGAAAGACATTGTATCTTTAGTGGAATACCACACCGGCCTATCGACAAGAATCGGAACCCCTAATGAACATCTGGCTCACCATAGAGACGGCGAATTGAAAAGCCCGATTTATGCCACCAGTATCGGGATTCTCCGTTATGCACTTTCTCAGCAACAAAAGAACGAATGGAAAAAAGAACTCGTAACCACTGAAGCAACAAATGAAAATGGGGAATCCAATGAAGAAAATAGGGAAAACAATAAGCCGTTGGGTAAAATTGTGAACCGAGGATTCAAACTCATAAAAGAATTCTTCGAAGCTTCTCCCGACTCAGAACTATAACAGAATATTATCCACATTGAAAAAACAAGATTATGTTATTTGATATCGATAAAAAACAAGGCTCAATGATTAAAGTAGTAGGTGTAGGTGGTGGAGGTTCTAACGCTGTAAACCACATGTACGAACAAGGTATCGTAGGGGTAGACTTTGTAGTCTGCAATACCGATAACCAAGCTTTAGAACTTAGTCCGGTTCCCAACAAAATACAGCTCGGCCCTAACCTGACAGGAGGAATGGGGGCAGGCAATGTTCCTGAAAAAGGTAGACAAGCCTGTATCGAATCCATCGATGACATCAGAAGATTCTTAGAAGATGGTACCCGGATGCTTTTTATTACTGCAGGATTGGGGGGAGGCACCGGAACAGGGGCTGCACCCATCATCGCTAAAGTAGCTCAGGAATTAGGCATCCTTACTATTGGAATTGTAACACTTCCATTTGCCTTTGAAGGAAGAAAACGCAAGGCTCAAGCCCTTGAAGGGTTGGAAGAACTCAAAAGCAATGTCGATTCTATCATTGTCATCGGCAATGACAAACTCCGCGGAGTACATGCGACCAAAACCCTCTCAGAGGCCTTTGGGCATGCCGATGATGTGTTAACCACTGCGGCTAAAGGAATCGCTGAAATCATAACCGTATCCGGACAAGTAAACGTAGATTTCCAAGATGTGTATACTGTGATGAAGGATTCTGGAGTAGCCATTATGGGATCCGGAACTGCTTCAGGCGAAGACAGAGCTCTACGCGCTGTACAAGAAGCGCTTTCTTCCCAACTCATCGAGGACAATGATATCAGAGGCTCTAAGAATATACTAATCAATATCTCTTCCGGCAAAGAAGAAGTCAAATTGCAAGAGATGTATCAAGTCACAGAGTTTATTCAAGAGTTGGCGGGGTATGGTACGGATATAATATGGGGCCACTGTCACGACGAGTCCATCGATGATCAATTAGTCGTAACGGTCATCGCTACAGGTTTTGAGCATTCCTTAGGAACGTCAAAACAAGCGCCAAAAAAAGTGGTAATCTCCTTGGATGATGAAGAGATGGAGGATTTAACTGCTGATATACTTGACCCGACCTTTAAAAGTGACGAGTCTGAAAACCAGCTTACTGTCCCCAGTTTAAGTGATCTTTTGGATTCTCCTTCACCGGAAGCCAATATTAAGGAATTTGAAGTCAATTCCTCAGAGGCAGAAAAACCAAAATACAGTTATAAGGAGCCTTACCGCTCCAAGGAAGAGCTTGATGCAGAACGGTTAGAGCGCATGAAAAAACGCGAAGAAAACCGCAAGCGGTTGGAAGCTCTCCGACAAAACAACATCCACTCCGGCGCGCCGGATTACGAAGATCTAAGTACCAAAGAAAAAGTCCCCGCCTATCTTAGAAGGAATGTCAAACTCGACCCAATAGGCTCTTCATCCGATAGAAAAGTGTCCAAATGGACTATCTCTCTCGACGATGATGAACCCATTATTCGAAAAGAAGGCAATTCCTTCATTCACGATAAGGCCGACTAAAGAGGTTCGTCTTTTTATACTTATCTTTTCATGAGATTGGTTTATGACAGTTGTGGGCTCCCAGCCCGCAACTGTTTATACAGTTCGAAAAGTCGAACTACACTTTAAAAAAATATTATCCATTCCTACGA
Organism: Saprospiraceae bacterium; assembly: GCA_026983735.1. Lineage (GTDB taxonomy): Bacteria > Bacteroidota > Bacteroidia > Chitinophagales > Saprospiraceae > JALSTN01. Next base: position 14,310 of record JALSTN010000031.1, on the reverse strand, counting down.
AGGGAAATAACAGCATCTGAGATTAGGACGAAAATCGACGTTGCCCCCTTGGAAAAAATGGATGTAAGAGGTTCGTCTTTTTTTATTTTTTGAGATTGGTTTATACAGTTGCAGGGCTCCCAGCCCGCAACTGTTTTTCAAAGCTCAAGTTTCTTAAAACAAGAATACAAGTCATTCTAACTGGAAAATACGGAGTCGGCGTATTTGACGAACAACGTCGCTCTCTTCCAAAACGAATGACCTAAGAGGTTCGTCTTTTTTATTTTTTGAGATTGGTTTATACAGTTGCAGAGCTCCCAGCTCGCAACTGTTTTTTTTTGTTACTCCCCGAAACTATAGGCTCTCTCCACCCGGGCAATACGCACTTCAAATCTCTTATACCAGCGCTCTTTACCATACTTCCTCGCTAGCTGATGTTCGATGTTTTTCTTCCATTCAAGAATGGACTGTTTATCTTTCCAGTATGAAATGGTAATACCCAATCTATCTCTTACACTCTCAATTCCCAAGAATCCGGCTTGCTGAGAAGCCAAGATCATCATTCTCTCCGACATTTCTTCATAACCAGTCGTGTCATTGGACATCAAGGAGGTAAAAATGACCGCGTAATAAGGGGGTGATGGCGTAGGGGCAAACATGGCAGTATCTATTTATTGTGCTTCAAAGATATGTATTTTACAAAATATAAATTGCATTTCTACAGGAACCCATCCTAACCACGGCAAATATAGGCAGACGAGCAAAAGCTCCGGAAGACAGGCGACTCCCGGAGCTTCAATCGGTTATATTAAGCGAGGTTATTTCTCTTAAAAGCGATATCCGATGTCCAACCTCCAATAGACATCAAGATTGAGTAACGGGACCTGCGCAAGGTCAGTGTTATCCACTTTATTATAAGTTGTTTTTCCACCACCAATTGCAGTTTCCACAATGAAATTCTTACGAGAAACCCATTTGTAGCCCAAGCCCAATCCCAAAGCATTGCGAGTCACTTCTGAACGACCGACCGGCCCATCACTCGTTCCTTCCCAATATCTATATTTATCATACAATAGAGCATAGAAGCGATCCCCACCTCTAGCAGATGGTATGAAATAGTGTTTGACAGCAAGCGATGCCCCATAATTTTTGAGTCGTGCTGAAGTCCCATTATCTGCTGTGTAGTTAGACCAACCGGTTTTAGCTCCTATTTCAGCACCCCAATCCGGAGTGAACAGATATTCCCCTTTAACAGGAAAATTCTTAAAGAGAAACGAAACCGGGTTGGTTTTAATCTCTATCTGGGCCTTAGAAGAAGTAGATACAAATAAAAAGAGACCTAATAGCAATAAGATGTTTTGACGTTTCATGATATACAATTTTATAAGATGATTGAATAAATTTCTCTTTTGACGTCTCAATTAGGTCAAAAGATACATGGGGGATGCTACATTATGATTTCTTTAACCGCCTTATCTATTTTTTTAGGAAAATGATAAGAATTTAGTATGTTTGCAAGGTCATTAGATTTGCACAGTCCAGCAAATGTTCGATTACAATTGATAAAATATGTATTCGCGAAACAATAGGGCAGGATGGACAATTGTGGTTCCTATTTGATATCTTTAAAAATTTGTGATACATTTATTTTCAATTTATTAAAAATTTTTCAAACAAATGAAATACAAGAGTATATACGTCGCTGCTACTTCCCAGCACGTAGGAAAAACGACATCGACGCTCGGTCTTGTGTCCAACTTTATGCACCGCGGATTGAAGGTGGGATACTGCAAGCCCGTAGGGCAAAAATACTTGGACTTCGGAGAGTTTAGAGTTGACAAGGATGCCTTATTGTTTATGGATTTGATTCATTTTGATATGAAGCCTGAGATTCACAGCCCTGTGATTTTAGGCTCCGGCACGGTCACAGACTTCCTGGATCATCCCGATCACTATTCCTTCAAAGAAGCTTTAATCAAAGCAAAACAAACCTTAGAATCCGAAAATGAACTGATCATATATGAGGGAACCGGACATCCGGGAGTAGGTAGTGTGGTCAACCTGTCCAACGCACGAGTAGCCAAAATGCTCAACGCTTGCGTTGTAATGGTTGTAGAAGGGGGAATTGGGAGTACCATTGATATGCTCAATATGTGTCTGGCACTATTCAGGGAACGAGAGGTACCTATTTTGGGTGTCATCGTCAATAAAGTGCGCATCGACAAAATGGAGAAAGTCACCAATTACGTAAGTAAATACCTAAAGAAAAAAGGACTTCCACTACTAGGGGTAATACCCTATGACCACAGTTTAGCCTTTCCCGTAATGCGAACGATAGCCCGTTCTGTTAAAGGGGTAGTTCTCGCCAATTCAGATCAATTGGACAACAAAGTTGAAGACATCGTAGCAGGCTCCTTGCTCGAGAAGCAAGACTGGAGTAAAGAAAGAGACTTACTATTGGTGACACCTTATACTCGATTTCGGGAATCCATTGACAAAATAATTCAAAACACGCAAGGACTTGACTTATCGAAACCCCCATTGGCAGGTATGGTCGTGTGTGGCCAAGGCGAAATGGACCCCAAAGCGATGGAGTATATTGAAACCCATAAAATCCCTCTAATTCAAACTGGGCTTGACACCTTTGGAAGCGTAATTCGAATATCCAACATAGAAGTAAAGATCAATCGCAGTACTCCATGGAAAGTGAAGCGGGCTATCGATCTCATCAAAACCAATGTCAATATGGATAAAATGCTTTTGGAGAAGGAATGACACCGTATTGTTTCAGAAGAAGATTCAGCTAATTCTTTCAAGCAGTAGAAAGCACAACGCACCGAGCTGTGCTATACTTTTGTTGGAGATGATTTATTTTTCAGTCTAACCCAAAAGTTAACCCGACAACTCATTAAAATCAACACCAATTCTTCTGACACAGGAACCTGTAATCCAACCCATTACAAAATAGAAAAATAAACTAGCGCGAAATTTAGCCTGTTTTTCAACGCTTTAACAAAATATTTTTTATTTTTTTTAGTATTTATATATCCTATTTTTAAATACTTATCTTACCTTTGCACTCCGTTATGAAAAACGAGATTTTGATTGAATCATTATAAAGAGTAAATTCGTGGATACAACAAGTTACAAAACCAAATCATTCAACAGGAATGAGGTAGAGCACAAGTGGTACCTGATCGATGCCGAAAATATGGTGTTGGGAAGGATGGCTACACAGATTGCCACCATCTTACGGGGAAAGAACAAACCTCAATACACCCCACATGACGACTGTGGTGACTATGTCGTAGTTGTCAATGCTGAAAAAGTAAGGCTCACCGGTGACAAAATGAACAAAAAAGAATATATCCGTTTCACCGGCTATCCGGGAGGTCAAAGAAAGGCAACGGCCAAGGACTTAATAGCAAAAAAGCCAATCGCGGTTATCGAAAATGCGGTTAAAGGGATGCTTCCCAAGAATAAATTGGGCAGGCAGTTGTACAAAAAATTATTCGTTTATGCAGGACCGGAGCATAAACATCACGCACAAAAACCAGAAGTATTAACATGGAAATAATTAATGCATTAGGAAGACGTAAAGCCTCTGTTGCCAGAGTCTACTTCAAACAGGGAAACGGCAATATCGTTATCAATGGAAAAGACTATAAAGAGTACTTTCCACAACTGAATATCCGCAACAGCATGTATGAGCCTTTAGTTGTTACAGAAACGACAGGCACCTACGACATCAAAGTCACGGTTAGCGGTGGAGGATTCAAAGGTCAGGCAGAAGCTATTCGACTGGGATTTGCCCGTGCTTTGGTCAAAATTAACGAAGAGAACAAAGCTCTTCTCAAACCCAAAGGAATGCTAACCCGTGATGCTAGAGTGGTCGAGCGTAAAAAATACGGTAAACCAAAAGCCCGTAAGAGCTTCCAGTTCAGTAAACGATAATGCATTTCGCACCTTGCGGTGGAATCAAACTGCTGCTTTATTAATTAAGTCATTCACCATTCGCCTGCACGTACCTTGAGGATACAAGACACACAGGCAAAAAATAATAAACAATGAATATTCCAACATTCGAAGAACTCTTGAAGGCCGGTGTACATTTCGGTCACCTCAAACGCAAGTGGAATCCTAAGATGCGTCCGTATATCTTCATGGAAAAGAAAGGGATTCATATCATCGACCTTAACAAGACAGAAAAGGCTTTGGAAAAAGCGACACGCGTAGCCAAACAACTTGCAAAATCAGGACGGAAAATTCTTTTCGTAGCGACCAAGAATCAAGCAAGTCAAATCGTCGAAGATGCAGCTAAGTCAGTAAACATGCCTTACGTAACAGAGCGTTGGTTAGGGGGCATGCTCACTAACTTTGCAACAATTAGACGGTCTGTTAAAAAGATGCAAAACATCGATCGCATGATGAAAGATGGTTCTCTTACCAGCCTTACTAAAAAAGAGCGGCTGATGTTATCTAGGGAAAGAGCTAAACTCGATAGAGTCCTCGGGGGTATTGTCAATCTTAATAGAATCCCACAAGCGCTCTTTATCGTAGATACTAACTTTGAACATCTCTCATTGGATGAAGCCAAAAAATTGGGATTGAAAACCATTGCAATGGTCGATACGAATTCTGATCCTAGAGAAGTCGATTTTCCCATTCCTTCCAACGATGACTCTTCCCATTCGATTAGATTAATCGTCAATACAATAGCAGAAGCTATAAAGGAAGGCCAAGAAGAAAGGGAACAGTACAAGAAAGATCGTGCCGCAGAAAAAGCACAGGCTTAATCTCTTTTATCAAATATCTTAATTTACTTAACACAATTAATACCTAATAATATGAGCTATACGGCAACAGCTGCTGATGTAAAAAAACTCAGAGAACTCACCGGAGCAGGTATGATGGACTGCAAAAAAGCCCTCAATGAAGCCGGCGGTGATATGGATAAAGCCATTGAAAACCTTCGTAAAAAGGGACAAAAATTGTCTGCCAAACGAGCAGATAGAGATGCTAAAGAAGGCGTTGTTATCGCCATGGTCAATGACGATAAAAACAAAGGAGTCGTAGTGCGTCTAAGTTGTGAAACTGACTTCGTTGCAAAAAACGATGATTTCGTCAACCTCACGAAAGAGATCGCCGAACTCGCACTCAATGCTTTTGTCAACGACAAAGAGACTTTGCTACAGCAAGATTTTGGTGGTATTCCCCTAGGCGAAAAAATCACCGAACAGATAGGTGTAATAGGAGAAAAAGTAGAACTCGCCGACTATCAGAAGTTGTCTGCACCACTTGTAGCCTCCTATATTCACATGGGGAATAAAGCCGGGGTGATTATCGGCCTTAACAAGGATGTAGATGGAGCCGAAGATGCAGGTAAAAATGTAGCCATGCAAGTTGCCGCTATGAAGCCTATCGCTGTTGATAAAGACAATGTCGATGCTTCCATCGTCGAAAAAGAAATTGAAATTGGAATGGAGCAGGCTAGACGAGAGGGTAAACCTGAAGCGATGCTTGAAAAAATCGCCAAAGGAAAACTCAATAAATTCTTTAAAGAAAATACCCTGCTCAATCAGGTGTACGTCAAAGACGGCAAACAATCTGTTAGAGATTACCTCAAGTCCATTGATCCGGACTTGACGGTCAATGACTTTAAACACTTAAAGTTAGGATAATATAGTTACAAAGCGGAAGGAGGCCCCTTCCGCTTTTTTTTATACCCCTATAGAATGTACCATGGAAACTAACTTTGCCCTCTTTACTCCCCTCTTCACCCCGCGCCTATCGGATAATTTGGAAAAACATTTAGTACCTACTTCTTCACCACCCTCCTCTCCAAACTCTAGTTTGTCTTTCTTTTGGGCTGATGCTCCAATGAGAAATCATCACTTCCCTTTCAGATCTCAGTACTTTTTAACAATCTCCTTGCTATCATGTCGAGTAGTATTAAAAAAAGCTTATACTTTTGTCTGCGGAATGAACGATAGAATCTCGTTCATACTCCATCCTTAACTCCAACATCGTCTCTATTCAGTTAACCAATAAATGCTATGCTAAAATATAAAAGAATACTTCTCAAACTCAGTGGAGAATCTCTGATGGGCAATAAAGAATTTGGTATCGCTCCTGAGATGCTCCAGCATTATGCCGAACAAGTCAAAGCCTTGGTAGACCTCGATGTAGAAGTGGCGATTGTCATCGGGGGGGGAAATATCTACCGCGGTTTACAAGCTCAAGAAAGTGATATTGGACGTGTTCAAGGAGACTATATGGGAATGCTGGCCACGTGTATTAATGGACTCGCGCTCCAGAGTGTAATGGAAAAAAACGGTATCTATACACGGCTTATCTCTGCCATTGAAATGAAGGAAATCGCAGAGCCCTATATTCGGCGAAGAGCTATTCGTCATTTGGAAAAAGGACGCGTCGTTATCTTTTCGGCAGGGACAGGAAGCCCTTACTTTACAACAGACTCTGCCGCTGCACTTCGAGCGAACGAAATCAAAGCCGACGTCATCTTGAAAGGAACACGGGTGGACGGGATTTATGACAAAGACCCGGAAAAACACACTGGGGCTATCCGCTTTACAAAACTATCCTTCGATGACGTTATTAAAAAAGGGTTAAAGGTTATGGACATGACCGCATTCACCCTCTGTCAAGAAAATAATCTACCCATCATAGTCTTTGATATCAATGACCCATCCAATCTGGTTAATTTGATTAAAGGTGAATCTGTCGGCACCTTAGTTCAGGGATAATAAGCCCCCCACTGCTAGCAATATGCTGCTCATTTTAAAAGGCTACAGATTCAAATCGGCCAGGCTTGGGGTTATTTTGGCCTTCTATAAAGTATTTTGGTGCAAGCTCTATGGACGGACTTGAAATTTTTTGGACACCTGCTCATAATCATTGAATAATTGGAGGACATAGTTTCCAACGGCCAAAGAGGACACATCCAAAAGGATGCTTTTATCCTTGCTCAAATCCGGCCAAAATGTTTTCTCAAAGAGAATATTACCTCCTATCCCTACTACACGTACAGTATGCAAAGTGTATTGGGCAACACTATATCGCAATCGCAAAATTTTCTGAGCAGGATTAGGGTCAATACTCTTAATCTGAAGCATTTGACTTTCACTATCACAATAGGCATCCTTTACTATTGAAAGGGTTTTGTAAAGATTCAATCTACCTCCTGTAAAAGTAATATCCTTTAAATCCGAAACTTTATCTACACCCGAAAATATTAAGTCGCGCACTAATATAGAAGCATCTCCCGGGTTTTTCTTTAACATATTTTGGAGTGGGTCGCAAGGTGTGTTGTAAATCAATCCTACGGCACCACTTACCATCGGTGTAGCAAAACTCGTTCCCGATCCTGTCGAATACTTCGCTTCTGTCGAATGAGTTGTACTTAAGATCCCCTTGCCGGGCGCACCGAGATCCACTGATTTTTTCCCATAAGCCGCTCCTTCAAGCTTCCTATCTTGCTGATCAGTGGAAGTAACACAAATCAAATACTCCGATCCACAGTCACAGGGCAAATCCCCTTCGATATCAACATCTTTATCCGTATTAGCAGATGCTCCGACAGTCAGGATGCCTGCCTCGCCCAGCCTATCCATCATCCTGCATATCCCCTTAAAAGTAGAAACCTTACCCGCTCTTCCCAATGACATATTCATCGCCACTACATAGGCTCCCTTTTGTCCTCCGGAGGCGTTGTACGCTTCCCGCTGACGAAGAATATACTCCATCCCTTCTAAAATATCATCATCCTGGATATCCTCACTTTGACCAAACGATACTGTCATAATCTCTACATCCCAATTAATACCTGATATACCTTTGCCATTGTCCCCTGAGGCGCCGATAATCCCTGCTACTTTCGTACCGTGAAAATGGGCATATAGTGAGTCATTGTTATATAGCGTATTATACCCATAATAATCATCAATATACCCATTGTTATCATTGTCAATGCCATCATGGGGCACCTCTGCCTTATTGCGCCAAATCTGATCTTTCAGGTCCTCGTGTCCTCGTTCAAACCCCGCGTCTAATACAGCTATAACGACCGGATGATCCGCTGTACTCACCCCCACATTCAAATCCCAAGCTTGAGGTGCCTTAATCTGTTTTAATGCCCACTGTTGTGAATATTTAGGGTCGTCAGGAACCCTTCTTAGGTCAATATGTCCATTATAACCCGCACTCTCCACCATTGGAGAATTTTTTAGCCTCTCCAGTGTCTCTCCAAATTGGTCCGGCTGATTTAACGTAATCTTGAAGACCGGTAAGGCAATTCCCACTTGCCTAATATCTTTCACGGTGGGCAATCCTTGAATCGCATACAACCCATTTAGCAAATCCTTCGCGACAACCCCTTCTCGAGTCCAAACGAGTATTTCCCGTAAATCGAAAACTTCTTGTGCTCGAATCTGAATTCCTGATAAAAGTAGAGCGACAGCTAAAAAACATCTCCTAAAAGTTAAAAAATCTGGGATCATAATAAAGTGGTGTTTGTCTTGTCTGATTGTCATAGTGCGATGTACACCCTATCAAAAGTGGTTTATCTCTCTAAATTTTTCTCCATCCAATTCCTCCTTGTCATCCTTCCGTGTTAAAATACATAGAGAATTTGATGTATCAACCCTCCTTGAAATACAATAAATCAACGATAAAATACCAACGTTATAGACATCGGAAATCGTTTATAAACCGCAAAAATAACATAAAAAAACTACTCTTCTAAATCTAAAAGGTGCCCCATAACGTCCCGTTTGGTCTTGAGGTATTCTACATTAAAGGTACAACTCTCTGCTTGTACCGGAATTCTTTCTACAATATTGAATCCGGAATCTTTTAAAGCCTTGATCTTCTCCGGATTGTTTGTCATTAATCGAATGTCCTTAATACCGAAATGATCTAGAATAAATGCAACTTTCTCGTAGGTCCTCATCTCAACGGGAAAACCCAATTCGGTATTGGCCTGAGCGGTATCCATCCCTTGATCCTGCAATCGATATGCCTTGAGCTTGTTGACTAATCCGATACCCCTACCCTCTTGCCGAGCATATATCAAGATTCCTCCTTCCTCCGCCAATTGTCTACAAGACAAGTCCAACTGGTCACCACATTCGCACTTGCGCGACCCAAATACATCTCCGGTAAAACACTCAGAATGTACCCGCACCAATACAGGATGAGACAGATCAATCTCTCCAAATTGCAATACCAAATAGGGGCAGACTTCTGTTTCCTTTTCGCCAAAGGCAGAAATTAACGTCGGCCCCCAACGCGTAGGCAAGGATGTACTTACAAGTAATTTCATACCACCCCTAACTGAATTGATGCATAATTGTTGCCCTTCTGTTATAGTTTTCGTCCAATTTTATTGGGTAAAACCGTAGGAACTAAACTAACCAAGGCAACTATAATCACAACGTATAGAATGAGCATAAGCGAATCGTTTTAAAAATCGGTAATGGTTTATATAATAGGTTTTGTCTTGCTAAATTGTAGGAGGATCCCCTTCATTCCTAAGCCTCACACCCCCACCTCCATAAAAAAAGTCTAAAGGGTCAATGTAATTGCCTTTTAGACTTCTATTAATCAGATTGGTTCGCTGGGTCCTACAAAGGTATACCATGTTTTTATTATGGAGGTAATAAAACAACAGCTTTTTTTGAATATATTTTTTTTGAATATATTCCTTTTGATCTTCCGTTAGACTGTCCGTCTCCGCACTCTGCTTGTCTATCCTTTAAATAGGTTACTCTAGCTCTTATTCGCAAATCGGCACAATAAACAAGACTACTACGGAACACCATTTCATATCTAATCCGATATAAGAAGTCTAAACAATTGAGTATCACACTAAAATCATACCAAAAAAATATCATGTACTGCTCGGATCTCCTTCCTCTATTCAAAAAACTTATGCATTCCCGGAAAATGGTGTTATCAATAAATCGCCTAACAGATGTACCCCTTGCACTGTCGCATATACTATTTTAATCATTCGGATAGGATGGCTTTTATTCGATTCATCGGGTATGAAATCGCAAAAGATCGACCTCTTCAGATAACGGTATTCCTCGAAGCATATGCGATATAAAATGGCTCGCCCACCAAGGTGTCAAAGAAAACCCCTTCGTCCCAAAGCCTCCGAAAAAATATACCCTTGGCTGAAGCTCAGATACTCCAATGAGAGGTCTCCGATCTTTAACAGTAGGTCTAAGACCCAACCTATGTTCTACTATTTCATACCGACAAAACATCATGCTCTTCAAGCTTTCTTCAAGGTAATTGCGTCCTTCCGCAGTAGGCCTCTGCCGAACGCCGTCCCAATCATATGTCGCACCAAACCAATGCATCTCCCCACCTAACGGAACCAACACCTCCTTGCGCTTCAATAGATAATCGGTGTGAAAATCCGGGATTCGAACGATGAAATATTCCCCGCCATTGGGAATGAGGGGAAGATGTGCCCAACTCTGATCCCAAATCCGCGCTGCCCCCGTAGCAAATACTATGGCATCAAAGGGCTCTCCATCCAATTCAATCGGCATAGATTCTGTTATGGGTCGGTCCCATCTTCCATCAATCCAAAAGCCGTTTTGTCTACAAAAATCACTCCACCCATCTAAAAGAATAGAGGACAAAATCCTCTTTCCTCGTGTCACTCCATAGGTCTTACCTCCTGAAAAAACCGTACCGGGTATCTCTATATCTCGCGTCCAATAGATATGAGGTGCGTAGTCTTTTTGCCCGCATTTCCCCAACCAGACATTCTCTTCGAGTGGACTTGAAAAATCTCTGACAAACCTAACCTCTCGGCTAACCTTGACTCCCAGAAAATCTGATATTTCCCCATACGTACGCTCCGCATAGGTGACTAACTGATCGTACAGCCAACTCAAAACAAATCTCCTTCCCGTGACCGGATTGATTAATCCGGCAGCTTGATAACTCGAAGCGCTTCGATATCCCTCATCTAAAATCTTAAAGGATACACCCGATCGATATAAATGCCAACTGAGCATCATGCCCGCGATTCCACCTCCGACAACGAGGATGTGTTGATTATTCGTTTGTATCATAGATGGATGAGATTATGAATAGGTTCTATGGGGCCATATTCCTTCTTGGCTGACGGCTCCTCCCCCCGGCCTTGAAATGTAGCGATGCGGAAGCTTCACTCCTTGGCATTCTCCCGTTCCAACTCGCGCAATTTCTCGAGTACCCCATCTAATTGCTCTACCCCGATCTTATTGATCATGATTTTTTTATTGCGATCTAAGACAAATATAGACGGTGTAGTGTGGACATTGTACTTGATACTAAATTTAGATTTGAGATACTTGTCCGAGCAATTCATCAGATTGCCCAATTTCTTTTCATCCACCATTTCCCAACATCCCTTTTCTTTGTCTAGGAGTTTGGTACAGATCGACAAGACTTTTATACTGTCCGGATCCTGTGCATGCTTTTCATACCATTTAGCCAACTTAGGCATGGCCTTCTTACAATGCCCACAATCCGGCGCCCAAAATACCAAAATCGTATATCCGGCTTTGAGATCATACAAATGAACGGGCTTCCCCTTTCGATCGAAAACCGTAATGTCAGGCGCTGGCTTACCAATGAGTATGGGCTCGAGTTTATCCGCTTCTGCTATTAACTTCTTTAGATTTTCTTCTTTCATCCAAGGGGCCATTCCCTTGGCATAATATTCCTTCACCAAATGAACGAAAACGCCATCCATTCCGACGTACTTTGAAGTAGCGTAATGATTGAGGTAATAGGGCAAAAAATATTTAAACAACTCCGACCCGGGTTTGAATTTATGCAACACAAAATCCAGTGCATGATTGACGGAATCCGGGAGTTGAATCGTTAGATTTTCTATATAAGTATTGATCTTGGGAAATAAAAAGGGAGAGTATAAGAGTCGTTCATCCTCGAAATCTACATTATCAAAATAATGCTTTTTGTAATACTCAAAGCGAAGAAGTTTTAACGAATCTCCCTCCGCTTTAAATTCCGGCACTTCCGGCTCGCGATTGATTCGGATAAGCGCAGCTGTAAATGACTTGGGATACTGCTTGAGAATATCATTTTGAAAATCTTTCACCTCCTTGTCAATACCACTTAATACATCCTGCAAAGAGTCCTTTTCCGGCTCTGTGATTAATCCTGACCCGATACGCTCCTTTAAAGAACGTGCTATTGGAGACTTTTCATCGAGAAAATCCGTATAAGTTTTCAGAATCTTATTCTCCTCACTTCCCTCGATTCGAAGAGAATCATTCATCGCTAGATAATTTGTCCTTATCTTCATAAACTGATCCGCCCCGACTACAAATTGGACATAGTTACTGTTGGGCCGGGTCAGTACAAAATACATCCCCCGAGGAAGTGTATCCTTCCCCTGAAAGACGAATTGCCTCCCATTTTGCTTCAAAGCGGTATCCTTTGCAAACTGCCCTTTGCCATAAAAATATCCCATAATGAGGGTGTCATTGGGATAGTAATCTATTTGGACTTCGATGCGGTGATGCAAGGTGTCTTGAAGATTCTGCGCCTTCATCTCGGTATGAAATGGTAAAACAAGGGCCAACAGAAACAGTAGTCTTATCTTATTCATTATCTGATTTTAAAATTATTCATTTTTATACTCCCGATTAGGAGATAAAATTCACATTAATCAACACTCTTTTCTCCTTCAAAGGTAGGAATTAATACAAACAAAATTACCGGCTAATGCTGCAAAATAGTTCCTCCTTACAATTTCTAATGTTTCCCCCACTCTCCTACCTACTCCTCCCAACTCGACATCAAATGCCTTATGAAGAAGGCACCGTATTGGACAAAGGAGAGAGACACTCCGATGTTTATTTCCTTCGACATAGTAGGACGGATCCACTCTCCTCGATCTTCCCCCCCTTTCAACGGAATAAGCCAATAACGCAAAATCACTTGCTACAATTGTACTCCGGAATAATTATTATCAAAACCGCTGCCGAAAGGGTACTGAGCCGAGACCAACTGCAATATCAACTGCACTAGCCAAGGTATAGTTCTCTCCTTATAATATAGTATTTACACTTTCTCTAATCCACCTATTATTCCCCTTTTCAACTAGCTTTTACACCGTATATTTAAACAGATCGAACAAGCGCTTTACAGCCTTGACAAAAGAGGTTTTCCATTAGAGCAAAAGCGCCTAAAAATTTTCATATCTTACCGCAAGGACGATGGCCAGTCCACCAAAGAGACAAGAAAAAAATAGCAATCCAGATCACCTTGAAATTTTTATCTAAGAATTATCCTTTGTAATGAAAATAAATTATACCTTTGCACTCCATTTTGAATAACGATAAATAAGTACGATCATGATTGCCATCGTAAACATAGGCGGACAACAATTTAAAGTCGAAGAAGGCCAAGAGATCTTTGTAAACAAGCTCACTGCAGGGGAAGGAGACAGTGTGCGTTTTGACGAAGTATTGCTCATAGACAATGGTGGAAATGTATCCGTCGGAACGCCACACCTCAATGCTTCTATCCAAGCCAAGGTACTCGGACATGTAAAAGCAGACAAAAAAATCATCTTCAAAAAGAAGAGAAGAAAGGGTTATAAACTCAAAAGAGGGCATCGACAGCCGATGACTAAGATACAAATTGAAACCATTTCAGCATAGCAATTATATTTAAAAACTATATATCATGGCACATAAAAAAGGAGCAGGTAGTACCGATAATGGCAGAGATTCCAGAAGCAAAAGACTTGGAGTCAAGTTGTTTGGAGGCGAAGTAGCTCTCGCAGGAAATATCATCGTACGTCAGCGGGGAACCAAGTTTCACCCGGGAAGAAATGTCGGCATGGGAAAAGACTTTACCCTACATGCTTTGATAGACGGAACCGTTGTTTTCCAGAGAAAAAAGAAAAATAGAACGTACATATCTATTCTACCCTTAGGAGAAGATGTCGCAGTAGCAACTTCTACGCCAAAGCCAGCCCCGAAAAAGAAAGCAGCTCCTACTGCTCAAAAAGTAAGCTTCGCAACAACAGACGGACAAAAGGATGATCTCACCAAAATCGAAGGTATCGGACCTAAAATAAAGAGTATCCTCCATGACAATGGAGTTCCGACCTTCGATGCTCTCGCTCAAACTGCTGTGGAGCGGCTCAAAGAGATCTTGGAAGCAGCCGGTAGTCGATACCGTATGCACAATCCTTCTACCTGGCCTGCTCAAGCTAAAATGGCTGCAGCCGGTGAATGGGATAAATTGAAAAAATGGCAAGATGAACTC
>JALSTN010000030.1 GCA_026983735.1 Saprospiraceae bacterium | reverse complement strand
GCTGCCGGTGTATGTGATGAAATTTTGGTTCAGGTATCCTATGCCATCGGCCGGGCAGAACCCACCAATATATTTGTAGATACTTATGGCACTTCTACTGTGGAGATGACGGATGAACAAATAGCAAGTAAGATCACGGAATTGTTTGACATGCGCCCCTACCACATCGAGCAACGCCTCAAGCTTCGTCAACCCATTTACTCAGATACCGCCGCTTATGGTCACATGGGAAGGGAACCGGAGGTCAAAACCCTTACTTTTACCAATGGTTCAGGAGAGGCTCGCTCCCTAGAAGTCGAGACCTTTACTTGGGAAAAGCTGGATTACGTCGATCGAATTAAACGAGCTTTTCAAATCGGATAACTGCCCTTTTGACCTTTCCAGCTTTGGACTTTTTATTTTTTCTGATAAATTTTTATGCATAAATGGCGCCATGTTTCATTTTGTACGCTTTCTTCATTTGGTTCTAGCTTTGATAGCTTTTGGGTATAGTAATAACGCAAAATTGAAAATCAAAAAGCTGACTTATGAACTTGGCAAATCAAAAATTTGGACTTCAGGAAAAACTCGTTGAACTGCTCAATGTAAAAGAGACTCCTTCCGATTCCATTCTCGTTCCTAATGATGAACCGCAATCTGCCGAAAAACTGCGAATACAGATAAAAGATGATATCAAAAATGCAATTCTCGAATTGAAACAAATGCATCTTGACAAAAAACTTATTCTCGCTCTGGAGAAGCGCCTACATAAGGGAGCTGACTTTATCCGATATCAGAAACAATTTAGGAGTCTTGGGCTTTTTGTATCCAACAATACATTAGAAGTGATTTACTTACCTGTGATGATAGAGCACAAAGTAATTGTGGATCATTCCTTTGAAATCAGAGATATACTTCTAAGTGTCAATCGAACTTTTCACTATGACGTACTCTTGCTCAACAAAAAGAAGACAAGATTCTTCAATGGTTTTGGACAAAATCTTCAAGAGTTGGATAGCTCAGATATCCCCTCTGGAGTTGATGAGTATTTTAATAAAGAAAAATCTAGTGGTGGAGATACATCTAAGAAAGATCTCATAGCCACTCAGCATTACATCAAAGCGCTTGATTACTTTCTTCGTGTGCATACTTCTCCGTCTATACCACTTATCCTTATCGGGGATGTGAAGTTGTTATCCTATTTCAAAAAGTATACACGCAAACCTGTCAAGGTACTTGGAGAGATACAGGGGTCCTTTCATAGAGAAAATTTACTCGAGATCAAACAAATTATTCAACCTTCTCTAAAAGATTTTCAAGAGAAATGGGAAAACCAATTAATTGAATCTATGAAGGATGAAATAAATCATCTCAGATATGTATCTGGCATTCAAGAAGTATGGGAAGCAGCAGCGATGAACGAGGCACGAATATTAATTTTGGAAAAGGGATATAAACAAGAAGGATATAGTACTCAAAACGGATTGTTTTTTGTCTTCGATCAAAAATATGCACCTCAAGGTCAATATCGTGAAGACGCTGTCGATGACATTATAGAAATGGTCTTAGGACAAGGGGGTGAATCTTACTTCGTAGCTCCCGGAAAACTAAAAGCATTCGATCGCATCTTTTTGAATACTCGATATTAATTATTTGCACTGCATTTGAAGAAAATCATATTAATTTCTTCAAATGCAGTATTCCTCTGCGCGTCATGAATCGATTAAAACAAAGGTCTCTAGTAAGATTTTATTTTAACGGCGAGGGGATAAAACTTAGAGACCTAATTCTTTTCTAATAGGATTTGGCACTCCGCCTTTATTCAGCATAAAAGCAGTAGTCTTTAACCGGAAATAGGCTTTGGAGACGTAGAGGTATCCTTCGTAAGGGTTGTTGACGTCCCAAGAGTTTTTGACGATGTAATATTCTTTTCCGGTTTGATCCTTGGCTATCCCGACAATATGCATACCGTGATCATCCGTCGTGAGATAATTGTCATACGCTTCATCTCTCATTTGCTGTGTTACGGTCATTTCAGGTCTAGGGGTGTCAAAAAAAGCTTTGCGCGCTTCTTTACTCATCTCGGCCCATGGTTTGGGTGGTAAGATGGCCATTCCTTTTTTCCATGAGAAGTAAGGTTCACTAACATCCGTAGCCCAAGCTACTGAAAATCCATTTTTTAAAGCATGATCTACGATTTGGGTCATCTCTTTTACAGGGATGTTGTAAGACGTAGCCATCAACCAATTGTCCGGGACTAATATGACGTATGAGGTATGAAATGGTACCCTTGAAGTCGAGGAGAATTGGACATAATCATCCGGATGTATACCTAGGACTTCGCTTGCAAAGGTCTTAGGAGTATAGCTCTTTCCCTTGTACTCAAATCTTTGGGGGACTTCCCCTAAATAGGTATCGACAACCCTCTGGTAAGCGAGTTTCCATTTGTTGGAAAGATGCTTGTCTTTGTTGCTAATCACTGCATCTAACATTCCCTTCAAAACCGATTCCATTTCACCGTGCTTTCGGAGTTTTTCGCCGTAAATATCGCCCGGATAAATCTCTTCGGGGAGTGCTCCGTACTTTTTGATCATAGCCAAGGCATCCGGTAGTGCTCCTCCTTGTCCAAAATTAAGTGCCCCATGCATCCGCACATATCTGTCCCCTTTTTCAAGATAGGTATTTCTTACCGTAAACATCTCGGAAAGATCTACAAATGGTCTGCCCATTCGTTTCATCTCCGTCTCTAAAAAAGAATTGCCGCTAAAACTCCAACAAGTCCCTGTGCGTCCTTGATTTTTGATTCCTGTGTGCTCGATGTTCTTAATGGTGGTAAATTCAAAGCCGGTGGCTTTATCTTGAGCGAAAACCCCTTGGGTCATTGCTATGATTAGAAGAGACATAATTAAAATCCGAGACACCCCGAATGTGGTAAACTGACTGTTTTGCATATCTGAAAATTGTATTAATTTTTATAAAAATAACGTAAAGGTAAAAATATCTATAAAATAACAGGCTACCTAACCCTCCTTCTGGTGATTTATAACCAGCTCCATTCCAAAAGTACATAGCATTTGGTCACTGGATTAATGCATAAAGATATCCTAAATACCCTTCGTCGCTATGATTTCTAAACTATGATTTGAGTTAAAAATGTCCTTTGGAGAACATTTGCGCCTTATTAGGACAACACTTTGGATAATTTAACTGTTGGATAATTCTAAAATGAGCGGAAGCTTAGTATATTGAAAATTTAAAAAAGGTAAGTATGAAAAATTTGTTTGCAATCATTATTTTATTGATCGGGATGGTCTCGGGAAAAGTATCCGCTCAGCACGGGGCTACAGAAGGAGGCATCCAATGGATGAACTGGGAAGAAGCCCAAAAAGCCTTAAAAAAAGAGAAAAAACCAATTATTGCAGATGTTTATACAAGTTGGTGTGGTTGGTGCAAGGTAATGGATAGAAAGACTTTTACAGATCAGGGAATTATCGACTTTATCAATAAGAACTTCTACGCAGTTAAGTTTGATGCTGAGCACAAAGATCCCATCCTGTTCAAAGGAAAGGAATACACTTATTATGGTAGAGGACGAAGAGGGGCCAACAGATTGGCGGTAGAGTTATTGAGAGGACAATTGAGTTTTCCGACGATTCTTTATCTTGATAGTGACCTGAATACCATCCTTATTTCACCGGGTTATAAGACTCCGCCAATGCTGCACAAAGAGATGAAATTTGTTCAAACAGGTGCCTATAAAAATACTCCTTGGGATTCTTATCAGGGAGAATAACTCATTGGCCATGTCAAAGGGAGATCCCCTTGCTTCAGGGGAATTCAAAATTCGTTTATAATTCAGATAAAAAGCGCATATATTCGTCGAATATATGCGCTTTTTGATGGTAGGATCTAATGCAACTCTTGGGATGAACCCAAATCATTTATTAGACCATTAGGCGAAGGGTATTCTACAATGCTCTCTGTACATATCAAACTTTTTTCTTCATTTGTCGCTTGGCGATGGTTCTATTACGCCGAACTCAAATGCAAACTTTGGAATCTTCTCTGGTCTCAATTCTAGTGGAATGGTCTTTAATCTCATACCGCCATCAAAAAACGGACTATAGAAAGTTAGTTATCACTTTTGCTGCTTCAAAAATATTTTCATCGCTAAAGCTATGCAAAGACTTTTCTTCAATGATTAAACAAAAACTAATTCTTTCTCTATTTCATCTTCTTGATAATGAAGTGGGATAAGGACTTCGTTGTCAAAATCCTCCAGGGGGGCTTTCTACCCCTAAATTATATTATCGCTTGACAATCTTCCAGGTTACTAATTCTCCGGTTTTAACGGGAATTTGAAGCAAATACAGTCCATTTTCAAATGGACTAAAGTCTAAAGTATGTGCGTCTTGTTTAGGATAAATTCTTTGTCCCATTTGATTATAGCATCTGAGTTGAAGGAGGGCAGATTGTGGAATATCACCCATAAATAGATGTGTTTGAACGGGATTGGGGAATACATCCCAAGACGAATAGGGTTGAGTTGTCCTTGTTCCTTTGCAGAAGCTTTCTGAATACACCTCCGGGTCATCCACCTTCCAGTTTTTATTGTTTCGGGCTTTGATGCTATCTTTCACACAGATATGTTGGAGTTTCGGGCAGTTGGTGAAGTTCAGATCCATTAAGTTATTCAAGTCACCGTTTAGTAAGTTGACTAAGGTTAGTTCGGGCATCCCGGAGCAAAACAGTTGGTTGATTTTAGGACATTTGGAGAGGTCCATTTCTGATAGCTGCGCATCTCTACTCACCAGATAAGTTAAATTGGGGAATTGATGAAAGGGGATGCTTTTCATTTGACTTTGTGAAATAATAATTTCCTGAAGCTTTAAATAGGGTGCTGTATCACTCCATTGAATGAAATGGAGGTTTGTTAGTCCATAAAGTGTAAGGTGTTTGAGGTTTGGATTATTAGACAGATCCAGACTGTCGGAGAAAGGACTGAAGGCGATCTTAAGAATTTCCAGACCTGTATTAGTCGTCACATCCAAGCGTTTGAGATTACCACTTTGAGCAAGGTCAATGGATTTCAATTTTTTTAAGCCGGTGACGGATACTTCTTTGAGATTGCCGGAAGTGTTAAGGTTTAGGACAGAGAGTTGAACATTTTTTGTAAGGTCTAATGTATCTATTTCATTGAATCCGGCAAATAGGGTGTCCATAGAAGTGAAGGCTTCTA
>JALSTN010000029.1 GCA_026983735.1 Saprospiraceae bacterium | reverse complement strand
GTCCAATCCTCCCAATGCTTCCCACCATCCTGAGTCATTAAAATTTTGGTAGGAGGGGAATTATTGGTCTTTTGAATGCAGAGGTAAACCCGCTTAGCATCATAAGGCGAAATGACAAAATGCAGGTAACCCTTTTTCCATGCACTCGGTATTCCGTTATTAATCTCACTCCAATTCAAACCCCCATCTGTCGATATCCACATCCCCGACTTCTCCGTATTGAGATAGAGTACATTGGGGTTCTGATGACTGATATTAAAAAACATAACGTCTTTGTCAAATTGATGAAGTAGATCCCAGGTAGCGCCCATATCTTCACTTTTCCACAAGCCATTCCCTTCCCCCAAATATAGAGTTGATGAATAAAGTGGGTGATGGACGAGATTACTTCTGAACTTACCATACCCTTTCATATTAGGTTGTTTTGTGAAAAGGTATTGGCCACTGCGGGCATACTGATCTATCGATTTAGGAATGCTTGTTGTTTTACCTCTGTTTATATCCTTGAAGACGGCGATGCCCGGGTGTGTACTCAGTATCCAACCCGTAGGACTCTCGGCTCCACCTAGGCGTAAAGCTTTATCCCCATAGGTGTCTGAAATAGCAGTATTGCCATTGTGATACCTTCCTCCTACGATAATATCTTGGTTCCATCCTTGGTCAAACCCCCACATATGAGACCCGACAATCCCATTGATACGCGGAGACCAATGGTTTTCATCCGTGAAGTAGTCAGACGAAAAGTTCATGCCTCCATCTGTAGAAATCCACATTTTTCCACCTGGAAGCATTTTGATGTCTTGCATATCCGGGTGAATGCCAAAGGCCCCCCCGTATCCCCCAATTTTAATGAATTGTTTGCCCCCATCTTTAGATTTCCAAAATGAGGTTGTCCCCCAAAATACAATGTTTTCATTATCAGGAGATACCGCTAGTACTAAGTCGTAATAACCTTGTCCATTGGAAAAACCTCCGAAGTTATTGGATACACCTGTTTTTTGCAGTGTCCATTGAAAATGGCTTGTACTTGGTTGATAGACGCCTCGGTAGATAGCAGGCAAGGGGTCTCCACTTGCGGATTCTGTCAATAGGGTGACATATAAAAGGTTGGGGTTGGCGGGTGTCACAGCAAGGAGCCCACCGCTTTTATTTTTTCTGCGGGGGAAATCAGGATCGGCATGAAAGGTCTTGCCACTATCAGTGGAGATGAGCAATGTGAAGTATTCTCCTTTAGCAGAGGATAGAGCAAAAAGGGTCTTTCTGTTATCGGGTTTGAATTCGATATCCCAAGTAGGTTTATTCCATGGAGTAGTCCAGGTGTCTCCACCATCTTTACTTATGATTATTCCCTTTCCGCCACTTGCGATGAGATTCGATGGATTATTAGTGGCGATTTTTAATCGGTTTATTCCCATTGGGAAAGGGAGGATGGGCGTCCAGGAGACTCCAGCATCTGTAGATTTATGTATTTGTTGGTTAGCACAGGCATATACTGTGTTGGGGGAGCTGGGGTCAATGGCTATCGCCGTGATTCCTCCACTAAATTTGTAGTCAGGGGCACACAAGCTCCAATGTTTTCCATTGTCCGTTGTTTTGTTTACAAATCCGGTCTCAGTACCACAGTATAGGATGTCGGGGTCGGATAAAGAGACGTCAAATGAGTAGACATTTGCTTGCCAGGGAGCCGGGCGTCCCGGTGTTTGACCGGAGGGCCTAGAGATTCTCCAGACCGTTTCCTTTGGGCCTAAAAACGTCCAGTTAGAAGGGGTTTGACCTCGACGTTCGATTCCATCTTCAGCGCGTTTAGAGCCTTTCCACGACGACATATTCTTGTTAAATAAGGTATTGGTGTCCGGCAGGTGTATGTTACCCTCCGTGTCAACAAATTCTTTGACAGCTTCTCTCCATAAGAAATAATATCGACGTATGGGGCTTTTATGGTTGGGGTGAAGGTGTTGGTCTGCCTCGAATGCTTCTGAGATTTTGTTGTAATTGACGGGAAAATGATAGAGCATTTTGGCCCATTCAGGAAAGTCTTTACTATAGGCTGGTTTTTCGAGCAAATTGATTGCTGGTAGCGAGTCATAAGGGGTAAAGTGTCTAATTTGTCCGTATGAAATGGTTGCAATAAAAGAGGCGATGAACAGTAAAAATAGACGCATTATATCTGTAGTTTTAGTTTTGTTTATCCCTTGCGTAAAAGGAGAAAGGGGAATGAATTGTTAGGCTTAATAGCTCCAGTTAAAGGTACAAATATAAAAAAAGGAGATGGAATATCATCCCATCTCCTTTTTCTAAAAATTTTCAATGATGATCAGAGAAATTTTTTATTTGACATCAATCAATTCGACATAGAATGCCAAGTCTGCTTTGGCCGGAATAACCGGAGGACTTCCTGCTTCACCATAGGCCATTAGATAGGGTATGAAAAGAACTGCTTTTGTTCCCTTTTTGAGCATGGCTATGCCCTGATCCCATCCGGCGATAACCTGGCCTCTACCTAAAGTGAATTCAAACGGTTGACCCCGTGAATAGGAATTATCAAACATCACTCCGTTTTCTTTTAAGACCCCGTAGTAATTGACTTTAACTTTTTGGCCTACCTTGGGGGTAGGTCCATCGCCCTCTTCTACAATGTATATTTCCAGTCCGGATTTTTCTTTTTTGACTTTGTTTTTCAACTTTCCGGCCTTGTAGTCTGCAATAATTTGGTCTACCATGACCTTTTTCTCAGCCACTACTTTATCGTTGGCAGCTTTGGCTTTAGCCTGTTCTTCAGGGGAGACGATTTCCAACATTTTCATGTGATATAACAAGGCATTTACCCCGTCCATGTCAGCGGGCTTGGTCGGCATAGAGTCCACAGGATAAGTGAGGGTAATACTATCGCCTGTAGCCATTAAGAATAAAGTGG
Organism: Saprospiraceae bacterium; assembly: GCA_026983735.1. Lineage (GTDB taxonomy): Bacteria > Bacteroidota > Bacteroidia > Chitinophagales > Saprospiraceae > JALSTN01. The sequence goes on along the minus strand of JALSTN010000029.1, from coordinate 20,497 downwards.
AAATGACCGGATCTTTGGCTAACTGATCGTTTTGGTCGGGCATCTTGAACTCTGTAGGTTGACCGGCATCTCGGCTGTCAAATCGCTTTTTGCCCTTGTCGTCAATGACAGAAAATTGAAAGCGAACCAAATCTCCTTTTTTAGGAGTTACTCCACCTGTTTTGATATCGTGAGAGTATTCGTATCCGGCAGGTGTTTTTAATTTTCCACTGTCGGAGCCTGATGTGCCATCATTCTTGCAGGAATACATTCCCAGAATTAAAAAGCTAATAATTAAAAGGTTTGATAATTTCATTTTATAAGTAACTTTAATGTGCAAAATATAATTGTTTGTTATTTATTTGAGGGTCAAAGGTAAGGCTTCTTTGAATTTTTTAATGGTTTTTTCTAATGATTCATGCGAATAGCCGCCGGAAGCATTTTTATGTCCTCCGCCATTAAAGTACTTTCGCGCCAATTCTTGAACGGAGAGATCTCCTTTAGAACGCAGAGATATTTTAACTATTGTAGGTTGTTCAGTAATAAATGCTGACAATCTGACATCTTTCATGATCATTGGAAAATTGACGATCCCCTCCGTATCTCCTCGTTTTATATTGAATTTTTTGTAATCTTCTTTGGTGAGATATATAAGGCCGGCATGGTATTCCGGAATAAATTCAAAGCGGTTGTTGAGACAGTGTCCGAGTAAACGAATGTGCTTTTCATACTGGCTATTGTTGATGGCATCATATACGCGGAGATCATCGAGTCCGATGTGCTTAAGATCAGCGACAATTCGGAATAGTTTTTCTGAAGTGTTGTGTCTAAATCTTCCGGTGTCAGTCAGTATGCCTGCATAGAGATATTCTGCGATTTCCTCGTCAATATCAGCATGTCCTCCTTGATCTACTATAAAATCATATACCAGTTCACAAGTCGAACTTGCCCGGGTATCTGAAATCATATAATCTACGAAAGGCTCCGGGTCAATATGATGGTCGATCATGATTTTATCTGCATCAGAAAGCGTGATGTGCTGTCCCATTTTGTCTACCCGATCCAATGCGTTGTAGTCCAATGCAAAAATGACATTGGCTTGTTTGATTTTTCGATGGGCGATGGACGGGTCATCGTCATAGATAATGATGTCATCCACTCCTTTCATCCATCCGAAATTGTAGGGATATTCACTGGGTAAAACGATACTTACATTGTGGAGGTGCTTCCTTAGATATGCGGCTAAAGCCAAAGAGGAACCCAAGGCATCTCCATCCGGATTGCGGTGGGAAGTGATAACGATCTCCTTGGGCTGACTGAGGAGTATTTTAATTTGAGTATTTTGATCCATACAGGGCGCGAAAGTCCGTATTTTTTTTATTCTGAACAAGTCTTAAAACTATTTTTTTATTCTACTATCGAGTTTCAAGATAATATTTTCAAAATGGGTGTATATTTGATGTGATAACTTACGTTTTTAACGGCGAAAATGCGAATTATGGGGAATTTATTCATAAAAGTACAAGCTTTGCCCTTGTTTTTCATTTTGGTCCTGCTCGTGGGATGCGGTGGAATCGAACAGGAAGGGAGGGATGTACCCCCACGTGAAGAGTTAGCTGACAATCCCAGACTAACCCTTCAAGAAGCGGAGCGATTGGCTGCACTCCCTTTGAAATGTCTGAATAATGAATATCCCAATCGCTTGGGGCAAACGCTGTCCGGCCCACAAGATCTGAAGCCGCCACATGTGTTGCATCCTGCCTTTTATGGTTGTTTTGACTGGCATTCTGCCGTTCATGGACATTGGAGTTTGGTCTCTCTTCTGCGTCAATTTCCGAGGTTCAAAGCCGCTGAACAGGCTAAGGACCAATTGTTGCGACATTTGTCTGCTGAAAACATTAAGGAGGAGTCCAACTATTTCATACAAAAACAAAATAAGCTATTCGAGCGGACGTATGGATGGGCATGGTTACTGAAATTATCGGAGGAATTGCACCGATGGCAAGATCCGGATGCCCGGATTATGGAAGAGAACTTGCGCCCATTGGCACAAATTATTGTCCGTAATTATATGGAATTTTTACCTAAACTTCGCTATCCGATTCGGGTAGGGGAGCATCCCAATACGGCCTTCGGAATGTCATTTGCCTGGGATTATGCCGAGACACTAAATGATACTGCACTATTATCAGTCATCGGAAGGAGGGCGCGGGATTTTTATTGGGCGGATCGAGATTGTCCATTAGATTGGGAGCCGGGTGGGTCTGACTTTTTATCTCCATGCCTTGAAGAGGCTGCTTTGATGAAACGGATATTACCTATAGATTCTTTTTCTCATTGGATTCATTGGTTCCTCCCGACCTTGGCATCTCCCCATTTTAAACTGTCCCCGGGGGTAGTGTCTGATCGTTCAGACGGTAAGCTGGTTCACTTAGATGGGGTCAATTTTTCTCGTGCGTGGTGTCTTTTTAAAATATCGGAGGGCTTGCCCGAGTTTCAACATCTTAATCACGTGGCGTATGAGCATATAGCGAATAGTTTGCCCAATATCGTAGATGAGCATTACGAAGGGGGGCATTGGCTGGGAAGCTTTGCCATTTACGCACTAAATGCTGCACAGGATGCGAATTAAGTGGATCAGTGAAATGGGACCCGGGGCGCTTGTAGCTGCGGCTTTTATAGGACCGGGTACGGTGACGGTATGCACTATTGCAGGAGCGGAGTTTGGGCCCCGATTGCTCTGGGCACTTTTGTTGTCTATGGGATTGACCCTGCTTCTTCAAGAAATGGCAGCGCGGTTGGGGCTTATCTCACAAAAGGGATTGGCAGAAGTGGTCAAAAGTCGGATGAAACAGCCAATTGTACGATGGTTGGTTGTAGGCTTAATGCTTTCAGCCATAGTGATCGGCAATGCCGCTTATGAAGCAGGGAATATAAGTGGAGGAGCGATGGGTTTACAAATCTTATGGGGTGCCTCTCCTTTTCTTATAGGGCGATTTCAACTGGAGATCGGTCCTTTAATTATAGGAGTAATTAGTTTTGCACTCCTGTATGTCGGGCGGTATAAAGTTATAGAACGGGTTCTGATAGGTATGGTCATATTGATGAGTGTATCCTTTCTGATAGCAGCTGTGATCACCCGGCCGGATATCCTTCGATTGGTTACAGGGTTAATCGTCCCCGACATACCGAAAGGCAGTCTATTGACCATTGTCGGATTGATTGGTACGACGGTAGTTCCCTACAATTTGTTTTTGCATGCGGCTTTGGTCAAAATGAAATGGAGCGGGCCGGAAGCAATACCTTTAGCCAGGCGAGATGCCTTTTTCTCTATTCTACTTGGAGGAATCGTATCGATGGGAATCGTGGTAGCTGCCTCTTCCATAATGGGTGAAAATGTTCATTCTGCGGTGGATCTGGCACGCAGTCTTGAACCTGTATACGGACATTTTGCCCGTTATTTGATGGCGATAGGATTGTTCTCAGCCGGAGTAACATCGGCGATTACTGCTCCGTTAGCAGCAGCTTGGGTTGCGAAGGAGAGTTTGAGTTGGCCAGGTGGAATGCGATCCATGCGGTTTAGGATGGTTTGGATTTTCATCCTGGTTTCGGGTGTTTTCTTTTCTACTGTAGGTTGGAAGCCTATCGATATTATCCGGTTTGCCCAATTCACCAATGGTATTCTCTTGCCGGTCATAGCAGCGATTCTTCTTTGGGTCGTTAACCGACCGGCAATAATGGGGAAGTACACCAATAGCCGATGGCAAAATGCAGGTGGCATTGTATTGTTGGGTGTCGTAATATTATTAGGCGCCAAAAGTGTGATGAGTGTGCTGGGATGGCTATAGTGCCTTGGAGTAAAGTAAATCATGAATATGGCTATAATAGATATAAAGTGTTATAGATATATATGACAAATATTTCATATATGAATTGTTTAGTTGATATTAATGTGGATATAGGAGAGGGAATGCCAAACGAAGCAGAGTTGATGCCTTGGGTATCCTCTTGCAATATCGCTTGTGGTGGACATGCTGGAGACCTAATGACCCTGCAGAACTCCATAGAACTAGCGGTAGCGCATGGTGTACGTATCGGGGCGCATCCTTCTTACCCTGACCGAAAGCGCTTCGGTCGAAGTCCAATGGATATTTCCATTGAAGAGTTGGAATCCGCCATTTCCCATCAACTCATGGATTTTAAAATTGGATTAAAGAGCACAGGTGCGGCTCTCCATCACGTCAAGGCACATGGTGCACTGTATCATCGTCTCGCCCAGGATCCGGTTGTAGCGTATGTTTATTTAAGAAAAGTTGAGGAAATTATGGGGCATTGTATTATTTATGCGCCCCCTAGGTCTGTCTTGTATGAAATGGCAAAAAATGAGGGGTTTGAAGTTTGGGCGGAAGGATTTTTGGATCGCAGGTACCACCGTGATTTGTCTTTGGTATCAAGAGGGTCGTCTGAAGCTATCCTCTCCTCTCCGGAGGAGGTGCTACAGCAACTGTTAAGTATGATTAGGGATCAAAAGGTGGCAAACATAGAAGGTGATTTTACTCCCATATCCGCCAGGACCTTCTGTATTCATGGGGATCACCCGATGTCAGTCCAAATACTACAACACATAGTGCAGGCAGCTTCTAAGCATGAAATCGTAATCCAATGACCAATAGCGATCATCCTATAGAGGTTAAACAATACGGAGAGCAGGGTATTCTCTTAGAATGGCCAAAAGGAATCAGCAGAGCACAGCTAAGGAACATGCTATCCTATAAGGTGAAAATTCAAAAGAAATACGGTTCGCTACTACGTGAAAGTGTCTTGGGCTACCATAGTTTATTGTTGGTGTTGGATGGGGAGGATATTGACATGGAAGGATTGATAGAAGAGATACAATTATTGAAGAAAGCCCCTTTAATAAGTGACGAGATTGTGGGTATAAAACGATGGGAAATACCCGTCTGCTACGACAAGGAATTAGAAAACGATTTAGAGGTAATTGCCCAAAGATTGGACGTTCCATTGAAGGAGGTAATTCGTCTGCATCAAAAGCAGTTATATACGGTTTACTTCATTGGGTTTTTGCCCGGATTTTTATATTTAGGTGGATTAGATGAGCGTCTAGTATTGCCCAGAAGATCTGAGCCAAGGCTACACATTCCCCAAGGTGCTGTTGGGATAGCGGAAAGGCAGACTGGGATTTACCCACAGGAGAGTGCTGGTGGTTGGCATATTCTAGGATATTCGCCCTTGCAATTCTTTGATTCCGCCATGGAGCCACCTTGCTTTGCGGCTCCCGGTGACCAACTGCGTTTTGTTTCCATAGACAGGGAGCAGTATTTTAAAATACGATTATTATTAGATACAGGTAAGTATTTTCCCAAGTATGAAATGGTAGAATTATGATACGAGTACTTCATCCGGGGTATTATTCGACTATTCAGGATATGGGAAGAGTGGGCTATGCCCATCTGGGTGTCCCCCAATCCGGGGTCATGGATAGAAGGGCCGCAAAGAAAATCAATGCCATATTGGGAAATCCCATGACATCTGCATTGATAGAAGTTGGTCTGGGAAATGCGAAGTTCCGGTTTGAATCCCCGGCTGTTATTGCTGTAGGTGGAGCCAGATTTAATGTATCTCTAAATGGCACTTCGATTAAAAATGACGAAGCTATTATAGCTCGTCCCGGTGATATTGTTTATTTTAAAAATCCTTTGCAAGGCGTTTGGGCTTATTTAGGTGTTCGAGGCGGTATCGGTACGAAGCAGGTATTGGGAAGCAGAAGCTATTATACTCAGATCACTCCTCATCAGAAGCTCTATCAAGGGCAAGTATTACCAATGGGCAAACTGGAAGACGGCCTTGTTGATGTCCCTTCAAGTGTTATTTGTAAAGAGATGGACGACCATTTCATATCAAAAGAAATACAGGTTAATCCAGGTCCTGAATGGTCTCTTCTGTCACTGAGAGAACGAGCTGTACTGATGCAATCAAGCTTCACTATTTCTGAGATGGTCAGTCGCATGGGCTATCGACTCAAGCAACGGCTTGTTCATCACTTGCCTTCTATACTTTCTTCAGGAGTTCTGCCGGGTACGGTCCAAACTACTTCGTCCGGTCAATTGATCGTACTGTTGAGAGACGCACAGGCTACCGGTGGCTATCCTCGAATTCTTCAATTGACCTCCGATGCTATAGATAAGTTCGTTCAAAAGCAACCGGGGGAGCAAATTGTTTTTAAAATGTTCTAAGGCGTTTATGTTTTTTCTCAAAAAGTAAAGTGTATTAAGAAGAAGCTACTATACTTGCTATAATGACATATTAAAATATTTTATATATGTTAAATATTATGGGGATTAATGATGGGAAACTACTTTTTAATAGCTTTGCAAATAGAAAACTAACCATATTATATCATTATTCAAAACTAAACAGCGTTATGTACAAAAAATTACTCGCATTATTATTGTTCGCTACTTGGAGTATGGCAGGAAATGCCCAAGTAAAACATGTGCCCTTACTTATGGAATTTACACAGGCCTCCTGTGGTCCTTGTGCACTGCAGAATCCTGCATTGAATGATCTGATTCTAAATAATGGGGATGATATCGTATCTATTAAGGTTCAAACCAGTTGGCCGGGGTTTGATCCTATGTATGATGCCGATCCAAGCGAAAGTGACTATTGGGTGCGGTACTATGGTGTGGATGGAGTGCCTAAGATGCATCTTGACGGAACATTTTGGCCCACAGGTCCCAGGGCTTACGAAGGGGCACCATTCAATTTGAACCAAGGGACGATCGATCAATTCACATCCAAAATGTCTCCGATCTCCGTCCAGGTGTCGCATGATATTGATCAAGATTTCTCTTCGGTAGATGTATCCGTAGTAGTTAAGAATGAGACAAACAAGTCTTTTAGTGGTTCCAATATGTATCTCTATGTGGCAATTATCGAAAAGGAAATTAGGTGGCCTTATGCCCCAGGGTCTAATGGGGAGACTGAGTTTTATAGTGTGATGAGAAAAATGATACCCGGTACAGGAGGGACAAAACTCAGCACATTGAGCGCAGGTAAAGAAAAGGTGTACAATCTCAGCATGGATTTGCCCGAATACATTTATGATGTAGGGCAAGTAGCGATCGTAGCCTGGGTACAGAACAGATCCTCAAAAGAGATCATACAAGCAGGGGAAAGTGCACCGATTGACCCATCTAAGTATGGTTTTGCAGAAATGAGTGTAGAGGCAGATAAAATAGAGACAAGTGGCTATTGTGATCATACCTTTAACCCCAGAATGACAGTCTCGAACAATGGAGCAGAAGCTTTAACGGGATTTATTGTGGGCTACAGTATAGATAGGGGTCAAAATTTTACTACTAAGACTGTTGAAGATACTTTGGCGCCGGGCGAAAGTATGGAGGTTGAATTTGATATGGCCAACTTACCAGCAGGACATGTTTCTGTGATATATGCCGGGAATTTGGGTCCGGCGAATTCGGGGCGACGAGAGGAGAACATCTTGAACAATGCCTTTGTAACTCCTGAAATTGTATTGTATGAGGAGAATAGTTTTGCGGAAGAGGCAGAATTTGGTTTCGAAGGGCTTCAGTTTTTAGAGATCCCGGAACACATTATTACAGAGGCATTTGACCCAAGGTTAATAGCTTCTGTCCAAGCAGAAAATCTAGGTGTAACCCAAAAGGTAGGTGGCTATGGAAAATCAGACCGCACGCTGATTTATTTTTATCGTATTTTGCGCGCTGGTTTTGGTGCTATTATGACTATTCAGAAACTAGATTTGACAAGGGCTGTACATGCAGAATTGACTTTTGATTGGGCGATGGGCAGTGTACGAAATAATACCAATGTGTTGCAACTGATGGGCTCCACGGATTGTGGGGATACCTGGAAGAGAATTTGGCGTGCGACAGGGGACGATTTAAAAACAGTTGATGCAGACCCCAATGGTTTTTACGCACCTAGTCAGGATGACTGGACGACCTTTGAGATAAATCTTGATGATTTTGTAGGGGAGGAGGAAGTGCTTTTGAGATTTGTAATGATCTCGGGTGGAGATGGGATCTCTAATGGGTACATGGACAATGTAAAAGTGACTCGAACTCAGACGCTAGCTACTTATAATCAGCTTAAAGAGGAGACTATAAAAGGGGTACACCTTACACCTAATCCGGTGGTCGATTATCTAAACATTGACTTTGTATTATCTCAAGTTTCTGATGTGTCTGTAAAAGTATACAATACGGCCGGTAAGCAAGTGGGGCATACGCTCCATCAGCAAGGGATGAGTCCGGGAGAACACACTTTGGTGTGGAAAAGGAATGGCGTGAGCGCCGGAACCTACTCTGTACGTATTATCAGTAACAATAATGTACAGACGAAGCAGATTGTGATTCTTGATTAATCTTAAATATTTAATGCTCATTACGCATAGTCGCCTTATCTTAGGGTGACTGTGCGTATTATAAATTTATAATATGAAACGTATTTTACTTTTAGTTTTTACTGTTCTATTAATGAGTCCTATAAAAGCACAAAAGCTATTTAGAATCGCGTCAAATAATCCGGATACACTATATGTTCATCCCTCGGATACTAAGGATAAGAAGGAGTTTGATATTCTTGTTGAAAATCTCACAGATAAGGAGCAGTTAATTTATTGGGATACCAAGTTGTTAATGTGTGGAGAGCAATGGGATTATAGTATTTGTGACCTCAACCAGTGTTATGCCCCATTTACTAAGGCTTGTCCGGAAGATGCCCCTAATGTGTTTTCTCCGAAGGGTATGGGTAAGTTTTTGTTCGATCTGTATGATAAAGGGATTGAGGGCAAGGCAGTTTATCAAATGCGATTTTGGATCAAAGGCAAAAAGGAACAAACCTTAGACACGGTCCTCCTTCATTATAATGAATGTGTGACTGCAGTTGATAATGCAAGTAGAATTGGGTCATTGGTAGTCCAACCTAATCCGGTGTCCGAGGCTATGGAAGTTTCTTTGCCGAATCCTTCTACCGACATGAAAAATTATCGTGTTTCCATTGTTTCATTGATGGGCCTTGCATTGAACGAGGTGATACCTAAATTTGTTTCGGAAAAGAGAATGATTGTTCCAGTGAGTAATTTGTCTCCCGGAATGTATCTCTTACAGTTTAAAAATACGCATACAGGCCAAATTTACCTTTCCAGGTTCATAAAGATTTAGGGAGACCCGATATACAATAAAAAGCAGCTTTTTTTAAGCTGCTTTTTTTATTTATATCATTATGGAAGTATCCCTGTAACCTTTTCTTTCGGCCAAGTGTCCTTTTTATTTCTCAGTCTGCATTAGAATTATTGTCGTCGCTTAACCTAAATTGTTGTTCTACTGAGATATATTTTGATTTCTTCCCCTAGTCGTCATCCCCCGCTATGCCTCCTTGGCGAAATACTTGCTGTTATTACCAAAAACCCCCTCGATGCGAAATCTTTTGCACAATTTGGGTTAAGTATTTAGAAGTGCCACTGAAATACTACTTAAAAGCAAGCACTGATCTGAAGGGTTCCGACCAATTGTTCATTAGTTGACTTTAATGCAAGGTATAAAAAAGTCAACATTAGAGCATAAGTGTCATTAATTTGCTTATATGCGTTTTAATATACTGGTGTATAATAGATAATGCATTATTAATTAATATAATATGACATCATATTTGAAATATTTTAATATTTATATTGCTAATAATTATATGTATACATAGATAATATTTTTATATTATTATTTAGTTTTCAAGATTAGTTCTTACTTTTGCACCACTAAGGAGTGTGTTTTGACCTGAGCACTTCTGTTTCCAATCTGAGAATAAGGATGATAGACCTATTGGCTTCGCCTGTCAATGTAATGAATATGTTGACATGCGTGGAGTGGTGTTATTGTATTAGATAACAGACTAGGATTACTACAATGAGAAAACGTAAAACTATTACAAAAACCATGAACATGTTACTATCATTACTACAATCAAAACTTAGGCGAGGGCTTACATTGAGCCTATTATTATTATCTGCCATTTACGGGAGCGCATGGACCCAATGCATCCCTGTCTCCTCACAAATTAAGGGAATAGTATTCGAGGATTTGGATTATTCCGGAGATCTGAATGTTCCCGAAGGAGGGGTTCCGGATATTGAAGTTAAGGTGTATGACACCAATGGTGCCTTAGTGGAATCAAGCATAACCAATGAAGACGGCAGATTTGTATTAGACCATTTAGAAGATGGACATCCCTATCGTCTTGAATTTGTTCTTCCGCAATATTGGATGCCTACAAATGCAAGTGCAGGCAATAATTTAATTGTAAGGAATATTAACGCTCCTTCATGCGGGATAAAACTTGGTGTTACGGAAGCAAGGTTGAATCCAGGTGGTGATGTTCCTCCCATGATTGTATCTCTATTAGTGAAAGGAAATGATGTGTTGGCTCAAAATACTGCTTGTCTATATGAGGTTAGGGGAGACTTTAATAGTTCAAGTGCTAAGCGTCCCTTGATACTTAACAAAGATTTGGGTGCTGTCCGTTCTTTGGCATGGAAGCGGACGACACGATCATTATTTGCGGCAGCGTATATAAAACAATACGCTTGGCTGAAAGACGGAAAACACGATGCAATATATAAGATTGATCTGCAGGATATTAATAATCCTTCGGTAGCTCGATATGCTACTTTGACTGATTTGGGTATTGTAGTGGAACCTTTGGAAGAGGCGGATGCAGATAAATGTACATATGGAGCACAAGCGGGGAGATTAGGACTTGGAGAATTGGCCTTGTCAGAAGATGAGAGCAAGTTGTATGTCATAAATATTTCAGGACACTCTGTTGTTGAGATGTCAAGTACTAACCCTAGCATCGCTACTACAAGGGAGTTTTATATTCCTCATCCGGCTTGCTCGGGTGGGATCTCTCATCCATTTGCATTGGAAGCATATCGAGGTAAATTGTATGTAGGAGTAACTTGTACAGCAGAAACATCAAAAGATGAGAATGATCTGTCGCTCCATGTATATTCGTTAAATCTTGAGGATGGGCAATTTAAGGAAGTGTTGAGCACAAGTTTTCCTAAGGCCTTTTGGACCAATAGTACTTCAGAGCAGGATCAAACCCAGAGTTGGTTGACGAGTCTTGCATTTACTGATGAAGGATATATGATTTTAGGGATAGCAGATCGCAAAGGAGATCGATATTGTAAATCTACCCAATTAATCACTCAGAATGGGGATATTCTCATTGCATCGCCTAATGCTGATGGAACATGGACGATGGAGTCAAATGGAAGTGTCGGAGCCTATCATGGAAGTGGTATAAGGAATCACCAAGGACCAGGAGGTGGCGAATTTTTTGGTGAGGATTACTGGATCCTAGGGCCATTTTATCACCCCGAAGTATCCGTAGGAGCAGTAGCTACTGTATCGGGATTTGATAATGTGGTGAATGCTGTATTTGACCCTGAATATAGCACTTTCGTAGGGGGTATCCAGAGATACAGCGTAAAGAATGGAAAATTACAAGGGGCATTGGAGCTCTACGGTCGAGGTGCTCAGTATTTTGGCAAGGCCTCCGGGATAGGGGACGTGGAATTCCTTATGCAAGATGCTGCTATTGAAATAGGGGATTATGTGTGGTTTGATGATAATATGAATGGGGTCCAAGACCCGGATGAATTGCCGGTAGTGGGTGTATCACTAGCGTTATATGATAGTCAATGTCATCTTATAGGAAAGACAGTTACCGATTCCAATGGTCGCTATATTTTCAATGAAAGTAATATTGACTCTGATGGAGATGGTCTGATGGACGGATTACAGCATAATACTGATTATTATATTCTAATCGGAGGTGATGTTTACGACCCGGCAGATAATAGTTTTACCCTGTCAGGTAAACAATACAAACTGACTATAGCAGACAAGGGGCAGGGGACATTATCCGACGAGAATGACTCTGATGGAGAATTATTCAATACTCCAACTTGTTCTGAATTTGCCGGACAACCCGGGATCTCTGTTCACGTCGATGGACGAGGTTCCAATGTATATAGTTATGATATAGGGTTAATGCCCAAAGATAGGACTCCTCCACCGGTGGATCCAAAAGTATTTGACTTGGCATTGAGAAAAACAGTGCCAAGTGCACCTGTAAAGCCAGGTGAGATCGTACAATTCGATATAGAAGTGTTTAATCAAGGGGAAGTAACAGCTAGCAAGTTTGAAGTTACAGATTACTTGCCGGAAGGACTTGAGTTTGTCCCTGCCCTCAATATGGGCTGGATATCCACAGGAGGTTTACTGCAATACACTGTTGTAGATGCTCTACCTGCCGGGCAGTCTATTCAGATCCCATTAAAAGTAAAGCTGAAAGGGAGCGCAACCCTGGACAACATTGACAATATTGCAGAAATAAGTGCAGCTTGGGACGACAAAGGCCAACCGGCGAATGATGTTGATTCTCATTATGATATGGACCCTACTAATGATCTGGGAGGAGAGGTTGGTACTTCTACAGATGATTTGATTACAGATAGTGGTACGCTAGATGAGGATGATCAGGATCCGGCTCGTGTGCCCATTATGGATTTGGCGTTGTTGAAGACCGTTGATGTAAGTACGCCTGTCAAAGTCAATCAAGAGGTTATCTTCACCCTTGAAGTATACAATCAAGGGAATGTACCGGTCGAAGGATACACGTTGGTTGATTATTTGCCGGAGGGCTACGATTTTATACCGAGCAAAAATACGGGTTGGTCTAGTTATGGAGATTTTTATCAGTATGAAATGGTAGAACCCCTACAACCGGGTGCAATGGCTTCCATTCGTTTAACTGTACAAGTTTCCAGTCGTGCAACCGCTGCAAATTTGTTGAATTATGCTGAAATTATGAGTGTGAAGGGAAGTGGAAATGTTGATTGGTCTGATCGAGATTTTGATTCGACACCCGATGACGATCCAAATAATGATATAGGAGGTAATCCGGATGATAATACCAATGATAGGATAGACGATCATGGTCTTGTTGATGAAGATGATCAGGATCCGGCCTATGTGCCCATTTTCGACTTGGCCTTGCTAAAGAGCAATGGCAATACTATTGGGAATATAAGGCAAGATAATATTGTAGAATTTACTATTCGGGTGTTCAATCAAGGGAATATAGCAGCTAGTAACATCCGAATCATGGAATATTTTCCTATCGGGCTAAGGGCTCCTGATACAGCTGCTTCGGAAGGATGGGTCAAAGTTAATGACTCGACGTATTACTATGATGTGGCGGGTACACTCTTACCTGGAGAGGAGAAAAGTATAAAAATTAAGACTAAGTATTTACAAGCATTTAAGGATATTCCGCAGACCAATGCGGCAGAAATTGTTTATGCTTCGGATGCCTCGGGGAATCCTGTCTCAGATTTTGATTCTACCCCTGATAGTATTCGGGATAATGACCCATTGGAAGATGATGTGGTTGACAAGAGAGACGGCACCGATGAAGATGACCACGATGTAGGTGTGACCAGTGCCAAATGGTTTGATCTGGCTTTAAGAAAATACACACATAGGACATTGGTAAATCGAGGAGATACTGTTCCTTTCTATATCCAAATTATTAACCAGGGAACCATCCCTGCTGATAATATCAATATTGTAGATTATATCCCGAGGGGGTTTGACTTTTTATCCGGATTTGGGTGGAAGCCTACGGATATTGATAAGGTGTATCACAAGGTGATGAACACAGTCAATGGCATTGTTCCCCAGGGGGGGGTTTTACCCGGAGATTCTATAGAAGTACGGATTGATTTAGTGGTCAGACAGGATGCACGTCCCGGGACCTTGGTGAACGTCGCTGAGATAGAAAGTGCTACTGACGAAAAAGGGAAAAAAGAGCCGGATATCGACTCTACACCAGATGCAGATCCGACCAATGACCCGGGTGGAGAGCCCGGTGGGGCCACGGATAATTTGACCAATGCCCCTGCTGGGATGGATGAAGATGATTCTGACCCTGCACTAGTATTTTTGGCAGAAGTCACCTCTGATCCATTTTGTTTATACAATGCGACTACACCGGATGATGGACAATTCCGAGAGGAGATTACCATTTTAGGCCCAACTGCGCAATCGTGGTTTATTCATAGTGTAAGCGGATTGTATAGTACGACAAGCCCTGCACCACCAGCGCCACCTACTCCTATCGCTACAGGCCCTGCCGGATTGTTGCCGGTGGAAACGGTAATCAACTCGTATTCCAGTTTTTATTCTTTGAATGCGATATCAATAGATGGGCAGCCCTTTACCATTGTATTTGAGAATGAATTTGGGAATAGACTGACATTGCATAGTCCGGCGCGGTACTATAGTGCACCCAAAATATACGGCTTAAGTGCAGCTTGCAAAGGGTCATTACAGGATTTTCATACCGATCCAATTGCAGGCGCAACTTACCACTGGACATTAAGTGCTGGCGGAAGTATTGTCGGGCCGGATAATCAATCACAGGTACAAGTGCAGTGGAATAATGTCGCAGGAGGACCCTTTCAATTGAATTTGGTGGTGCAGGCACCCGGGCAGTGTCTTGAGCCGGCTTCTTATGATGTAGTTGTTGGTGCCCAACCGGCACAACAGGTAAACTGTCGTTCTTTTGTTCAGGTCTCATTGGATTCATTGGGGCGTGCTGTAATCACTCCTAGAGGTCTTCTTCAAGGAAATGGATATGACTACAACTCATTTGCAGTGATGCTGACGGATGCTAATGGTAATCCGATAGCTGGGAATATTGCTACTTGCGATCATGTGGGACAGATGTTGACGGCTAAAGTTATCAATACTTGTTCGGGCAACTCCTGCTGGGCTAAGGTGACGGTTGAAGATAAACTACCCCCTATCATTGAGTGTTTTGATGATACTTTAAGTTGTGTTGTCTTTAGAAAGTATCAAGGGCCGAGAGTACATGACAATTGCGATCCTTCTCCTATTGTAACTGTTTTAGATGAGAAAATCGAACCAATCTGTGACGATGTCTTTTTGAAGAAGATTACCAGAACGTACGTCGCGAAGGATAAATATGGGAATACTTCTGCTCCGTGTACTCAGACGATTTATCTAAAGCGGGTTAACTTTGATTCATTACAAAGGCCACCGAGCAGAACCAATGCCTTGGGGAATCCACTGATCTGTAAAGCATATAAAGAAGATGCCAAGGGGCACCCGGATGCTGTGTCTGTTGGGGTGCCGATGTACAATGGATATCCATTGTATCCGGACTTTCCATTCTATTGTAATGTCAGTTCGGGATATGTAGATATAGATTTGGGGACGACTGGATGTGTCAAGAAATATCAAAGAATATGGTATGTATTCGAACTCAAATGCGATACTACTTTTGTTCGAAAAGTGTACAATCAACAAATTGAGATAGCGGATACTACGGCACCGACGATCGTGTGCCCTGATAATATGACTGTTACTACCAAAGGGGGTTATCAGTGTGCCGGAGATGTATGGTTGCCCGTCCCTCAAACATCAGATAATTGTTCGGATAAAATTATAGTTACCGCAACCTATCCGGGAGGATTTATCTCCGATATGAAAAGAGCTACTCGTATTCAACTTCCTTTAGGGGTCAATAAAGTTACTTACCGGGTGTATGACGGATGTTACAATCAGGATTCGTGTGAAATAATGATCAAAGTCGAAGATAATATTCCACCGGTTGCGGTTTGTACTTCTCTGACTACGATATCCCTCAATGAAAACGGTGTTGTGCATCTATATGCTAATGCCCTCGATGCAGGGAGTTATGATGATTGTGCTATAGATTCTATGGCAGTCCAACGTATGGATGAAGGTGCAGCATGTGGTGTGCAAAAAGGTTTTTCCTCCTTCGTTGAATTTTGTTGTGCGGATGTAGGAGATTCTGTAAGGGTTATTTTCCGTGTTTGGGATGCCGCAGGCAACTACAATGACTGTATGGTACGTGTAGAAGTCCAGAATAAGATTCCCCCTACAATCACATGTCCGGCTTGCCTTCGAGTACCTTGTACATATAAGTTTGAAATCGATAGTTTGGACAAATACTTTGGAAAAGTAGTAACCGATAAGAATGACATTCAGGAGCATACCTTGTACGGTCCGTATGGCAATGTGCTAAGGAATTGCAATAGAAAAACTCCTTTGAAGGAAAAGACTTTTACGGACGGATTGGCACAAGGTAATTGTGATGTGAAAGTCAAGGAACGCTATATTGACAATAGAGATCAGTGTGGATTAGGTTACATTACACGAATTTTTCAAGCGATAAATTCGGGAGGGCAACAAGACGCTTGTGTCCAATATATATATTTTTATGACCCCACACCTTTTAACGAGAATGATATCACTTGGCCCTTAGACTATGAGACCAATTCCTGTGATTCAAACTTTAATGTTCCTTCGAATCTGCCACCGGGTTATGATAAGCCCACATTTAGAAACGAAGATGAATGTTCGTTAGTTGCCGCAAATTACGTGGATGAAGTCTACAGATTCATAGCAAATAGTGATGTATGCTATAAAATTGTACGTAAATGGACAGTTATAGACTGGTGTCATAAGGATGATAAAGGGTTCTACCGCCGTTGGTATCACGATCAGTTAATCAAGGTGATTGATAATGTAAACCCAATCATTACTTCAGACTGTAGTCCTGTTTCTACTTGTACATATGATGCTGAATGCAAGGGAGGTCCTTTAGAGTTGACCGCTTCTGCTAAGGATGATTGTACTCCTAATGATGACCTGCAATGGGAGTATCAGATTGACTTGGACAGAGATGGAAGTGTTGATTACACCAATACCGGTATTGGAGGAACGGCTACATTTACTAAAAATTATCCTGTTGGAAAGCATAGTATTTTGTGGCAGTTCAAGGATCGTTGTGGAAATACAGTAACTTGTATACAAAAATTCGAAATAAAGAACTGTAAGGCACCTACCGCTTATTGTAAGAATATCGTAGTGAACCTCAACCCAATGGATTTAGATGGAGATGGCAATTGTGATGCTAAAATGATAGAAGTCTGGGCTAAGGACTTAGATGATGGGAGTAGCCATCCTTGTGGGTACCCATTGAAATATTCCATAGGAAAAGATACTACAGTAAGATCTGTGATGTACCAGTGTGGAGATGACGGTATTCATAATGTAGAAATGTGTGTCACAGATATTAATGGTAATCAATCCTGCTGTACCGTACAAATTGTCGTTCAGGATAACAGTGGAATGGATTGTTGTCCATTTGATATTCCCTGCGTGAAGTTTCCGAAAGACTCTGTAATCTATGACTGTCATGCTTCTTTGGATACCTCCATTTTTGGGACGCCGGATACAAAGGATTGTAAACTGGATTCATCTCAAGTTCTCTATATGGATACCATCCTAGACGGGAAGCAAGATCCCTACAGGTGTACGGTGGTGTCAAGGGTGTGGAGGGTAAATCTATACTTTCATGGTCGGGATACTTTTGCTATGGATACGCAGTATATTATTATCGACAATAAGTTTAATGAAGATAGCATCATCTGGCCAAAGGATACTGTTGTGTTGACTGGGTGCAACCAAAGTACAGATACTACGATTACCGGGGTAGCCACTTGGAAAGGAGAGTATTGCGGAGAAGTTACGAAGACCTATGCTGATACTGATGTTTCAAATCCTGCAGATGCATGTAGTGCAGTAAGAAGAAGGTGGACCGTAGTGAATCATTGTGAAAATGATACGGCATACACCTTTGATCAGATTCTTCTATTGCACAATTCTTCCGCTCCGGTCGTTACTGCTCCGGATGACATTACTGTTGATAATGGCAAGGATAGCTGTAGTGCCTTTGTACGTCTACAGGCAGTTTCTGTAGGTATGTGTACAGATGCTCCTATGATTGTAAACGATTACAATATGGGTGGTGCAGATGCTAGTGACGTTTATCCTGTCGGGACTACTAAGGTTACTTTTACAGTGACCGATTCCTGTGGGCATACGGCGACAGATGATATGTTAATCACAGTGCGGGATAATCAGAAGCCAGAAGTCAATTGTCCCGGAGATACGACCATTTCATGCGATATGGACCTCAGCAATCTCAATATCTTCGGAGTGTTATCTGCCACAGATAATTGTGCAATTGATTCTGTAATCATGGATTCTATCTATGACTTAAATATTTGTAATATCGGAACCATACGTAGAACGATTCGAGCTGTCGATACAGCCGGCAATGTCATGACCTGTGAGCAATTGATAACGATCAATAATCCTGGCGCTATTGACACCAATGATATAATATGGCCTCCGGATACAGTTATGTTAGTCGCTTGTGCATCTACTTCTCCGGATAGTACGGGGAGACCAATGGTAGATACTACTGTTGCTACGTGTTTTAGAATATCTATTTCATATGTAGATACGACTTACACCGGAATTTGCAATGGAACAGACACGTGTACCTTTATACAGAGAGAATGGACGGTTATCGACTCATGCCAGTTAGGAAGTGGAAGCGGGATCTTTAAGCGGACTCAACTTATCATTGTAAATAATCCGATGTTGAGCATTAATTGTCCGGCGGATACGACCATTACATGTGATCAAGCACTGTTCCCTCTTTCACAGTTTGGGATGGCAACTTCTTCATCACAATGTGGCACAGACACGATGTATGTAGATTCTGTATTGAATATTAATACCTGTAATGTAGGGACAGTTCTCCGGATCTTTACCGTCGAGGATACGGTAGGCAATTCAGCTTCCTGTACTCAGACGATTAATATTGTCAATAACAATGCTATAGAAATAAGAGATATTACTTGGCCTAGTGATACGGTCGAAGTGCCGAGTTGCGCCTCTACTATACCGGATAGTACAGGTCGTCCATCGGTGGATACATCTAAAGCGAGCTGCTATAAGTTGACCATTTCATACAAGGATACGATGTATATGGCATTGTGCAATGGTAGTGGTACAGACACTTGTACCTTCATTGAAAGAACTTGGACGGTCGTGGATTCTTGTCAGTATGATGGAGTCAATGGTAAATGGACACATTTGCAGCTCATCATAGTCAGTATGCCTATAATACATGTGACCTGTCCTGCGGATACGACGATCACTTGTGATAAACCGCTATTCCCATTGTCCCAGTTTGGTACAGCTTCTGCGACATCCGACTGTGGTATAGATAGCATGAAAGTGGATAGTATGGTTAATGTCAATGCCTGTAATGTAGGAACTGTAATGCGCACCTTTACCTTTGTAGATACACTGGGGAATAGTATGAGTTGTAAGCAGACGATTACGATTGTCATTGATTCTGCTGTGACTGAGGCCAATATTACCTGGCCTATGGATACGATTACGGTTGATTCTTGTGATGCTACAGACACGACACATACAGGGGTGCCCATAGTAGATGTGAGTATAGCTTCCTGCTCGAATGTTAGCATTAGCTTTGTGGATACACCGGGATCCTCACCGGATTATTGTAAGGTTACTTTGAGAAAATGGACGGTAGTGGATAGTTGTCAATTGGATACGATGACAATGGCAGGGGTATGGATGCATAATCAAGTCATTCAAGTATTGGATACGATAGCACCTGTTCTGATGCCTAGTGTAACAGATACTACAATATTCCTAGATCCGGATTCATGTCAGATATTTGTTTCGGGATTGACGGCAACTGCTACTGACAACTGTAGCGTAACAAGTATCACTAATAATAGTGCACATGCAGATGCAGGATTGGATGTAGCGGATGGGGTATATCCGGTGGGGGAGACAACCTTCTATTTCTTTGCTACGGACGAATGTGGTAATACAGATTCTGTCCAGGTTAGAGTTTTGGTAAAGGATACCGTTCCTCCGTCTATCGTGTGCCATAAGGATATCCAAGTGTTACCGGACAGTGGCTCTATCAAGGTGACAATACATAACTTCCTCTGGAGTTTGTCAGACAACTGTTCTGATACGAACGATATTATGGTGTCCTTTGATAAGAATGATTTCATGGATACAACTCGGGTGTATAATTGTGATTCATTGGGAGGGAGAATTAAGAAGATATTCAAGATCGAGATGTATGCTAAGGACGAAAGTGGAAATATTGACTCTTGTGTAGGCCAGTTTGAATTGCACGATCAAGATAGTGTATGCTTCACGTCGAGTTTGCATCGTTCCATCGTCGGGGTAATTAAACTGGAGAATGGAGCTAAAATGGAAGAGGTGATTGTCGATTTGACAGGGGGCGTCTCTCGCAATACTAAGACGGATGCCTTTGGGCAGTATGGATTTGATCGTGTGCCTATCGGTGAAACCTATACGGTTAAACCCTCTTATGATGGATCGTATTTGAAAGGGGTTAACACTAGAGATATGGTGGCTATCCAACTGCATATGCTGGGTAAAAAACCCCTGAACTCTCCATATCAAATGAT
>JALSTN010000028.1 GCA_026983735.1 Saprospiraceae bacterium | reverse complement strand
CGG
The DNA here is from genome assembly GCA_026983735.1 of Saprospiraceae bacterium. Classification (GTDB taxonomy): domain Bacteria; phylum Bacteroidota; class Bacteroidia; order Chitinophagales; family Saprospiraceae; genus JALSTN01. The sequence continues at coordinate 15,538 of JALSTN010000028.1, read as the reverse complement.
TAAAGATAACAGATGCCAATGGCAACCCTGTGCCTTCACCGATTGGTAAAGCCTACATTGGACAAAAATTGACTGCTACCGTTACTAATATAGCCTGCGGAAACAGCTGTTGGGGACAAGTCCTAATAGAAGATAAACGCGCGCCGGAGTTGACTTGCAAGGACACCTTGATACGATGCAATCAAGACATTGATCCACTTAACTTGGGTTTCCCGGTTCCTTTAGCAGATATTCTTAACCCCAATGGACCGCAGCCTTATATCGCAATGGGTATTGATGCATGTGGCAATGTTACTCTAACCTATACTGATAGCATTGTAGACCAAGGATGTGGGTCAGATACCTCTTCTATTATTTATAGAAAATGGAAAGCAATAGATGATGCGAATCTGATGGCGATGTGTTTTGATACCATTTATCTTCAGACCGGTACACTAGCAGATATAGATCTCCCTCCCCATTACGATGGAATCTCTATCAATCCGGATGGTGATGCACCAGAACCAATTTTACCTGCCTGTAATGGGACTTGGACTAAATTCCCCAATGGATTTCCCGATACAACAGCGACAGGTACAGGCGCACCAAAAGGTATATTATGTGGTAAAATACAGTTTTTCTTTGAAGATGATACGATTGAAATCTGTGGAAATGGTTTCAAGCTTTTGAGGCATTGGATTATAGTGGACTGGTGTCATCCTCAGGATCGTTTGGAGTACATTCAACGCATTAAGATAGCGGATTTGGATCCTCCGGTGTTGAGTTGCCCAGGGACTAGATTTGTGGCTGCAGATACGATTTCAACAGGACTATGGTCATGTACTGCCGAGTATTTGCTTCCTGTACCGCAGAATATAGAAAATCTGCCGGCTCCTGATCCACATGGAGTATACGTTATAGGGGAATGTAGTAAATGGACGTATGAGGTAAGTCACTTGGCAGCGATAAATCCAAATGACTGTACCCCTGACCCGGGTGCTATCCCTACTAAAGATAACATAGTACAAATCGGAACGACCCCGGATGGATTGCCCATCTATAAAGTAATCAATTTGCCATTGGGATGTAATTGGATTTATTATACCGTGACTGATGATTGTGGACACGTGACGAGTTGTGCATACGATATATATGTTCGTGATGATATTAAGCCAACGGTGGCTTGTGACAAGCACACGGTTGTTTCCTTGACAGATGATGTGACAGGAGGTTTGGTGCAAGTCCCGGCTTCTGTATTTGATGATGGAAGTTTTGATAACTGTATGTTGGATACTATGTTGGTGAGAAGAACCAGTGACAATTGTCGGGTTCGAAACAATACAAGATTTAGAGGTTATACAGAGTTTTGTTGCAATGATATTGGCAAGGAGATAGAGGTTATCCTAAAAGTAATAGATAAGGCTGGGAATATGAGCCAATGTACAGTAAAAGTTACGGTACAGGACAAATTGCCTCCTATTATTACAAGTTGCCCAAAGGATACTACCGTTGACTGTGGGATCGATTTATCAGGCAATTTAAATAAGCGTTTCGGTACAGTGACATGGTTGGATAATTGTGGTGCGACGGTATCTGATAAATTGTATGGCTCTGTTAATAGCTGTGGGGTAGGTACCTATACGCGTGTATTTACGGTGACTGATAAAGGTGGTCTAAAGGCTACGTGTTCTCAAAGAATACGCGTGGTCAATCAACATCCAGTTACGAGAAAGGATATAAAGTTTCCAAAGGATACGCTGTTGACAAATGTATGTCAAGGGGACCTGTCTCCTGATAGACTAGGTAAACCCATTTATCCACCATTTGATAAGTGTACACAGTTGGCAGCTAGTTATGAAGATCGTGTATTTTCATTTGTCGATGGGGCATGTTTTAAAATTCTACGTGTATGGAGTGTCTTGAATTGGTGCACCAAGGAAGAATGGGATACCGTCCAAGTAATAAAAATAATCAATACCATCAAGCCGGAGATTATTGGTTGTACCTCTAAGGTTTTTGATATTGTAGATTCTACCTGTAGTAAGACCATTACCTTGTCTGTAGACGGAAGAGATGATTGTACTCCGGTAAACGATCTTAAATGGAGTTATATATTCAAGCGGTCAGATGGAACAACTTATACCGGGAATAGAAACTCGGCTACATTTACTAGAGTCCCGAAGGGAATACATACGATGACTTGGACATTGGAGGACCAATGTGGAAATGTGACAAAATGTACCCAGAGGATAGTTGTAAGGGACAAAAAGAAGCCTACACCATATTGTCGCACAGGTATTGTAACCGTTCTAATGGAAGGTTCAAAGCAAATTGCCATTTGGGCCAATGATTTCAATATTGGAAGTTTTGATAATTGTACAAGTGATGGCAACTTGAAGTATTCCTTCTCTGCCGATACTGCAGATAGAGGAAAGATATTTACCTGTTCGGATTTAGGTCCTAATGGTGCAGACTCCTTGCACACAGTTCAAATGTGGGTAACGGATGAAGCGGGCAATCAAGACTACTGTGAAGTAAAAGTCTTATTGCAGGATAACAGTGGAGTTTGTGGTGGCAATACGAACCTTAAAGGAATAATTGCAGGACGGGTAATGATGTCGGATGAGACTGCTATTGAAAATGCTGAGGTAAGTTTGACGAATTCCAGTATTGACTTAATAGACAAAAAGATGACTCTTCAGACCGGTGCGTTCAAATTTGAAGTGCCGATGCATGAGTCCTACGCATTAAAAGTGACAAAAAACGGAGCATATATCAAAGGCGTTTCTACCAGAGACTTGGTAATCATTCAGAAGCACTTGTTAGGGATGGAAGTATTTGATTCTCCGTATCAATTTATTGCTGCAGATGCTAATAATTCTCATACTATTTCCTCTGGTGATATCGTCACCATTAGGAGATTAATATTGGGTAAGAGTGATAAGTTTGCTAAAAGCCCATCCTGGCGATTCGTAGATAAGGACTATACCTATCCGGATCCTTTTAGTCCCTGGCCTATAAAAGAGAGTATATCCATTTCAGAGATGGATAAAGACATGATGGGCAACCATTTCATGGCCATAAAAATAGGGGATTTGACCGGAGATGGAGCTTTCGACTTGAATGGGGCAAATAAGACCAGAGCAGCTGAAAAATTGACCCTATTTACTAACAGTCATGGTCTAAATTCAGGGGAGGATTATCAGATTCCGATTTATTCAGATTCCAAGGTGTCAATAGAGGGGATTCAATTGACTATTCAGTTGCCGGAAGCCTGCGAGTTTGTAGGGATTACTTCTGGAGTATTAAGCTTGTCTGAGGAGAACTTAGGGCTTCAAAATCTTAATCAGGGTATTGTGACGATGTCTTGGTATGAAATAGGGGGGAAAGATATACAAACCAATGAACCTTTGTTCTATATCCATGTAAAGGCCAAGGCCAAGACTTCACTTCAAGGATTGGCGATGAATTCAGATGTCACCACAATGGAGGCATTTGATAAAGAAGGAAAGGACTTTAAAGTGAAATGGGAATTGAGGACAAGCAAACAAAAGTCTGCTTCTTTTGCCTTGCTTCAGAATACCCCAAATCCATTCAATCATACAACGACAATCGGATTTGTATTGCCGGAAGCTTCAGGTGCGAGTTTGACAGTTTTTGATATGTCCGGTAAAGTAGTACGACAAATGACAGGACAGTACCAGAAGGGGTACAATGAGATTGTATTAGACATGAAAGATCATAACAAGTCAGGTGTATTGTATTATAGATTAGAAACAGCTACACATTCTGCTACACGCAAGATGGTGTTACTCCAATAAAACGGTTATTAGAAGATCGAAGGGAAGAGAGGGCGCAAATAGTTCGCACTCCTCTCTTCCCGGATGATCATTTCATTAACAATGCCCCCCGCCAAATAATTAAATCGGTCAGATTAAAACTATTTAAAAATGAAAAATTTTATACTTTATTTAATCCTAGGTTGGGCGGTTACCATTTCATATGGACAAAACAACGCTTTAGACTTTGACGGAACCAATGATTTTGTCCAGATTGCAGATCATATCGATTTTAATGGACTGAATCAATTAACGCTGGAAGCTTGGATTTACCCCAAGGCGATTACAAATCCCGGTACTAATATCATTATCAATAAGGAAAATGAATGGGAGATGGGAATACGCAATGGGATGCTGGCTGTAGCTACAAGAAATACAGTTCCCGGATGGAGCTGGGTTTCTTCAGGGACAGCGATTGCGGCTGATCAGTGGACTCATGTAGCGGTAACCTATGATGGGGCCAATTATGTGTTCTATGTCAATGGCGTGATGGTAAATTCTTCTGTGGCTTCAGGGCAAATAGATGCTGCGAATACATATTCCAATGATGTATTGATCGGAAAGCGCCTCATTTTGGGTGGAGACTATTTTACTGGAACTATTGATGAAGTTGCCATATGGAATACGCCAAGATCAAGTGCTGAAGTAGCTGCAGATATGCAGGGGAATATTCCATGTGGGACTGCCGGTTTGATAGGATATTATACCTTTGACCAAGGAGTTGCTTATGCAGACAATACTGGAATAGCCAATATTATGGATTGTTCCGGCAATCACAATGGTATCCCTGTAATGTTAGCGTTGAACGGTTGTGCCTCCAACTTTCAACCTGGGTATGTTCCGAATTCCGGTGGTCTTCAAATTGTAGGGAATAATGTTACTTTGTGTGCAGCAGCACCGATGAATTACACTGTTTTAGGGTTTCATACAGGTGTGACATGGTCCGTAACGGGGGGGATTATTATGTCTTCTACCGGATGTTCTGCTACGGTCCAATGGAATGCAGGTGCTCCATCATACAATTTGACGATCAATGAGGCAGGTGTAGGAACTGTATCTCTAGATTTACAAGAAGAAGGGGATATAAATATGGCATGCAATGATTTGGTAAATCTCTCTGTAGATTCTATTTGTCAGGCTGTTGTTACCCCTGCTATGGTGTTGGAAGGAGAACAATTTCCGGATGCTTCTTATGAAGTTATCGTAACTAATCAAAATGGAGTTGTTTTACCCGGCAACCTTGTAACAAAAGCACAAGTAGGGCAGATTCTCAATTTTACAGTAAAGCATAAATGCTCCGGTAATTCTTGTTGGGGACAGATAAAGGTAGAAGATAAGTGGATACCCCAATTAGTATGCTCAGATACAGCAATTGTGACAAGTTGTGATATGGGTACAGAACCGGAAGATGTAGGTTTTCCATTACCTGCAGGAGCTACATATACAAAATATGCAGATGGAAAATACAAAGTTGATGGCTTTGATCCTTGTGATACGATAGATCTAAGTTTTAGAGATGACTATACGAAGTTTGGCTGTGCGACAGATTACTATGCTTTAATTGTAAGGCATTGGAAAGCCACAGATAAATATGGCAACATGAGTCAATGTGTAGATACGATTAAAGTAACGAGAGGAGATGTATCCGCAATTAACTTTCCCATTAACTGGGATGGTCGTCCCGGACACAATCGGCACTTGGAGTGTGATGCTGCAGGAGATGTAACTCATCCATTCGGATGGAACCCATTACCCAATGGCAACCCATCCCCATTTCCTAAAGGAGGATTAATCGGGACAGGATACCCCACCGGTGTCAGTTGTGATCATATAGCAGTAACGTATAGAGATAGCAAACTTCCCATATGTGGAAATGCGTACAAATTACTGCGGGTTTGGAAAGTATTCGACTGGTGTACGGGAACTTTAAGGGATACCTTACAGATAATAAAAGTAGTAGATAATAAGGCGCCGACTTTGTCTTGTCCGGGTAGACATGGTGTACCTGCGGATACCATCGGTACGGATTACTATAACTGTACGGCCTCCTTCTTGGCACCTGTTCCAATAGCTAATTCCAATCCCCCCGCTAACGATACAAAAAATGTATATGTCTTGGCGGAGTGTTCTGATTGGACGTACAAGGTCTACCATAAAGCTGCGATTTCACCGGAGGATTGTACACCGGATAATTTGCCGGGTACTGAGGTCCCAAGAGTAGGAACGGATCCTGCAACCGGTTTGCCTATCTATAGAGTAACCGGAATGCCGCAGGGATGTAACTGGTTATACTATATTTTTACAGATGCATGTGGCAATAAAGATACTTGCCAATTTGATATTTATGTGAAAGATACAAGGACACCTGTAGCTATTTGTGACCATCATACGATTGTGGGCTTGAATGCGTCAGGAGAGGCTAAACTATACGCCGAATCTGTAGATGATGGAAGTTATGACAACTGTATGCTGGACCGCATGGTCGTGAGACGAATGACAGACAATTGCAACATTCCCGGCAACACTCAATTTGGTCCATTCGTACAGTTTTGTTGTGAAGATGTAGCCAATAATCCCATTATGGTAGTATTCAGAGTGTACGATAAGTTGGGTAATTTTAGCGAGTGTATGGTAGAAGTCAATGTCCAAGATAAAATTGCTCCGACTTTAGCTTGCCCGGCAGATAAACATATTCAGTGTGGGCAGGACTACACGGATCTTAACCTGACAGGTAGAGCTACCGTAACCGACGTTTGTGGTGGTGCTAGTATCACCCATCGTATTGTCGCTGCGGATACAACCGTATGCGGAATAGGATACGTAGTACGAAGATGGGTCGCTGAAGACGCAGGAGGGTTGAAAGACTCTTGCGATCAATATATATATATTGACAATTCCAATCCATTTTCTGCCAAGGATATCGCATGGCCAAGTCCAAAGACAGTTTCTGTCAATGGATGTTCTGTTGCAGATGCAGCACCGGATTTATTGGCTACTACGCCTAAACGACCACAAGCCAAGTCAAATGATGCTTGTGCGAATATTGTAGTCGGGTATAAAGATCAAGTATTTCATAATACCCCGGAGAAGGATGTATGTATAAAAATAATTAGAACATGGACGGTCATTGATTGGTGTCAGTTTGATAGGGATCATCCGAATTCAGGAAAAGGCCAATGGACTTATACACAGACTATATTAATTAAGAATTCTAAAGCACCTATTATAGATGCAGCTTCTTGCAAAGACTTAAAATTGACGGCTGATGCAAACTGTGCTTTGGAACTAAACCTAACTGGGGCTGCTACAGATGACTGTACCCCGGCCAATGAATTGATTTGGAGCTATGAAATAGATCTCGGTCGAGATGGTTCTGTCGATATTAATGGAATAGGCCAGATATCCAATGATACCGTCCCTGCCGGACACCATAGATTCACCTGGAAAGTAGAAGACCAATGCGGAAACATCGGTAGATGTTCCTTTAATATCGATGTGCTGGATGAAAAAGATCCTACCCCCTATTGTCGTAGTGGTGTTGTAACTACTTTGATGAATAATTCTAAGGCCATTCAAATATGGGCATCGGATTTCAATATAGGTAGTTTTGATAATTGCACACCGGATAGCTTATTGAAGTTTTCATTTTCAAAAGATGTCAATGATAAATTTAGAACCTATACATGTGATAGTCTTGCCAATGGTATTGCAGATACTTTTGACGTAGAAATGTGGGTGACAGACTTGTTTGGCAATCAAGCATTCTGCGCTGTAAAGGTAATCATTCAAGACAATATGGATATTTGTCCGGATAACCCGGGTCTTTTGGCATTGGCTTCAGGGAAGGTGATGAATGAAAAGGAAGAAGGAGTCGATCAAGTACAAATGACCTTGTTGATGAACAATGATTATCTCACGGGGATGAAGACCAAGTCGGATGGAGTATTTAGTTTTGATGGGTTGGAGAAAGGGCGTAATTATGCACTCCAACCGAGTCGCTCAGATGATCCGTTGAACGGTGTGAATACACGTGATCTGGTAGTTATTCAAAAATATCTATTGGGGAAGATAGATTTCACCTCGCCATATGATTATTTTGCAGCAGATGCCAATGGAAGTAAAACAGTCTCTACTGCTGACATCTTATTGTTGCGCAAATTGATTTTAGGTAAACTAGACCATATGCCCAATAATAAGTCCTGGCGGTTCTTTCCCCGTCAGTATTCCTTCCAGGATCCAAAGAATCCACTTGCTGAAAAAGCACCGGAAATCATTGAGTTAAATGGAATGGATCAGAGTTATACAGACTTGGACTTTATGGCGATAAAAGTAGGTGATCTCACGCATGATGCGAAAGCAAATATCCATTCAGGAAGTTCAACCAGAAGCGAAAAAGCTCTAACTTTGAATATCTCAGACAAGCAACTTCTCTCTGGAGAGGAAACGACTATAGAATTATTCTCTTCTGACTTTAAAGAGATGGAAGCGATGCAGTTTACACTGTACTTTGACCCTGATAAAGTAGAGGTCCTGGATCTACAAAGTGACGTCCTTAAAATTAATGGTCAAAATATGGGTCGTAATCATTTGCAAAATGGTTTGATGACCTTTGCCTGGAATGATGCCAGTCCACATACACTCAGGGAGGATCAAGCTGTTCTCAAACTAAAAATTAAAGCCAGGAGCTTGTCTCGAATAAGTGATGTTTTGAAGATTACATCAAGCATAACCCCTGCATTGGCTTTTGATAAAAATGGGGCGGAATACAGTGTAGAGATGCGATTCTTTGAGAAGGATCAAAAAGTATCTGAAGACCAAGTTTTCCTCTTCCAGAATTATCCAAACCCATTTGATGCCTCTACTGTCATCGCATTTAGACTGCCCAAAGAAGGTGACGCTACTTTGACAGTGAGAAGTATCGCAGGTAAGACTTTAATGATTAAACGCATATCAGGAGTTAAGGGACTGAATAAAGTAGTAATATCAAAATCTGAACTCTCTTCAGGAGTGTTGTACTACCAACTCGAATCCTGTGGTCAGACACTGACACGAAAAATGATTTTGTTGTAGTATTTTGCTGAATGAAGCAAGCTTGTTGTTGCTACATTAATGAACAAAGGCAGAAAAATTATTTTTGACTGATTTAATTTTCTACCAATCTATCGTTTTATCGCAGAAGAGATACCTCAGGGTATCTCTTCTGCATTTTTATTTATATAGAGGTTAAATGAATTACTTCTTTGGGCGAGTTTTTTATTCGGTATTGTCGTTAGTATTGCAAAGTGAGTTTGTATTCCTTTATAAAGCCACAAAAAGTAACACGTTTAAAGGGAGGATTATGTGTAGTGAGAAGAAATTTGTGTTTCTTTGCAACACATTTCATACTTAGAATCATTAATAGGTATTCATTTTGGGTCAACAATTCAAATGACGATTAATCGCGATAGCAATATGATGGGAGCTTTAAGAAGTGGACTGTTATGGGTCTGTGTTGTTTTTTTTATAGGAGGCACTAATTTATATGCTCAGAAGACAGGAACCATCCGGGGCAATGTCTATGATAAAGGGGATGGTGCTCCGGTAATATATGCCAATGTTATCCTTAGAGGAACGACTTACGGTGCGACGACAGATCTTGATGGATTTTTTGTCCTACCAGAGATTCCGGAAGGCAAATATACGATCGTAGTAAAATATGTAGGATATGATTCAGTGGCTATCCCTGTAGTGATTAAACCCCATGGAATTGTTTACAAACGCATTTTACTCGATGAGGGCGGTGTTAAACTTCAGACGGTGCAGATCTCCGGAAGAAAGACAACTGCAAAGCGCAATGTGCAAATCTCAACCTTAAAAATATCCAATAAACAAATCCAATCCCTCCCTTCTACAGGGGGAGAGCCGGACATTGCTCAATATTTGCGAATCCTACCCGGTGTGGTTTCAACAGGTGCTCAAGGTGGTCAGATTTATATTCGTGGGGGAAGTCCTATCCAAAATAAGATTCTTTTAGATGGAATGACGATATTTAATCCTTTTCATTCTATTGGGTTTTTCTCTGTATTTGAAACAGAAACTATTAAGTCCGCAGAAGTTAAAACCGGAGGCTTTGGGGTAGAATACGGTGGAAGAATGTCTGCCATAGTAGATATAAAAACTAAAACCGGCAATACAAAACGATTTGGAGGAACTGTTGCCGCTAGCCCTTTTCAACTTAAGGCTATCTTCGAAGGACCTATCGTGAAGTTTAAAGAAGAGAATGGAAGCTCACTTTCCTTTCTTCTCTCTACTAAAAAGGCAGTATTAGATAAAACTTCACCCTATTTGTATCAACATGCCATCGTGGATAGCATAGGTAGTTTACCCTATCGCTACAGCGACCTTTATGGGAAACTCACCTTGCAGACCAATGGAGGAAGTTCTGCCAATGTTTTTGGATTTAATTTTACGGATGATGTCAATTATAAATCCATTGCAAGTTATAGATGGAATTCTAAAGGCGGCGGACTTAATTTTAAGCTCGTTCCACCCAATTCCTCTCTAATTATGCGTGGTGTTTTCGCATATTCCAAGTACGATATTAGTGAGTCCATTCCAGTGCCTGAAGGCGAGCGCGAAAAACCTAGGAATAGTAGTATACGCTCTTTTGATGCCAATATGAATTTTACTTTTTTTGGAAAGAATTCCGAAGTGAATTACGGGATGAACTTCGAAGCATTTACGACCTATTTGCAATTTGTTAATCCACTTGATATTACATTTGAACAGACAGTTAACAATACTATCATTGCAGGATATATCAAGTATAAAGTTAAATTTTATAACCTCGTTTTAGAAGCGGGATTGCGACCTACGTACTACGCCTCCTTGGCTAGTGCAAGAGTTGAGCCTCGCTTTGGGTTGAAGTACAATATTTTGGATAATTTCCGATTCAAGGCAGCCGGAGGTCTTTATTCACAACAGTTGATGAGCACGGTCAATGAGAGAGACATTGTCAATCTATTTACTGGATTTATTACCTCGCCTGTTCTTCAGAGAGGTAAACATCTCATCGCCGGATTTGAATTTGATCCACTGGAAGGTCTGGAGCTCAACCTGGAAGGGTATTATAAGAGGTATGACTTGTTAATGGCGCTCAATCGCAATAGACTGTCCCCTCAAGAACCCGAGTTTATCCAAGAGACCGGAGATGCTTATGGAATTGATTTGCTGGTCAAATACAGTCTTCCGCATTGGTATTTTTGGGGTACATTTTCTCATGGATATGTCTTCAGAGAGGACGGTAATCAACGGTATCCTGCCACCTTTGACCGTCGTAATAATCTCAACATATTAGTGTCCTATAAATGGGGAAAGAACGATGCATGGGAATTCGGTGCCAGATGGAATTTTGGTTCGGGATTTCGATTTACAAAACTTTATGGGTTCACAGAACGAGAAGTGTTTACGGATTTGACAAAGGATCATAAGAGAGAAAATGGAGATCTTGTTCCTGTATTCTCCAAGGATTACAATCGGGGGATACTCCCGGATTATCATCGTCTTGACCTATCATTAAAGCGTATCTTTGTCTTTTCGAAATACAGTAAGTTGTCACTCAATTTGAGTGTGACCAATGCATATAATCGCAATAATATTCTATTTGTGAATCCCCTGAGAGCTGATGATAAGTTATTCCAACTCCCCTTCCTACCCAGCGCGGGCTTGAATTATAAATTTTGAGTTAGGGCTTTGCAGGAGCGATACCTATCGATGCATTACAGGATATTTTGGTATGAAATGGTAAAGCCCAAGTATCAAAGATCCTTTCTCCATCCCGATTGAATTTGCTTTATTTTGGAATTAATCAACTGGTGAACATGATCTCTCATAGCTCTCGGATCAAGTGAAGGGTCTTCAATTGGAGGACCTATCCACACATGACAAATATTGAATAATTTGCCACATTGAGCGACAAATTGTTGCCACATAGAACGTACGTCCCAATAGTTGGAATATCGATCTTTGTATTCTATTACCATTGGGATGATTCCAGCGCCGGCATTTAGTGCTTGTTCGAAAGAGCCTATTTTAAAAAGGCCGGTTTCATCGGTTGTAAAAGTAGTTCCTTCCGGAAAGATGAGTACGCTTGTCCCTGCAGATAGAGCATTGGAAATTTCTTTCCTTACCTGTTTGTGGCTCTCTTTATTCATGCGTTCGAGATATACGATACCGGTAAAACTCATACCCGCGCCTATAATGGGAAGTTCCTTTACTTCGGCTTTACTAATCGGGACGGCATCCAAAAGGCCAAGGGCAATCAAAGGGTCTGACCAACTCCGATGGTTACAGATATACAGATAACCTTTTTTGTCGGATAATTCCTTTGGCCTTTCATCTTTCACATCATAGACAAACCCCATTATTGCTACGGCAGTGTGTAAGCATTTCTTTCTTATATTTGCTCGAGCTTTTTTGGACAAGGGTTTGAATTGATGGAAGAGTAAAGCTGGAAAATAGTACAGACATACTGTGAGAAGAAACAACACCAAACGCACTACTGCCAATAACCATTGGAAGGGGTAAAGCCATTTATATTTGTGGTGGGTTCGGGTTAAATCGGACATTATTTTCGCTTGTTTGGCCGCAAATGTACCATTTCATATCCAAATTAACATAGCCATCCAGAGGTTTGTTGAACTTGGTTATTTCAGATCATGTGTTATTGTTTTTGAAACGCATTAGAAGTTAGGGCAATGAGATGCATTCAAAGTCTGAATACAGACCTCTCTTTGGTTGAGCAGAAAACCTCGAAAAGTAAAGGATCTATTCTATAATAAATTAGGATTTATCCTGTAGAGCAAAAACTTGTCGCAATAAATCGGTCGTTCTGGCTCGAAGGTTAGTCCTTATGTTAAGCTCTTCTTTTTTGACCTTGTCAAATAGAGCATCCATCGCTTTGTGCGTTATATAATCATCTAGTCTTGGGTTTACTTTTTTGATAAGAGGGATCTTGTTGTAGGCAGTGACCGCATTTGTCCAATACTCTAACGCTCCGAATTTGTTGAGACTTTCGACAATTATAGGGTTAAATGCCTTGTAAAGCGAATTAGAGGTCGAACGCACTAAGTAGGAGGTAGCGGCATCATTTCCACCTTTTAAAATCGCCATTGCATCTGAAATGCTCATATTGACGATCGCATCTACAAATATAGGTTTAGCTTGTTGGACGGCGTCCTCCGCTGCGTGATTTATTTTTTCTATTACAATGCTTTCAACATTGGTAAACCCCGGAATAAATCTCAATTTTTCTGTAACTTGTTGAGCCTCCTTAGGCAATAAAATTTTGTAAGGACTCTTATAAAATCCATTTTGAACAGCAAGCTGTTGAACTCCTTTCTCCACTCCTTTTCGCAGGGCTTCTTTGAGTCCTTGGGCGATTTTAGATTGTCCTATTTGTCCGTCATTTAGACTGTTGAGAAAGTTGTCCATGGCCCCGGGAGAACAAGAAGTAGAAAAGGCAAGTAATAGTGCGATTGCGAAGAATGTCTTCATTGTATTAATTTTTTGTGATATAGATATTAATTAATAACGATAATTGTACGCCATTGATTGTTTGAGGTCACATTAAGCGAATGGAGTGCAACCCGGGCAAATATTTTCGTGAAATAATATCTTTGAGCTGGAGATAGTCATCATTTTTCCCGACAAAATCTAACTCCGTGACATCAACGATTAGGGCAGGGTATTGAACAATATTTTGAAAATACTCAAAATAAGTGTTTTGAATTTTAATTAAATACTCTGCCGTAATATTTTGTTCGTAGGTGCGGCCTCGTTTTTGAATGTTTTGGAGTAGCTGCCCGACCGGGCGATGTAGATAGATTAAAAGGGACGGTTGCGGTATGTTTTTTTGAAGGATATGGTACAGGTTTTGGAATAATCGATATTCCTCAGCAGAGAGATTACTCCTTGAGAAAAGCATAGATTTGGGGAAGGTGTAATCAGCGATATTGCCGGAATAGAAAAGATCTCTATTGGCGAGTACGGCTTCTAATTGTTTGAACCGTTCCGTTAAAAAAAAGAGTTCAACAGAAAACGCATATCGATCGGGATTCTCATAGAAATAAGGTAGAAATGGGTTGTCATCAAACTGTTCAAGGATGAGTTTACTGTTCAAATCATTGGCAAGACGTGTAGCAAAGGAGGTTTTCCCTGTGCCGATATTGCCCTCGATGCAAATGTAGTCCGTATTGATGTTGTGAATCATATAAGTGAGGTAGAAGAGAAGTTTGTCTTTGAAGTACAAAAAATAAATCGATGCATGATCGCCTGCTGGAGGCACAAAGTTAATCAAATTACTAATATTGAATATATGTTATATGAATATATATCATGCTAATTACTATATCAATGAGCTGTATTATTTTTACTGAGTCTCAGAATTTATAAGGGTAGGGGATGAGAAAGATCATGGACAGTTCGTTACTAAAACTATTGTTTTATAATGGAACTTGGCAATCAATTTATTGAGATGAGTGTTTATTTTGTGATTTTAATAGATCAAAAAGAGTTGTAGTAGAATAGCAATTCTGAGTTAAACAATGGCAATAACATAGTTTTCACACGGTGATAAAAGGATGATTTCATCCTGCAATAAGATATTTTGTGGAATTTTTAGGTGCACCATGTTTCGATATAAACAAAAATAATAATGTATTGACCTTTCCATTATTGATCTAATGCATGTCGGTGAGGTAAAGGAATACTGATCTTAAGCTTAATCGTGTAACAGTTTACTTTGAATTGCTGTGTTTTGAGGAATTATCTAATAAGTGATTTGGGTAGTAGGGAGAAATGAGTTACTTTTGCGCGGTGTTTCTAATAAAACAAAAGACTTATGGCTAAAATATCTAAACCCGTTTATGCATTGTTGTTCTTAATTTCATTAGCGGGGATGGTTCTATTTCTAATGTTTAAACCGGAGTGGTTCTGGGTAATGATGCCCTTTGTAGGTACTACCTTGGTTAAAGCTTTAGATATCATTTGAATTTATTTAATAGGTCAAGTCTGGATAGGACTTCGGGTAGAATCTACTTATCGACATGTAATGTGTAGAAAAAGTAGTATTCGTGTGTAGGTATATGTAGAATATTTATTACCTTTGCACCCGCTTTGAGTAGGAGGCATCAAATGTGCTGATTTCTACTTATAAAAAGCAAGGCCCCGTAGCTCAACTGGATAGAGCACCTGACTACGGATCAGGAGGTTGAAGGTTCGAATCCTTCCGGAGTCACAAGAGAATGGAGCGGATGAGTGTGGTCGATGGAGCGAAGCGGATCGAAGACACGAAGGAGCTACATTTTGACCTTGGACGCGGAATGATCATCGGAGATAATCCTTCCGGAGTCACAAGAGAATGGAGCGGATGAGTGTGGTCGATGGAGCGAGGCGGATCGAAGACACGAAGGAGCTACATTTTGACCTTGGACACGGAATGATCATCGGAGATAGTCCTTCCGGAGTCACAAGTTCAGATTTTGCTTAATTTCATAATGGAAGATGAAGTCTATCCATTTCATATCATAACAAATAAACATTAATCATAATGTCCAAAATTTGTCAACTGACCGGAAAAAGACCCATTACGGGCAATAATGTCTCACATTCACACCGAAAGACAAGAAGGCGTTTTTTGCCTAATTTGCATAAAAAACGGTTTTATATCCCTGAGACGGATC